>DASTGH010000537.1:0-18633 GCA_035719345.1 Anaeromyxobacteraceae bacterium
GGCGCGCTCGCGGACGGCGGCAGCTCGTCCGCCGACGCGGGCCCCTTCGCGGCGCCGTCCTGCAGCGCGACGGGCGCCGCGTGCACGTCGCCCTCCGCCTGCTGCACCGGCACCTGCGGCGGCGGGACCTGCCAGGCGCTCGCCGGCGGCACCTGCAAGGTGGTCGGCGACGCCTGCGCGACCGGCGCCGACTGCTGCTCGACGAACTGCCAGGGCGGCGTCTGCGCGCGGGCCTACACGTGCCAGGCGAACGGCGACGTCTGCCGCTCCAACGGCGAGTGCTGCGGCGGCGTCTGCTCGGCGACGGCCGGCGCCCCCGGCCGCTGCGCCGTCATCACCGGCGGCGCAGCCGGCGGCTGCACCCAGGACGGGAACCCGTGCTCCGGGCCCTCCAACTGCTGCTCGCTCGTGTGCGAGGACCCGGGCAGCGGCGTGAAGGTGTGCCAGCCCGCCGGCGGCTGCCGGATCACCGGCGACACCTGCCTCGCCACCGACCAGTGCTGCCTCGTCCCCGGCGCGCCGGTGAGCCAGGCCGTGACCTGCGGCGGCATCACCAGCACCGGCCCGGGCCGCTGCGACAACGGCGGATCGTGCAACCCCGCCGGCAACACCTGCGGGAAGCCGCTCAGCTTCACCGGCGCCCCGCTCGGCTCCTTCCCCATGAACAGCAACTGCTGCGACGGGAAGGATGTATGCCACTTCGACGTGAACGGGATCCCGCGCTGCTTCGGCGCGGCAGGGGCGGCGTGCTCCTCCGGCTACGACCCGGACGACCTGAACTGCTGCCGCAAGGCGGGGGAGAGCTGCCAGTTCCGCGACCAGTGCTGCGGCCGCGCCCCCTGCCTGCCCTCGGCAGGCGGCGGCTTCACCTGCCAGCCACAGACCTCGTGCACGCCCGCCGGCGGGGCAGTGCCCTGCGATCCCTCCGGCCCGAACACCTGCTGCGCCCCGGCGACCTGCATCCCGTTCGAGGGATCGCCCACGAGCGGCTTCTGCGCCGTGGCCCAGCCGCCCCCCACTTCGCCCGACGGCGGCGTGCCCGACGCGGGCACCCCGGACGGCGGCGCCCCCGACGCCGGCCCGCCGGCGTGCTCGCAGAACGGGGCGACCTGCTCCGACCCGTCGACCTGCTGCTCGGCGGTGTGCACGAACGGCGTCTGCGCCGCGCCCATCCAGTGCCTCGCGCCCGGCGCCACCTGCACCTCGACCAGCGACTGCTGCCGCGGCACCGTCTGCCAGATCGACGCCGGCCGCACCACCGGGTCCTGCGTCGAGGGCCCGAGCTGCGGGATGCTCGGTCAGCAGTGCGCCGGCGTCGGCGACTGCTGCTCCGGGTACACCTGCAACCAGCTCGGCTCGAACGCGGCCTGCGACGGCAAGACCGCCTGCACCTGCGTCTCGGCTTCCCTGTAGTCCACGCGCGCCGGATGGCGCACCGGCGGCGCCGGCGGAGGGTCCTGTCGTGTGACCCCCCGGCGTCGCCGCGAGTCACGAACCCGAACCCTCGACCGAGGCCCACGCATGCGCCACGCCCCGAGCCTGCTCGCCGCCACCGCGCTCCTCGCCGCCGCCTGCGGCAGCGACTCGAAGACGTCCTGCGATCCCGCGGCCCAGACCGGCTGTCCTTCCGGCCTCGCCTGCGAGGCCGTGACGGGCGCGGCGCCGGCCTGCTTCGACCCGGTGGTCGTCGCCGGCCGCGTGTTCAAGCTGTCCGACGCCACGGCGGTCGCCGGCGCACGCGTCGTGGCGATCGACGCCAACGGCGCGCCGGCGAGCGCGGTCGCCGCCACCGCCGCCGACGGCAGCTACCGGATCGGCGTGCCGCGCGAGCGCGCCGCGGACGGGACGCCGGTGAGCACCCCGGTCACGCTGCGCGTCGACGCGGCAGGGTTCCAGTCGTTCCCGGGCGGGCTCCGGCAGGCGCTGCCGGTCTCCACCGCCGGCGCCGTGCACGGCGCGGGGGCGTGGACGGTCCAGTCGGCGCTCACCGACGTCGGGCTCATCGGGCTGCCGGCGGGCGCCGGCACCGCCTCCCTCCGCGGCACCGTCGTCCTTCCCCCCGACCGCACGGGCGTCCTCGTCGTCGCCGAGACGTCGGCGGGCGGCACGCCGCGCGGTTTCTCCGCGCCGGCCGACCGGACCGGCGCCTTCGCCGTCCTGAACCTCACCCCCGGCGACTACACGGTGCGCGCCTACGCCAGGGGCCAGAACTACGAGGCCAAGCCGGTGGCGCTCGCCGCCGGCGCGGAGGCGACCGTCTCGCTCGGCATCGCCTCGGCGGCGGCGGGCAGCGTGAGCGGCTCGGTGCAGCTCGTGAACCCGGGCCAAGGCGACGGCACGTCCGTCGTCCTGGCGCTCGAGTCGACGTTCGACGACGTGCTCGTCCGGGGTGACGCGCCTCCGGGCCTGCGCGCGCCCGAGGGCGGCGCCGCACCGACGCTGACGGGCGCCTACACCATCACCGGCGTCCCGGACGGCCGCTACGTGGCGCTCGCCGCCTTCGAGGACGACTTCCTGGTGCGCGACCCGTCGAACATCGGCGGCACCGCCCTCCAGCACGTGGTGGTGAGCGGCGGCGCCGCGACGCTGGCGGGCTTCAAGGTGACCGGCGCGCTCGACGTCGTCTCGCCGGGCGCGAGCGGGCCGGAGACGGTGACCTCGGCCCAGCCGCTCTTCACCTGGCGGGACGACTCCTCCGAGCAGAGCTACGGGATCACGGTGCTGGACGCCTTCGGCGTCACCGTCTGGAAGGCGGCGCTGCCGCGCGTCACGGGGGGCGCGAACGCCTCCGCGACCTACGGCGTCTCCGGCACGACCTCGATCGGACCCGTGCCGCTCGCCGCCGGCATGTACTACCAGTTCAAGGTGACGTCGTACGACGCCGCCGGGGCGACCGGGAACGCGCTCGCCACCACCGAGGACCTGCGCGGCGTGTTCCTGTACCAGCCCTGACGCCGCATCACAGGTGCACGACCGTCGCCCCCGACGCCGCCAGCCGCTCCGCCAGCACGGAGCGGTGGCAGCGCCGCGGGTTCGCCTCCGCGCAGAGGAGCGCGGTCGGCGCGTCCGCGACCGCCGTCGCCAGCGCCGCCTCGGCCTCGGGGTGCGCCGCGAGGTGCTCGCGGTAGCGCGCCAGGACGCCGGCGAGGTCGGCCGCCGCCTCGGCGTGGAACGGGTTCCCCACCTCGGGCAGGTGGCGGTACGCGATCCCGGCCGCCTCCAGCGCGCGCCCGAGCGGCGCCCGGGAGAAGCCGGGCCGCGGCGAGCGCGCCGAGGCGCGCACGTCGACCACCCTGGTCACGCCCGCCTCGCGCAGGCGGCGGACGAGGTCGGCCGGGGTGCGGCCCTCGTAGCCCACGGTGAAGACGGTCGCCACGCGGCGTCAGCCCGCCGGCGCGAGCAGCCGGGCGAGCCGCTCGGGGACGTGCACGAGCTTCCTCGTCGCGGGATCGCGGAAGACGAGGCCAGTCTTGACCCGGAAGATCTCCGCGCCGGTGGCCGCGTCGCTGAAGCGGTAGAGCAGCTCGCAGCCGCGGGTGCGGAGCTCGGCGGCGCCGATCTCGGCGCGGAGCGACATCCCCCAGTGGCCCTCGGCGCGGTAGACGACGGCCGCGTCCGCGATGAGCATCCAGATGCCGTCGAGGTCGAGCTCGCCGAGACTGTGCTCCGCGAGGAAGCGGACGCGCGCCTCGTGCGCCAGCGCCAGCGCGGCGTCGTTGCCGAGGTGGTTGCCGTAGTTGAGGTCCCCGATGCGGATGGGGATCTCGGTGGTGAAGAGGACGGGATCGGGCGGCGGGACCTCGACGCGGGCCATGCGCCGAGTATCTCACGCCGGCGCCGGCCGCCGCCGCGGCACGCCCACCTTCGGGCAGAGGTCGTCGAGCACGCAGCGCTCGCAGGCCGGGCTCCGCGCGAAGCAGGTCCGGCGCCCGTGCCACACGAAGAGCTGGTGCCCTTGCGCCCAGGACTCGCGCGGCAGGAGCGCGGTGAGCCGCTCCTCGACGCGGTCGGGGTCGCGCTCGCGCGTGAAGCCGAGCCGGCGCGCCACGCGCCCCACGTGCGTGTCCACCGGGAAGGCCTCGCCGGCGCCGAGGTGGATGAGCACCACGCCGGCCGTCTTGCGGCCGACCCCGGGCAGCGCCTCGAGCGCCTCGCGCGTGCGCGGCACCCGGCCGCCGTGCTCCCCGGCGATGGCCCGCATCGCGCCCACCAGCGCCTTCGCCTTGGCGCGGAACAGGCCGAGCGTCTGGATGTACGGGTACAGCTCCTCGGGGCGGGCGGCGGCCCAGGAGGCCGCGTCCGGGTAGCGCGCGAAGAGCGCGGGCGTGACGAGGTTCACGCGCGCGTCCGTGCTCTGTGCGGAGAGGATGACCGAGGCGAGGAGCTGCAGGTCGTCGCCGAAGTCGAGCGCGATGCGCGCCTCCGGCATGGCGCGACCGAGCCGCCGCACCACCTCGAGGGCCCTCGCCCGCTCGCGCTCGGGCGGGCGCCGGGTCGCACGCCGCGCCATGGACGGGCGGATGCTACCATCCCGGCCCCC
Source organism: Anaeromyxobacteraceae bacterium (assembly GCA_035719345.1). Lineage (GTDB taxonomy): Bacteria > Myxococcota > Myxococcia > Myxococcales > Anaeromyxobacteraceae > Anaeromyxobacter_A. The sequence goes on from DASTGH010000537.1 coordinate 4,541, forward strand.
GACCCGGAGGCGTCGTGAAGGTCATCGATCTCCGCTCCGACACCGTGACGAGGCCGACGCCCGAGATGCGCCAGGCGATGGCGCGCGCCGAGGTGGGCGACGACGTGTACGGCGAGGATCCGACGGTGCGCCGGCTGGAGGAGCGCGCCGCCGACCTCCTCGGCAAGGAGGCGGCGCTGTTCGTCCCCACCGGGACCATGGCGAACCAGATCGCGGTCGGGCTCGTGGCGGGACGCGGCGACGAGGTCATCTGCGAGACCGGCTCGCACCTGTACGGGTTCGAGGGCGGAGGGCTCGCGGCGCTGTGGGGCGCGCAGGCGAGGCCGCTCGACGGCGACCGCGGCGTGCTCGACCCCGCGGCGGTCGAGGAGGCCATCCGGCCCGACGACCCGCACCACGCGCGCACGCGCGCCGTCGCCATCGAGAACACGCACAACCGCGGCGGCGGGCGCGCCTGGCCGCTCGCGGCGGTGCGGGCGGTGGGGGAGGTGGCGGCGCGGCGCGGCCTCGCGCTGCACGTCGACGGCGCGCGCCTCCTCAACGCCGCCGTGGCGACCGGCACCTCGCCGCGCGACTGCTGCGCGCCGGCCACCACCGCCGCCATCTGCTTCTCGAAGGGCCTGGGCGCGCCCGCCGGCTCGGCCGTGGCCGCCTCGCGAGACCTCGTGCGCGAGGCGCGGCGGCTGCGGAAGCGGCTCGGCGGCGGGATGCGGCAGGCCGGGGTGCTGGCCGCGGGTTGCCTGCATGCGCTCGACCACCACGTGGCGCGCCTGGCCGAGGACCACGCGCACGCGCGCCGGCTCGGGGCGCTCCTGGCGACGCTCCCCGGCGCCCGCCTCGCCTTCCCGGTCGAGACGAACCTCCTCTTCGTCGCCTTCGCGGACCGGAACGCGGCGGAGCTGGCCGTGCGCTTCCGCGAGGCGGGCGTGCTGTGCGGGGCGGAGGCGTCGCGCCCGGACACGCTGCGGCTCGTCACGCACCTCGACGTCTCCGCCGAGGACGTGGAGGAGGCGGCGCGGCGCATGGCGCGCGTCCTCGGCGCCTGAGGACGCCGAGGGACGCACATCGCCGCATCCCGCGCGCCAGGGACCCGCGGCCGGCGCCCGGACGGCGCGTGCTAGCATCGCCGGCGGAGCGCGCCGCATGCCCGCCGCTGCACTCACCGTCACCCTGCTCCTCGCCGCCGCGCCCGCGCCGCCGGGCGGCGCGTACAGCGACGACGAGCTGCTCGCCTTCGACGAGCCCGAGCCGGAGCCGGCGCCACCGGCGGCCGACCCGGCTCCGGCCCGCGGTCCGGCGGGCGGGGCGGTGGACGCGGCGCTCCTGCGCTTCGCGGCCGACGAGCGCACGCGGCGGGCGGCGCTGCCCCCGGCGCACGCCTTCTCCGCCGCGCTCGTCCAGGCGTGGGACGACCTCGCCCGCGCGCTCGAGGGCTGGCTCGCGGTCGACACCTCGCAGGCGCCGTTCGCGTCGCTCGTCCGGGCACGGGTGACGCTGGAGGCGGAGCTGGAGTTCGACCGGCGGCGCTTCGGCGAGCCACCGCCCCGCCTCGCCGCGCGGCTCGACGACGCGGTCGCCCGGCTCGCCCGCCGCGCGCTCGCGGCGCGCGCCATGGGCGAGCGGCTGTTCGTGGCGAGCCGCCCGCCCGCGCTCCGCTGGCCCATCGACGACGCCGGGCTCTCCTCCGCCTTCGGCGTGCGCCTCCACCCCATCGACCACGTGCGCCGGATGCACTGGGGCATCGACCTCGCCGCGCCGCCCGGCCGCGTCGTCTCCTCCGCCGCCGCCGGCTGGGTGGTTCACGCCGGGTACACACCCGGCTACGGCCTGACGGTGGAGGTCCGCCACGCGGGCGAGCTGACGAGCCGCTACGGCCACCTCTCGCACCTCCTCTGCGCGCCGGGCGACCGGCTCGATGCGGGTCAGACGCTCGGGCTGGTCGGCGCGACCGGCCGCGCCACCGGACCGCACCTGCACTTCGAGGTGTGGCGAGGCGGCCGCGCCGAGGACCCGCTGGCGCTGCTCGGCGGGCGCTGGGCGCCCGGCTCCTGACCCTGCCGCGCCGCCCGGGTCGGCCCTAGATTCCTCCCCCGGGAGGATTGGGGGCCGCGATCCCCTCGACAAAGGCGGGCCCGCGTGACAGCCTCGCGACGCGAGGGGACGAGGGCGGCACGGCATGCAGATCAACCTGCGGAAAGCCATGTTCGTGCTGCCGAACCTGTTCACGTGCAGCTCGATCTTCCTCGGCTTCTACGCGATGACCCTGTGCGCGGGCGACGCCTCGCCCGCCGAGCTGAACCAGGCCGCGCTCGCCATCTTCTTCGCCATCTTCTTCGACGCCTTCGACGGGCGCGTCGCCCGCATGACGAAGACGCAGTCCGACTTCGGGGTCGAGCTCGACAGCCTGGCCGACGTGGTGTCGTTCGGCGCGGCGCCCGCCCTGCTCGTCTACAAGTGGGCGCTCGCGCCGCTCGGGTTCCTCGGCTTCTTCCTGTCCTTCGCCTTCGCCGCCTGCGGCGCGCTCCGCCTCGCGCGCTTCAACGTCCTCGCCCACCGCGGCGAGAAGGGCAGCTCCCGGTTCTTCGTCGGGCTCCCCATCCCGCTCGCCGCCGGCACGCTCGTCTCGATCGTCATCGCCCACTACCGGGCGTTCGGGGCGATCGGCGACATGTCCACGCGCTCGTTCATCGCGGTGGTCGTGGCGCTCCTCGCCTTCCTCATGGTCTCGACCGTCAAGTATCGGACGTTCAAGGACGTCCACCTCTCCAAGCGCAGCCTCGCCGTCTTCGGCGTGCTCTGCCTGGGCGGGCTGGCGGTGGGGATGGCGACGCGCGCCTCGTTCGTCATGGTCGTCTACATGGGCGCGTACATCGTCATGGGGCTGGCGGAATGGGTGCTGTCGCTCGGCCGCGCCGAGCCGCCCGTCGCCGCGCTCCCGCCCGCCGTCCGCGCCCAGATCGAGGCCGACCCGGCGCTCGAGCCGGACGAGGAGGACGTCGACGCCGCGGTGAAGGACGCGCGGGACGAGTACATCTGAGTCGTGCCCACCCCCGACCTGCAGGCCGCGGCCGACGAGGCGGCGGACCCGCGCTTCAAGCTGAAGAAGGGCCGGCCGGACGGGCCGCCCGGGCCCTGGGTGCTCCTCGCTGCCTGGGGCCCGTGCGGGTACGCCCCGGTCGCGCCCGGGACGGCGGGGACGCTCGGCGCCATCCCGCTCTTCTGGGCGCTCCGCGCACTCCCGCTCCCGCTGTACCTCCTCACCCTGGTCGCGTTCGTGGCCGTCGCGTGCCAGGCGGCGGCCGCGGCGGGGCGGTACTGGAAGGTCGTCGACGCCTCGCCCATCGTCATCGACGAGGTCGCCGGCTACCTCGTCACCATGGCGCTCGTGCCCTGGTCCTGGCCCTACGCCGTGCTGGGCTTCGTCCTCTTCCGCCTTGTCGACGTCGTGAAGCCGTTCCCGGCGAGCTACTTCGACCGGAAGGTGAAGAACGGCTTCGGGGTGGTGATGGACGACGTCTGCGCCGGCGTCTGGGCGTGGGTGGCGCTGGAGGGGATCCGGTTCGTCCTGCGGCTCGCGGCCGGCTGCGGCGCCGCGCACTGGTGGTGCCTGGAGCTGACGCCGTGATCACCGTCGAGATCCTGGCCACCGGCGACGAGCTGCTCACGGGACAGATCGTCGACACGAACAGCGTCTGGCTCATGGACCGGCTGTGGGACCTCGGGGTCATGGTCCGGCGCAAGACGCTCGTGGGCGACGACCGCGGCGACCTCGTCACCGCGCTGCGCGAGACGACGTCCCGCGCCGACGTGGTGGTGATGAGCGGCGGGCTCGGGCCGACGGAGGACGACCTGACCGCCGAGTGCGTCGCCGCCGCGCTGGGGGAGCCGCTCGTCGACGACGCCGCCTCGCTCGCCGCCATCCGCGCCCGCTTCGAGAAGCTCGGGCGCGTCATGACGCCCAACAACGCCAAGCAGGCGCGGTTCCCGCGCGGCGCCGGCATCCTGCCGAACCGATGGGGCACCGCTCCCGGCTTCGCCGTCCGCCTCGGCCGCGCCGAGCTCTTCTGCCTGCCGGGCGTGCCGGTCGAGTACCGGGGGCTGTGCGACGAGGCGGTCCTGCCGCGCATCGCCGGCCGGGCCGGCAGCGAGGTCGCGGCGGCCCGGCTCGTGAAGCTCATCGGCATCCCGGAGTCGCACGCCGATCAGGCGATGCGGCCGGTGATGGACGATCCGGCACACGCCGACGTCCGCTTCGGATACCGGGCTCACTGGCCGGAGATCCACGTGAAGTGGAGCGTGCCGGGCGCCGGCGCCGAGGCGCGCGCCGAGCGCATCCTGTCGGCGGTGCGCGGCATCTTCGGCGTGGCGATCTTCGCCGAGGGCAAGGACGACCTCGCGCCGCGGGTGGTGGCGCTCCTGCAGGCGCGCCGCGAGCGGCTGGCGCTCGGCGAGAGCTGCACCGGTGGGCTCGTGGCGGAGATGGTGACCTCGGTGGCGGGCTCGTCGGAGGTGTTCGACCTCGGCGTGGTCGCCTACGCCAACGCCGCGAAGGGGGCGCTGCTCGGCGTCCCGGAGGCGCTGCTCGCGGCGCACGGGGCGGTGTCCGAGCCGGTGGCGCGGGCGATGGCCGAGGGCGCGCGCCGGGCCGCGGGCACGACCTGGGGCATCGGCGTCACCGGGATCGCCGGTCCGGGTGGAGGGACCGAGGAGAAGCCCGTCGGCACGGTGCACATGGCGCTCGCCGGTCCGGAGGGGACGTCCGCGTGGATGAAGCGATTCCTCGGCGATCGCGACCGGGTGAGGAAGACCGCGGCGTACGACGTGCTCAACGAGCTGCGGAAGAGGCTGGAGCGGTAGGCGTGGTGGGGCCCTCTCCCCGACCCTCCCCCACTGGCGCGGGGGAGGGGGATCCCACCCCGACCTCCGAGACCCGGAACGCTTCCTCGTCCTCCGGCTTTGCCGGCTGGCTCCGAGACCACCAGCTCGAGATCCTGCTCCTCCTCGGCAGCTTCGCCGTCCTCGCGGCCTTCTCCGGGCCGCGCTTCTTCCGCCAGTCGCACGCGCCCCACTTCATCTACCAGGCCGACGCGTGGCTCCACGGGCAGCTCCACCTCCGCGTCCGACCTCCCGACGACAACGACTGGGCACGGGTGGGCTCGCGCTGGTACGTGTCGTTCCCGCCCGGCCCGGCGCTCCTCATGCTGCCCGGGGTCGCGCTCTTCGGCTTCCAGTACGTCGACGTCTCCTTCACGGTCTTCTTCGCCGCGGTGAACGTGCTGCTCGTCTTCGTGGTGCTGGAGCGGTTGCGCCGCACCGGCGAGAGCGCCCGGACGCGCGCCGAGAACGCCTCGCTCGCGCTCCTCTTCGCGTTCGGGACGGTCTCCTTCTCCTGCTCCGTCCGGGGCGAGGTCTGGTACACGGCCGAGGTCCTGGGGGTCACCGGCACCTGCCTCTACCTCCTGGCGGCCCACCGCGCGCGCGCGCCGCTCCTCGCCGGGCTCGCCTGGAGCTTCGCCGCCATCACCCGCACCCCGCTCGTCTTCAGCGCCGCCTTCTTCGCGGCCGAGGTGGTGGCCGGCGGCGGATCGCTGCGGGAGCAGGCGCGGCGGCCCGCCACCTGGGTCGACCGCGTGCGCTGGGGGAAAGTGGCGCGCTTCGCCGCCGGAGCCGCGCCGCTGCTCCTCCTCGCCGCCTGGCTCAACTGGACGCGCTTCGGCTCGCCCGCCGACTTCGGTCACGCACACTTCTGGAACAACCGCGTCAACGCCGACATCCAGCGCCACGGCCTGTTCTCGCTGCACTACCTCGAGCGGCAGCTCCACGCTGCGTTCACGCGGCTGCCGCACCTCGAGGGCGGCCGGCTCGCCTACGACCCGGACGGCATGTCGCTCTTCCTCACGACGCCGCTCCTCGCGATGCTCCTCTGGCCGCGCGCGCGGCCGCGGCTGCACCTGCCGCTGTGGCTGACGGTGGCGGCGACCGCCCTCCCGGGCTTCCTCTACCAGAACACGGGGTACGTGCAGTTCGGCTACCGCTTCAGCCTCGACTACACGCCCTACCTGTTCCTGCTCCTCGCGCTGGGCGGGCGGCCCATGCGCCGCGGCTTCTGGGCGCTCGGCGCCGCCGGCGTCGCGGTGAACACCTGGGGCGCCGTCGCCTTCCGAGGCGGGTGAGCGCGCAGCGCCCACCCGCCCCACCATCGCTCACTTCACCGGAACGTTTTCCACCACGAAGTCGACGCGCCGGTTCGCCTCGCGCCCCGCCTTCGTCTTGTTCGACTGGACGGGCCGATCCGGGCCGAAGCCCTTCGTGTCGAGGCGGTCGGCCGCGACGCCCTTCCCGACGAGGTAGTCGCGGACGGCGTCCGCGCGCTGCTGCGAGAGCTTGCGGTTCGTGGCGGCGCTCCCGGTGTTGTCGGTGTGCCCCTCGATGGTGACCTTCGGGACCTCGGGGTGCGCCTGCATCACCGCCGCCACGTCGTCGAGGATGGGGTTCGACTCCGGCTTGATCGTCGCCTTCCCGGTGTCGAACTGGATCTGCTTGGTGATGACGATGGTGCCGGTGGCGAGCTTCGCGGCCTGCGGCGGCGGGCACCCCTGGTACTCGGGCGTGCCGGGCTCGTCGGGGCACTTGTCGAGGCGATCGGGGATGCCGTCGCCGTCGCGGTCGGTGTCGGGGCATCCCTGGTTCTCGACCGGGCCCTTCGCCAGGGGGCAGCGGTCGAGCCGGTTCGGCACGCCGTCGCCGTCGTCGTCGAGGTCGGGGCACTGCTCGGGCGTGTGCGCCTGGCCCGGCGAGCACGGATCGGGCGGCGGGGGCGGCGGAGGAGGCGGCGGCGGAGGAGGAGGTGGCGGCGGCGCCGCCTTCTCGCGCGGCTTCGAGAGCGCAAGGCCTGCCAGCACCCGCCACGTCGGCGTGCCGGGCTCCTCGAGGAAGCCCGGGCCGCCCAGCACGAAGAGCTCCACCGGACCGGCGAAGACGCGCCCGCCGGCGAGCACCTCGGCCGAGTTCTTCGCCCGGCTGGCGGTGAGGTCCCAGCCGCCGCGCGCGGAGAGCTCGGCCTGGGCGCTCTCACCCGTGGTCGACACCACGGCGCCCGCTCGCAGCTCGTTGTGGTACTCGTTTCCGTTCGGGAAGCTCACGCCGGCGGTGCGCAGGAGCGCGCCGGCGTTGGCGCCCACGCGCACGCCGGCGAGCTTCTTGCCGACCTCGAGGCGGGGGGTGAACGCGACCTTGTCGTCGCTGGCCAGGGCCGCCTGCGAGCCCCAGGGCGCGAGCACCTCGCTCGCCAGCGCGAGGTCGAAGCCCTGTCCCGCGTGCTGCTGCAGGACCGCGTACTTGACGCCGACGGCGATGCGCCCGCCGCCGGTCTGGTCAGGCGCCGTGAGCCCGTCGAGCGAGCCGCGCGTCGTCTGGGTGATGGCCATCGGCCAGGCGAGGTTCAGCTCCACCCGCGGCGCCGGGGTGACGGCCGCGAGGAGGTGGAACGTGTAGCGGTCGCGCACGAGGCTGCCGGTGACGGCGTTGTTGCGGAAGGCGCCCTGGCCGGTGAGATCGCCGCCGGGGCGCAGCACGAGCGGGTCGCGCTCCCAGTGCCCGACGATGGCGATGCGCAGGTCGCCCGGCTCGCCGACGTCGCCGGTGCCCACCACCATCGATCCGTGCGCCGCGGGCTCGAGCACGAGGCGCTCGGCGTCGAACGGCGGCAGGCGCTGCTGCGCCCCGGTCGCGAACGGCCATACCACCACCACCATCAGCAGCGCGGCGAGCCCCGCGCTCCTCCGGACTACCATGCCGTCCTCCTCCTGCACCGGTGCCCGCAGGTGCCGGCCAGCTGAAGTTGACGGCAGGTTAAGCCACGGCGCGCGCGCCTGGCCGTGCCAAACGGGTATGCGACGTCTACGAAGCGATCGCCCGAAGGCGGCAGAAGCGTTCGACGAAGGCGGCCCACGGGATGAACGGCGCGCCCTGCGCCATGATCTCCCGGTACAGCCGCGCCGCCTCGGCGAGGAGCTCGTCGTCGGCGCGTGGCGCGTAGCGGGCGGCCAGCCCGCCGTCGGCGAGGACGCGCTCGACCAGCGCTTTCACGTTCCGTGCACGACCGTCGAGAGCGCCCTGCCGGTCGATGAGCCAGCCGAGGAGCTTGCCGATGGCCTCGCGGATCGCGGTCCGCCCGAGCGCGCCGCCCGCCACCAGCGTCCGGTTGACGCGGTCGGGATCGGCGTCGCGGACCACGAGCCAGGTGAGCGAGCTCTCCGCCTCGAGACCGGCGGCGGCGAGGACGCGGCGACAGCGCGCCTCGTCCGCCGGGGAGGCGCAGCGGATCCGGACGACGGGCTCGATCCGCGGCGCAGGCTCCACGGCGGTTCCGTACCCGCGCCGGGGCCGGCCCGCAAGCGGGCGGCGGCCCCCCGGTCGTCGTACGATCGGGGCGTGTCCGATCTCGACCTGCAGGCGCTCGAGGCGCTCCGGTCTCGCAGCGGCCTCTCCATCGATCTCGAGGGCCGGCTCTGCCACCGCGGTGAGCCGATCGAGCACGCGCGGACGCTGGAGGTGCTGTGGCGCTCCCTCGAGCGCCAGAACGATGGGCGTTACCTCGTGCGCGTTGGGCGGGAGAGCGCCTACGTCGAGCTGGCCGACGCACCGTACGGGGTGCGGGGGATCACCTTCGAGCGGGGCGCGGTGCTGGCGCACCTCTCCGATGGGTCTGCCGAGACCCTCGATGCCGACACGCTCACCGTCGACGCCGAAGGCGTCCTCCACTGTCGCGTCAAGGGAGGCCATCGCGCGCGTTTCCGGCGGGGCGCGCAGGTGGATCTCGGCCTCGCGCTGGAGGAGTCCGCCGCGGCGCCGGGCGGGTTCGCGCTGCACCTCCATGGCCGGGTGCACCTCGTCGGCCGGGAATGAGCCTGGCACCCCGGGTGTCGAACCAGCACGCCCGTTGCCCGGGCGCCCGCACGCTCCTAGGTTCCCTCGGGTGACCCCCATGGCGACGCGCAAGGTCCTGGGACTCCTGTGCGGCGTCGCCCTTCCGGCCGTGGCTGCGGGCCAGGGGCTCCTGCTCGCCCCGCCCGATCTCGGCCAGTCGCTCCGGCAGATGGACCGCATGCACGCGCTCGCGGACCACCGCGAGCGGCGCGTGGGGAGCGGCCTCGAGCAGACCATCGTCCTCCCGGAGCGGCCGGGCCAGAACCAGGTGTCCTGGTACGACTTCGACTGGCACCACTACGACATCCCGTCGCCGTCCGGAGGCCAGGGCGGCATCCGCCTCTACTACTACCGCAACGAGCGCGCCGTCGCGGAGCGGGCGCTGCCGGTCATCCGCAACGCCTACCTGCGGCTCGTCGACCAGTTCCACTACACGCCGACGAAGCAGATCCCGTACATCCTCTACTCGTCGAAGCGGGAGTTCCAGACCACCAACATCTTCCAGGTGTCGGAGGGCGTGCTGGGCGTGACGAGCCCGCGCGACCTCAAGATGTCGCTGCCGTACTTCGGCGACCACGAGCTCTTCCGCGAGGTCTCGACGCACGAGCTCGTCCACCAGTTCACCATCCAGAAGCTGCTCGACCTCGCCGGCGACGACTCGAGCGTCATCGAGGGGCTGCCGCTCTGGTACATCGAGGGGATCGCCGAGTACTACGCGAAGGGTGGCCTCGATCCCGAGGCCGACCTCTACCTGCGCGACCTCGTGTGGAACCCGGACCCGGAGCGCCGGTACGCCGTGCTCTCCTTCGCGGAGGACCGCATCCGCGGCTACATCCCGACCTACAAGCTGGGCCAGGCGCGGATCACGTTCATCGCGGACGTGTACGGGAAGGAGAAGGTCCAGGCCTTCATGGAGAGCGCCGTCCCGGGCGTGGGCGGCGGCGGCGCGGGGGGCGGCCCGCCCGGCGGCGAGCGCGGGTTCGCCGCGCTGGTGCGGCGCGTGCTGAACGAGCCGCTGGAGCAGGTGGACGGCCGGTGGAGGACGTGGCTCAAGAAGCGCTACTACCCGGAGTACATGAAGGTCCACCACGATCTTCCGCAGGTGCGCGACATCACGGAGCTGCCGGCGGAGCCCGAGGCCTTCGAGGTCTCGCCGGACGGCCAGCTCATCTTCTTCCGGGGCATCGACCGCGAGGCGGGCCGCGCCCGGCTCTACCTCGTCGACCCGCGCTACCCCCCCGGCGCGAAGACGGTCGTCTCCGACAACCAGCCCGGGTACGAGTCGCTCCACCCCGTCGATCACTCGGTGATGGCGGTGGGCAACGCCGCCATCGCCTTCGCCGCGCAGCGCGGGGCGGGCGACGCGCTCTACGTCCAGGCCTACCGGCACGAGCCGCCCAAGGGCGGGCGGCCTCCTTCCATCACCCTGGGCGACCGTCGCCGCCTGGAGCTGAAGCACCCGAAGGGCCTGCGCTTCATCGAGATCTCCGACCCCGCCTTCTCGCCGGACGACCGGCAGCTCGCCTTCGTGGCGCTCACCGAGTCCGGCCAGCGCGACATCTACGTCGTCCCGGCGGAGGGCGGGCCGGTGCGGCAGATCACGGACGACTTCTACGCCGAGCGCGAGCTGGCCTGGGGGAAGGACGGGATCTACTGCACCTCGGACGCGACCGACCACGGCCGCTTCAACGTCTTCCGCATCGACGCGGCCACCGGCCACCGCACGCGCCTCACCCAGGGCAACTGGAACGACCACCACCCGCGGCCCCTCGGCGACGGCTCCGTCCTCTTCGCCAGCGACGCCGGCGGGAAGCCCGACGTCTACCTGCTCTCGGACCACACCGCCCGCCGCCTGAGCGACTTCGCCACGGGGCTCTACGCGCCCTCGCCCGCGCCGCAGGGTCGCGGCGTGTGGGCCGGCACGTTCTACCGGGGGCGCTTCCGGCTGGTGGAGCTGCCGCGCGTGGCCTGGCTCGACGAGCCGCCCGTGGCCGTGGCGGCGGCGCCCGACGTCCCGCCGCTCGACATCCCGCAGGACGAGATCCCGGAGCGCACGCCGCGCTACGACGCCTTCAGCTGGAACAACTGGCGGCCGGAGGCCGGCTACATCTTCGGCGGCGGCGCCTCGGGGTCCATCGCCGGCCAGGCAGCGCTCCTCTTCACCGACACGATGCGGGACCGCATCGTCTTCATGAACGTGGCGGTGCTCGGGTCGTTCGACCTGACCCAGGCGCTGCTGCTCTACGAGGACCGGTCGCAGCGCACGGCCTGGGTGTACGGGCTGTTCCACTACGTCCAGCAGCAGCTCGACCACGACGACCCGCGCTTGCAGTACCTGCAGCGCGACTTCGGCGGCGTGGTGACGGCGCGCTTCCCGCTGGACCGCTTCCGCAGGTTCGAGACGGATCTGACGTTCGGGTTCGTGCAGCGGTACTGCCTCAGCGACTTCAGCCAGCAGCCCGGCTCGGTGTTCGCGGTCCCGAACATCTGCGGCGGCATCGTCAACCCGGATGTGGTCGGCCAGACCCAGGACAAGTGGGACGCGCTGAACTCGGGAGTGAACCCGCAGTTCGGACCGACGTTCCGCTTCGGCTACGACACGATCCAGTACGACCCGTACACCGGGCCGCTGCAGGGCTCGTCGTTCATGGCCGAGGTCGGCGGCGGCGTGCTCCCCACGAAGCGCGCCGTCCACGGCTTCTTCCGCTTCGACGGGGCGAAGTTCTTCAAGATCGTGGGGCGATCGAACCTCATGTTCCGGCTGGCGGCGGGCACGAGCTTCGCCCCGAACGAGGCCGGGAAGAACTGGGAGCGCAACTGGTGGATCACCGCCGCGGACAACCTGCGCGGCTACTACGCGCTCGACACCGCCTACCTCGTCGGCCAGCACTACTACGTCGCGAACGCCGAGCTGCAGATCCCGCTCGACCCCATCCTGCGACTCCCCATCTTCGACTACATCGAGGGCGTCGCGGCGCTCGACTTCGGCGGCGTGTTCGATCAGTGGAGCCGGTCGCGGAGCGTCACCAACGCGCAACTTGCGCTGCCGCGCGACCTCTCGCCCTGGGACGTGCGCACGCTCTCCGGCGTGCTCGGGTTCAACGTCCTGTTCGGCCCGCTGCTCCTGCGCGTGCACTTCGGTCACCCGTTCGACATCGGCGGGATCCGGACCCCGGCGCAGCAGCTCGGATCGAGCTGGGTGACGAACATCACGCTGCGCTACTTCTTCTTCTGATCGCCTTCGCGTCCCTTGCCGCAGCGCGGCACGGGCTGCGGTGACCTCGATACACTGCACGCGGCGGACGACCCGACCGGTCGCAGCATCCCGTCGTGTCGCCAGGCCATGACGGAGGCGCGTCATGGACGCGGGGCAGACTCTACCTGCCTGACAGGAGGACACCATGAGGACGTTGCTGTCGCTGCTGATCGTCTTTGGTCTGGCGACGCCGGTCGCGGCCTTCGCCGAGGACTGGAAGGGCGTCACGCTCATCGACAAGGCCTGCGGGGCGAAGTTCGCCGCGAATCCCGAGAAGCACCCGGCCGACTGCCTGAAGAAGTGCGCGAAGAAGGGGGAGGCGCTCGGATTCCTCACCTCCGACGGCACCTGGCTCAAGCTCGACAAGAACGGGGTGAAGCAGGCCCAGAACGCGATCAAGCACGCGAAGTCCGACAGCATCCGCGTGGACGTGACGGGTGACAAGTCGGGCGACACGGTCAAGGTGAAGTCCCTCAAGCTCGCCTCGTGACCGGCCGCGGCGCCGAGGCCCTCGACTCCGCCCACGCGCGGGGCGAGGCGGAGTCGAGGGGCCGCGGCGGTCGCCTTCACGCGCTCGCGCGCGCCGGCTCGGCGTCGCCGCCCGGCGCCGGCGCGAGGAGCTCCTCCACCAGCCGCTGCATGGCCGGCGGGTTCGCGCGCAGCCACTCCACCGCGCGCTCCCGCCCCTGGCCGATGCGCTCTCCGCCGAGCGCGTAGAACGCGCCGGACTTCTCCACGAGGCCGCGCTCCACGCCGAGATCCACCGCCTCGGCGAAGCGATCGACCCCGACGCCGTAGCGGATGTCGAACTCCGCCTCGCGGAACGGCGGCGCCACCTTGTTCTTCACCACCTTGACCCGGGTGCGGCTCCCCACCACCGCCTCGCCCTCCTTGAGCTGGCCGATGCGCCGGATGTCGAGCCGCACCGATGCGTAGAACTTGAGCGCGTGGCCGCCGGTGGTGGTCTCGGGATTCCCGAAGACCACGCCGATCTTCATCCGGATCTGGTTGATGAAGACCACGGTCGAGGCGTTGCGCGACACGATCGCGGTGAGCTTGCGCAGCGCCTGGCTCATGAGCCGCGCCTGCACGCCCATGTGGGCGTCGCCCATCTCGCCCTCGATCTCCGCCTTGGGCACGAGCGCGGCCACCGAGTCGACCACCACGAGGTCCACCGCGCCCGAGCGGACGAGCTGCTCGGCGATCTCGAGCGCCTGCTCGCCGGTGTCGGGCTGCGAGACGAGCAGGTCGCCGAGGTTCACGCCCAGCTTGCGGGCGTAGCCGACGTCCAGCGCGTGCTCCGCGTCGATGAAGGCGGCGACGCCGCCCGCCCGCTGCACCTCGGCGATGGCGTGCAGCGCGAGCGTCGTCTTCCCCGAGGACTCCGGGCCGAAGATCTCGACGACGCGGCCGCGCGGGTAGCCCCCCACGCCCAGCGCCAGGTCGAGGCCGATCGAGCCCGACGCGACCACCGCGATGCGCGGCGCCTCACCGTCGTCGCGCAGCCTCATGATGCTCCCCTTTCCGTACTGCTTCTCGATGCCCGCGATGGCGGCCGCGATCGCTTTGGCCTTCTCCATGACCTTCGACATGCGTGCTCTCCTCCGCTCGTTCAGGCGCGCCGGTCGAGCGCGCGGTACTGGACCGCCTCCGCGAGGTGCGCGGTCCGGATGGCCTCCGACCCCTCCAGGTCGGCGATGGTGCGGGCGACCCGCAGGATGCGGTCGTGGGCGCGGGCGGAGAGCCCGAGCCGCTCGACCGCCGCGGACAGGAGGCGGCGGCCCTCCTCGTCCACCGCGCAGGCGCGGCGCAGCGCGGCGCCCTTGAGGCGCGCGTTGACGCGCGCGCCGCCGCGCCCTCGCCGCTCCGCCTGGCGCCGCCGCGCCGCCACCACCCGGTCGCGCACCAC
>DASTGH010000538.1:0-14975 GCA_035719345.1 Anaeromyxobacteraceae bacterium
GTACGCGGACGGCGAGGTCTAGGTCCGCGGCGCGGGCGGCGGCGGCGCGGCGGTGCCGGAGGCCGGCTGGGCCGCGGCCGCCTCGGCCTGCGGCTCCTGCCAGCCGCCGCCGAGCGCGCGGTAGAGCTGCACCGACGAGACGAGCTGCTGCGTCGCCGTGTCGACGAGGTCGAGTTCCGCCTGGAACGCGACCCGCTGCGCGTCGAGCACCTCGAGGTAGCTGGCGGTGCCGCCCTCGTAGCGGACCACCGCGAGCTGCTCGGCCTGGCGCGCCGCGGTGACCTCCTTCACCCGCTCCTCGCGCTCGAGCCCGAGCTCCCGTACGCTCACCGCGAAGTCGGAGACCTCCCGGTACGCCGTGAGCACCGTCTGCCGCCAGGTGGCGACGGACTGGCGGAAGCGCGCCTCGGCCGCCTCCTGCTCGGAGGTGAGCCGGTGGCCCTGGAAGATGGGCGCGAAGAGGCCGCCGCCGAGGCTCCAGGTCAGCGCGTCGGAGCTGAAGAGCGTCGAGATCGACGTCGAGGCGAGCCCGAGCGTGCCGAGCAGCGACAGCGACGGGAGCCGGTTCGCCACCGCCACGCCCACGCGCGCGTTCGCGGCGACGGCCTGCTGCTCCGCCGCGACGACGTCGGGGCGGCGCTCGAGCAGCGTGGCCGGCACGCCCGCGGGCAGTGGTGGCGGCTGCGGCAGCTCCGCGGCGCCGGGGCGCGCCACCGGGCCGGGCGGCTTGCCCAGGAGGACCGAGATGAAGTTCTCGCGCAGCGCGATGAAGCGCCGGCTGGCTGGCATGGCGGCGGCGCTCACCGCCAGGTTGGCCCGGGCCTGCATCACCTCGAGGTCGTTGCCCACGCCCCCCTGCGAGCGGGCCTCGGCCAGGTCGAGCGTGGCCTGGCGCGCCTGCGTCGTGCGCTGGGCGATGTCGAGCTGCGCGTCGAAGGCGCGCAGCTCGACGTAGGCCTGCGCCACGTCGGAGACGAGCGTGAGCAGCACCGCGCGGCGCAGCTCCTCGGTGGTGAGGAGGTCGGCCTTCGCCGCGTCGCGGGCGTTCCGCCACTTGCCCCAGACGTCGAGCTCCCAGGCGAGCCCGAGGTCGGCGCCGAGCGTGCCGTAGGGGCCGACCGTCCCCCCGAACCCCGCCGCCTTCTGCGCGCTCTTCGAGGTCTGCTGACCGTAGAGGCCGGTGGCCTGCAGGTTCACCTGCGGCCACAGCCCGGAGCTGGCGACGCCCACCAGCGCGCGCGCCTCCTCGACCCGGGCCGTGGCGAGCGCGAGGTCCTGGTTCGCCTGCAGCGCCTCGCGGATGAGCGCCTGCAGCGCCGGATCCCGGTACATGTCCCACCACGGCACGTCGGCGACCGAGGCCGCCTCCGTCGGCCCGACGGTGAACCGATGCTCGGGCGGGACCGCGGTCTGCGGGCGCTCGTACTTCGGTCCGACGGCGCAGGCGAGGAGCGCGGGGAGGGCGAGCGTGGTGAGCTTTCTCATCGAGCGTTCGCTCCTGCTATGCCGAGAGGGTCTGCTTGTGGGCGGCCTCCGCAGGAGCCGGCGGCTCCTCCGGCTTCTTCTTCTTTCCGCCGAAGCGGTGCTGCATCGTCTCGATGAGCACGAAGAGGCCTGGGACGAGGAGCACCGCCAGGAAGGTGCCGACGAGCATGCCGGCGAAGACGGTCATGCCCATGACCTTGCGGGACTCGGCGCCGGCGCCCGCCGCCGTCACCAGCGGCACGACGCCGAGGATGAAGGCGAACGAGGTCATGAGGATGGGGCGCAGGCGCAGCTTGGCCGCGTCGAGCGCCGCCTCCACCGGCTTCATCCCCTTCTCCACGTTGGCCTTGGCGAACTCGACGATGAGGATCGCGTTCTTGGCGGCGAGGCCGATGAGCATGATGAGGCCGATCTGCGCGAAGACGTTGTTCACGTAGTTCGGCGAGCCGAGGCGCGAGAGGTAGAGGCCGAGGAACGCCCCCAGCGCGGCGAAGGGCGTGCCGAGCATGACCGAGAACGGGAGCGACCAGCTCTCGTACTGCGCCGAGAGGATGAGGAACACGACCACGATGGCGAAGACGAAGACGATGGCGACGGTGCCCTCCGCCTTCTTCTCCTGGTACGACACGTTGCTCCACTGGTAGCCGACGTCGCGCGGCAGGACCTGGCCGGCCACCTCCTCCAGTGCCTTCATCGCCTGCGCCGAGCTGTAGCCCTCCGCCGGCACGCCCGTGATCTCCGCGGCGCGGTAGAGGTTGAACCGGTTCGTGAAGTCTGGGCCGGCGGTCGGCTCGGTCTTCACGAGCGTGCCGAGCGAGACCATGTTCCCGCTCTGGCCGCGCACGTAGAACTGGTCGAGGTCGGCCGGGCTCTTGCGGTAGTCCGCCTCCGCCTGCAGGTAGACCTTGTAGACCTGCCCGAACCGGTTGAACTGGTTCACGTAGGCGCCGCCGAGGTAGGTGCCGAGCGTGGAGAGCGCGTCGGAGATGGGGACGCCCATCTTCGACACCTTGTCGCGGTCGAGGTCGGCGTAGACCTGCGGGACGGTCGCGCGGTAGACGCTGCCGGCGCGGCCGATCTCGGGGCGCTTGCGCACCGCGGCCAGATACGTGTCGAGCTGCTTCTGGAGATACTCGGGCGGATTTCCGCCGCGGTCCTGCAGGAAGAGGCTGAAGCCGGAGCCGGTGCCGAGGCCGATGATGGCGGGCGGTCCGAACGCGATCGCCAGGGCCTCAGGCACCTCGCGGGCGAACCTTGCGTTGAGCCGCTTCATCACCTCGAAGACGACCTGCTCCTTCGCCTTCCGCTCCTCCCAGGGCTTGAGCGAGACGAAGATGAAGCTCGTGTTCGTGCCGTACGCGCCGGCGAGCATGCTGTAGCCGGCGACGGTGGTGACCCACTCGATCTCCTTCTCCTCGCCGAGGATGGTCTCCACCTTGGCCGTCGTGGCGCTGGTCCGCTCCAGCGAGGAGGCGTCGGGGAGCTGCACCGCCACGTAGAAGTAGCCGTTGTCCTCGTCCGGCATGAAGCCAGTGGGGATGCGCTTGGCGAGCAGGCCGGTGACCACGAGGGCGGCGATCACCAGCACCACCGCGCGGAGGACCTTGCGGGTGAGGAAGCCGGTGACCGAGACGTAACCCCCCGTGAACTTGTCGAAGTACTTGTTGAAGACGTTGTAGAACGGCTGGAGGAACGACTTCTTCCCGCCCTTCGGCTTCAGCAGCAGCGCCGAGAGCGCCGGCGAGAGCGTCAGCGCGTTGAAGGCCGAGAACATCACCGAGACGGCGATGGTGATCGCGAACTGCCGGTAGAGCTGGCCGGAGATGCCGCCGATGAACGCGACCGGGACGAACACCGCCGAGAGCACGAGCGCGATGGCGACGACCGGGCCCGACACCTCCTTCATCGCTTGCGCCGTCGCCTCCTTCGGCGTCATGCCGTGCTCGATGTGGTGCATGACCGCCTCGACGACGACGATGGCGTCGTCGACGACGAGGCCGATGGCGAGCACCAGGCCGAGCAGCGAGAGCGTGTTCACGCTGAACCCCAGCATCGGGAACGCGAGGAACGCGCCCAGGAGCGAGACCGGGACGGTGAGCAGCGGGATGAGGGTGGCGCGCCAGCTCTGCAGGAAGATGAACACCACCACGATGACGAGCACCACCGCCTCGAAGAGCGTGTGGACGATCTCGTCGATGCCGGCGGTGATGGCGAGGGTCGTGTCGAGCGTGACGTCGTACTTGAGGCCCGGCGGGAAGCGGGCCGACAGCTCGTGCATCGTCTTCTTGACCTGGCCCGCCGTGGCGAGCGCGTTCGACCCCGGCTGCTGGTAGAGCGCGACGATGGCGGAGGGCTTGCCGTTGAGGCGCCCCTGCGAGTTGTAGAGCATCGTCCCGAGCTGGATCCGGGACACGTCCTTGAGGCGCACGAGCGAGCCGTCCGGGTTCGCCTTGACGATGATGTCACCGAACTCCTCCGCGTCGAGGAGCCGGCCCTTGGTGCGCACCGTGTACGTGTAGACGGTGCCGGGGACCGCCGGCGGGCCGCCGATCTTGCCGGCCGGGAGCAGGATGTTCTGCTGGTTCACGGCGTTGGCGAGGTCGGCCACCGTGAGTCCGAACCCCTTCAACCGGTCGGGGTTCACCCAGATGCGCATGGCGTAGTCGGACCCGCCGAACAGGTTCACCATGCCGATGCCGTTGATGCGGGCGAGCTCGTTGTTGACGTTGATCGACGCGTAGTTGGAGAGGAAGTCGTTGTCGTAGGTGCCGTTCGGCGAGGTGAGCGTCACGAGCATCATCGGGAACGACAGCGACGCCTGCACCTGCACGCCGTACTGCTGCACCGAGGTCGGCAGCGACGCGAACGCCCAGGACTGCCGGTTCTGGACGAGCACGTTCGACATGTCGAGGTCGCTCCCGACCTCGAACGACACCTGCAGGTTGTAGGTGCCGTCGCCGGCGTTCGTGGACTTCATGTAGATGGCGTTGGCGACGCCGTTCACCTTCTGCTCGACGGGCGTCGCCACGCCCTGCTCCACGTCGACCGCGCTCGCGCCGTTGTAGGTGGTGGTCACCTGGATCATCGGCGGCACGATGTTCGGGTACTGCGCGATCGGGAGGCCCGAGAGCGCCACGTACCCGACCAGCACCATCATGATCGAGATGACCATCGCCACGATCGGGCGACGGATGAAGAACTGGGCCATGGCTACTTGCCCTCGCTGGCCTTCGCGGTGGCGCCCGCGGGCGCGCCCGGCGGCTGGCCCTCGGCCGCCTTCATCTCGGCGGGGCTGGGCGCGACCGGCTTCACCACCTGGCCCGGCCGCAACCGCTGCGATCCCGCCGTCACGACGCGCTCGCCCGGCTTCAGGCCCGAGGTGACGACCCACATCCCGCCCACCTTCGGGCCGGTCTCGATCTTGCGGACGTCGATCTTGTCGCCCTCGCCCACCACCGCCACGAGGTAGGAGCCCTGCAGCTCGGTCACCGCCTCCTGCGGGACGAGCAGCGCGCCCTTCAGCTCGTCGTAGTCGGCCACGATGCGGCCGTAGAACCCGGGCCGGAGCAGCCGGTCGGGGTTCGGGAAGGCGAGGTCGACCCGCAGCGAGCCGGTGAGCGGATCGACGGCGCGGTCGACGAGCACGATCTTGCCGGTCGCGGGGTAGGTCGAGCCGTCGGCGAGGATGAGCTTCGGCTCGCGATCCTTGACGTTGCCCTTGCCCTTGCCCTCGCGCGCGGCGCGCGCCTTGGCGAACCGGAGGTAGTCGGCCTCCCGGATGTTCACGGTGGCGCGGATGGGGTCGAGCGTGGAGACGGTGGTCAGCTTCGTCGGGCCGTCCTTGCCGACGAGGTCGCCGACCTTGCGCTCGGCGTAGCCGGCGAGCCCGTTCACCGGCGAGAAGACGCGCGTGTAGCCGAGGTCGAGGCGCGCCTGCTCCAGCTGCGCCTTGGCCGCGGCCACGACCGCCGTCGCCGAGCGCCGCTGCGCCAGGTCGTTGTCGAGCTCGCGCTGGCTGATGGCGCGCTTCTCGGCGAGCGGCGTGCTGCGCTTCACGTCGAGCTCCGCCTTCGCCAGCGCCGACTCGGCGCGCGCCACGGCCGCCTGGGCCTGGGCCACCTGCGCCTTGTAGGGCTCGTCGTCGATCGTGAAGAGGAGCTGCCCCTTCTTCACGTTGCCGCCCTCCGTGTAGTCGACCGACTTGAGGAACCCGGAGACCCGCGCGCGGATCTCGACGTCCTCGAAGCCCTTGAGCTGGGCGACCAGCTCGAACGTGAGCGGCGTGTCCTTCTGAGCCACCTCGACCACCGGCACCTCGGGCGGGGCGGCCGCCGGCGCGGCCTGCTCCTTCTTGGCGCAGCCGGCGAGGAGGGCGACCGTGAACGCGAGGAGGGAGGCGCCGCGAAGGGCGGAACAGGGCGAACGAGCCCGCATGTGATGGACCTCGGGTTCTTCGTGGTGTGGGGGGAATCGTGCCAGATTGCGGGCGTGTGAGGCATGGACCAAGGGCGTATGGCGGCGCCCCGCGCGCGCCCGCGCGGCCGCGACCGTGCGGGGGGTGCGCCGCCCGCTTGGGGCTGCGCTGCGCGCCAGCTTGCCCGCCCCGGGGTGGGTCCCGACAATCCCCGCACCGCCGGTCGCGGCCATGTCGCAGCTCTTCCTGGCGCTGAACGCGGGCTCGTCCTCGCTCAAGTTCGCCCTCGTCGAGGACCGCGGCGGCGCGCTCAGGCACGCGCTGCGAGGTGGCGTCGAGGGCCTCGGCGGCGGCGGCGAGCCGCGGCTCGTGGCGCGCCGGCCGGACGGCGCCGCCGTCGAGGACCGGCGCTGGCCGGCATCTTCCCGCCCGGGCCACGCCGGCGCGCTCGAGGCGCTGCTCGAGCTGGTGCAGGGCGCGCTCGGGCCGGGCGCGCGCCTGGCGGCGGTGGCGCACCGGGTGGTCCACGGCGGCGCCGCCTTCGACCGGCCCGTGGCGGTGGACGACGCCGTGCTCGCCCGGCTGCAGACGTTCGTGCCCATGGCGCCGCTGCACCAGCCGCACAACCTCGCGCCCATCCGCGTGCTGCGGCGGCTCGCGCCGGGCGTGCCGCAGGTGGCCTGCTTCGACACCGCCTTCCACCGCACGCTGCCGCCGGTGGCGGCGCGCTTCGCGGTGCCGGAGGAGCTGCACGAGGCCGGCCTGCGCCGCTACGGGTTCCACGGCCTCTCCTACGAGTACGTGGCGGGCGTGCTCCGCGAGCTCGACCCGGAGGCGGCCCGCGGCCGGGCGGTGCTCATGCACCTCGGCAACGGCGCGAGCATGTGCGCGCTTGCGGTCGGGCGCAGCGTCGCCACCACCATGGGCTTCAGCGTGCTCGACGGGCTCGTCATGGGGACGCGCTGTGGCGCGCTCGACCCCGGCGCCGTGCTCTGGCTGCTCGGCGCGCGCGGCCTCGGTCCGCGCGAGATCGAGGCGCTGCTCTACGACCGCTCCGGGCTCCTCGGCCTGTCGGGCACGACGAGCGACATGCGCGCGCTGCTCGCCTCGGACGACCCCCGGGCGCGGCTCGCGGTCGACCTCTTCGTCCACCGCATCGTGCGCGAGCTGGGCGCGATGGCGGCCGACCTGGGAGGCCTCGACGCGGTCGTGTTCACCGGCGGCATCGGCGAGAACGCGCCCGCGATCCGGGAGCGCGTCTGCCGCGGCGCCGCCTGGCTGGGGCTCGCGCTCGACGAGCGCGCCAACGCCGGCGGCGGGCCTCGGGTGAGCGCGGCCGCGAGCCGGCCGCGGGCCTGGGTCGTCCACACCGACGAGGAGCTGCAGATGGTCCGCCACGCGCGCGACGTGCTGGCGGCGATGGGGCCACGCCCCGAGGAGGTCGCGATGTCCGCGCAGCGCCAGGAAGCCCCCCGCTCGCTCTCCGCCCACGGCCCGGCCCGCGCCACGGCCGCCGGCGCGCCACTCACGCCCGAGGAGCTGCGCCGCGTCGACGCGTTCTGGCGCGCCAGCAACTACCTGGCGCTCGGGATGATCTACCTGCGCGAGAACCCGCTCCTGCGCGAGCCGCTGCGGCCGGAGCACGTGAAGGACCGCCTCCTCGGCCACTGGGGCGCGAGCCCTGCGCTCTCCTTCGTCTACGCGCACCTCAACCGCCTCATCCGCGCGCGCGACCTCGACGTCCTGTTCCTGGCCGGCCCGGGCCACGGCGCGCCCGGGGTCATCGGCCCGGTGTGGCTGGAGGGGACGTACAGCGAGGTCTACCCGGACAAGAGCCTGGACGAGGAGGGCCTGCGGCGCTTCTTCCGCCAGTTCTCGTTCCCCGGGGGCATCGGCAGCCACTGCACGCCGGAGCTGCCGGGGTCCATCCACGAGGGCGGCGAGCTCGGCTACGCGCTCTCGCACGCGTGCGGTGCGGCGTTCGACAACCCGGAGCTGATCGTCGCGGCGGTGGTGGGCGACGGCGAGGCGGAGACGGGCGCGCTCGCCACCTCCTGGCACGTCGGGAAGTTCCTCAACCCCGTCCGCGACGGCGCCGTGCTGCCGGTGCTCTCGCTCAACGGCTACAAGATCAACAACCCGACGGTGCTGGCGCGCATCCCGAGCGAGGAGCTGGTCCAGCTCCTGCGCGGCAACGGCTGGACGCCGTACCTGGTCGAGGGGTCGGACCCGGCCAGCATGCACCAGGCGATGGCGGCGACGCTCGACGCCTGCGTCGAGGCCATCCGGGGCGCGCAGGCCGAGGCGCGCCGCACCGGCGCGGCCTCGCGCCCGGCCTGGCCCATGATCGTGCTGCGCGCGCCGAAGGGCTGGACCGCCCCGGCGGAGCTGGACGGGCACAAGCTCGAGGGCTCGTGGCGGGCGCACCAGGTGCCCATCGGCGGCGTGAAGGCCGACCCGAAGCGGCTGGCGGCGCTCGAGGCGTGGCTCAGGAGCTATCGGCCCGAGGAGCTGTTCGACGCCTCGGGCGCGCCCTCGGCCGAGGTGCGGGCGGCGGCGCCGAAGGGCGCGCGGCGCATGGGCGCGAATCCGCACGCCAACGGCGGCGCGCTGAAGCGGGCGCTGCGCATGCCCGACTTCCGCTCCTACGCCGTCGAGGTGGCGCGGCCCGGCGCCGTCTCGGCCGAGAACACGCGGCCGCTCGGGGCGCTCCTGCGGGACGTGATGCGCTCGAACCGCGACAACTTCCGCGTCTTCGGACCGGACGAGAACACCTCGAACCGCCTCGACGCCGTGTACGAGGTCTCGAAGAAGCTGTGGCTCGAGGAGCGCTTCCCCGAGGACGACGATGGCGGCCAGCTCGCGCCCGACGGGCGCGTCGTGGAGATGCTCTCCGAGACCACGCTGGAGGGCATGCTCGAGGGTTACCTCCTCACCGGGCGCCACGGCTTCTTCTCCTCGTACGAGGCGTTCGTCCACATCATCGATTCGATGTTCAACCAGCACGCGAAGTGGCTCGCCATCTGCCAGAAGCTTTCGTGGCGGGAGGAGATCGCGTCGCTGAACCTGCTCGTCACCTCCACCGTGTGGCGGCAGGACCACAACGGCTTCACCCACCAGGATCCGGGCTTCATCGACGTGGTGGTGAACAAGAGCGCGCAGGTGACGCGCATCTACCTGCCGCCCGACGCCAACTGCCTGCTCTCGGTGGCGGACCACTGCCTGCGGAGCGAGGACTACGTCAACGTCATCGTCGCCGACAAGCAGAAGCACCTGCAGTACCTGCCCATGGACCAGGCCATCGCCCACTGCACCAAGGGCATCGGCATCTGGGACTGGGCCAGCACCGACGAGGGCCAGGAACCGGACGTGGTCATGGCCTCCTGCGGCGACGTGGCGACGCTGGAGGCCCTCGCCGCCACCGCGCTCCTGCGCGAGGCCTTTCCCGACCTGAAGCTGCGCTTCGTGAACGTGGTGGACCTGTTCAGGCTGCAGCCAGAGTCGGAGCACCCCCACGGCCTCTCCGACCGCGACTTCGACTCGCTCTTCACGACCAGCGCGCCCATCATCTTCAACTTCCACGGCTACCCGTGGCTGGTGCACCGGCTGGCGTACCGGCGGCGCAACCACGCGCAGCTCCACGTGCGCGGCTACAAGGAGAAGGGCAGCATCAACACGCCGCTGGAGCTGGCCATCGACAACCAGATCGACCGCTTCAGCCTGGCCATGGACGTCATCGACCGCGTGCCGCGGCTCGTGGGCGCGGGCGCGCACGCCAAGGAGCGGCTGCGCAACCGGCAGATCCAGTGCCTGATCCACGCCCACGAGCGCGGCATCGACCCGCCCGAGATCGTGGACTGGACGTGGCCGGGGCCGGCGGCGCGGTGAGGGGGCGTCCGGGGCGAGGAGGGCCCTCGCCCCTGCGCGCGCCGCTATCCCTGCGTCTTGCGCGACGCCGCGACCAGGTCCGCCGCGCGGCGCAGCCGGCCGGCCAGGGAACGGGCGACCGCCTGGTAGAACTGCGCCGCCGCCTTCGGGTCCGCGGCCAGCTTCTCGCCCACCTTCTGCGGCCGGAGCAGGAGCCCCTCGACGCGCTCGAGCGCCTCCGCCGTCATCCCGGCCGGCCCGCCGTCGAGGAACGAGACCGCGCCCAGCGCCTCGCCGGAACCGAACGTCACCGGGACCTTCCCGCCCTCGCGCGTGACCTTCACGGTCCCGCTGCGGATGAGGAAGAGCCCCGGCGGCGTCTGGCTCTCGGTGACGAGCGTGTCGCCGGGGGGGAACTCGCGCTGCTCGGCCGCCTGCGCGACGAGCCGGAGGACCGACTCCTCGACGTCCTTGAACAGGAAGATCTCCTTCAGCGCTCGCACGTTGTCCATGGGGTCTCTCCGGGCCGGCGGCGCGCCGGCGTGGCGTCGATGCGCGCTACCTTACCACCGGCCGCGGGCGCTCGCCGCGCCGCCCGGACGCCGCGCCGCACGCCCGACGGGGTGCGACCGAGGGCGTAGTCGAAGGTCTCATTGAACGCGGCGTGCGGCGGGCGCCATCCTTCGCGCCGCGTCAGGGTCATCGGCCCGGGGGTGGTGCGTCGCTCGACGCGCCGCCATGGCGCGCGGGGAGGACCGCCATGCTGTGGATCGAGCTCGCGGTCGTGCTGGGCATGATCGTCGTGGGTGCGAGGCTCGGGGGCCTCGGGCTCGGCATCATGGGCGGGCTCGGGACGGCCGTGCTCGTCTTCGCGTTCGGAGAGGCGGCGGCGGAGCCGCCCGTCGACGTCATGCTCATGATCGCCGCCGTGGTGACCGCCGCGGCCGGGCTGCAGGCGTCGGGCGGGATGGACTACCTCGTGGACCTCGCCACCCGCGCCCTGCGCAAGCGCCCCTCGGCCGTCACCTTCGTCGCGCCCATGGTGGCCTACGCCTTCACGCTCTTCGCGGGGACGGGCCACGTCGCCTACGCCATCCTGCCCGTCATCGCGGAGGTGTCGCGCGAGTCGGGCGTGCGGCCGGAGCGGCCGCTCTCCATCTCGGTGATCGCCTCGCAGCAGGCCATCACGGCGAGCCCCATCTCCGCGGCCACGGTCGCCATGCTCGGGCTCCTCCCCGGCCATCCGTCGCTCGGCATCATCCTCGCGGTGTGCATCCCGGCGACGCTCATCGGGTGCGGCATGGGCGCCATCATGGCGAGCCGCATGGGCAAGGACCTGTCCGAGGATCCGGAGTACCTGCGCCGGCTCTCCCAGGGGCTCCTCGACGCCGGCGGCGCCGCTCCGGCGAAGAAGGCGCCGGCCACCGCGCGCTCGGTCGGCGCCGCGGCGGCGAAGGACCCGGCGCGCACGCGGCCGCGTCTGTCGGTCGTCTTCTTCCTCCTCGCGGTGATCACGGTGGTCGTGCTCGGCTCCTTCCCGGAGCTCCGCACGTGGTCGGACGGGGGCGGGAAGCCGCGCGTCCTCGGCATGGCCCCCGCCATCGAGATGGTCATGCTCGGCACCGCCGCGCTCATCGCGGTGGGCTGCGGGGCGAACGTGGAGAAGATGGCCTCGGGCTCGGTGTTCCGCGCCGGCGTGCAGGCCGTCATCGCCATCTTCGGCATCGCCTGGATGGGCGACACCTTCTTCAAGGGGAACCTCGACCAGATCCAGGGCCCGCTGCAGGGCGTGGTGACGAGCCACCCCTGGCTGTTCGCGGTGGCGCTCTTCGCCATGTCGATCCTGCTCTACAGCCAGGCCGCCACCGTCCGCTCGCTCATGCCGCTCGGCGTCCAGCTCGGGCTGCCGGCCGGCGTGCTCACCGGCATGTTCCCGGCAGTGAATGGGTACTTCTTCATCCCCAACTACCCGACCATCGTCGCCGCCATCAACTTCGACCGCACGGGCACGACGCGCATCGGCAAGTACGTCCTGAACCACAGCTTCATGCTGCCCGGCCTGGTGGCGACCGCGGGGTCGGTGGTCGCCGGCCTGGTGCTGGGCAAGATCCTCATGTAGCCGTGCCGCCCGCCCCGGCGAGCGCAAGGAGAGTGCCGTCATGACGAGCAAGACCGACGTCCGGCTGGAACACGACTTCCTCGGCGATCGCGAGGTCCCGGGCGACGCCTACTACGGGGTGCAGACGCTGCGCGGGTCGGAGAACTTCCCCATCACCGGACTGCCGCTTCACCCGGCGCTCATCCGCGCCATGGGGATCGTGAAGAAGGCGGCCGCGCTCGCGAACCGCGACACGGGGCACCTCGACCCGAAGATCGCGGACGCCATCGCGGTCGCCGCCGACGACGTCATCGCCGGCAAGCTCGACCGCTGGTTCATCGTCGACCCCATCCAGGGTGGCGCCGGCACCTCCATCAACATGAACACGAACGAGGTCGTCGCGAACCGCGCGCTCGAGATCCTCGGCCATCCCAAGGGCAAGTACGACGTCATCAGCCCGAACAGCCACGTCAACATGGCGCAGTCGACGAACGACGCCTTCCCGACCGGCGTCCACCTCGCGACGCTGCAGCTCGGCAAGGAGATGCTCGCGGAGCTGCAGCGGCTCCATGACGCCTTCGCCGCCAAGGAGAAGGAGTTCGAGGGCCTCATCAAGATGGGCCGCACGCACCTCCAGGACGCGGTGCCGGTGCGGCTCGGCCAGGAGTTCGGGGCGTACCGGCGCGTCCTCGGCCGCGACGTCGCCCGCATCCGCGGCGTGGGCGGGCACCTCGTCGAGGTCAACATGGGCGCGACCGCGGTCGGCACCGGCCTCAACGCCGACCCGGCGTACATCAAGGCGGTCGTCAAGTACCTGGCCGACTTCAGCGGGTTCCCGATCAGGAGCGCCGAGGACCTGGTGGACGGGACCCAGAACACGGACGGCTACACGGAGGTCTCGGCGGCGCTCAAGGTCTGCATGATGAACCTGTCGAAGATCTGCAACGACCTGCGCCTCATGGCCTCGGGTCCGCGCTGCGGCCTCGGCGAGCTGAACCTGCCGGCGCGCCAGCCCGGGTCGTCGATCATGCCGGGCAAGGTGAACCCGGTCATGGCCGAGGTGGTGAACCAGGTGGCGTTCCAGGTGATCGGCAACGACCACACCATCTGCCTCGCCTCGGAGGCCGGCCAGTTCGAGCTGAACGTCATGGAGCCGGTGCTGGTCTTCAACCTGCTCCAGTCGCTCAGCATCATGAAGAACGCCTTCGTCGTCTTCCGGAAGTTCCTGGTGGAGGGCGTCACCGCCAACGCCGAGCGGATGAAGGCCTACGTCGACAACAGCGTCGGCGTCATCACGGCCATCAACCCGCACGTCGGGTACGAGACGGCGGCCCGCATCGCCCGCGAGGCCAACGTCACCGGCAAGCCGGTGCGCGAGCTCATCCTGCGCGACAAGGTGCTCACCCAGCAGCAGCTCGACGCCATCCTCGATCCGTTCGAGATGACGAAGCCGGGCATCGCCGGCGCGCAGGCGATGAAGGACTCGCGCGTCTGGTTCAAGGAGACGGACCAGGAGCCGAAGACCACCACGTAGCATGCGCCGGGCTCGTCGCACGCGGCGTCGGGCCGTTTCCCGGGGGGAGAGGACAGCGATGACACGGACGAACCGCAGCACGAAGCTCCTGGCAGGCGTGGCCCTGGCGCTGGCGGCGGTGAGCGCGTCGGCGCAGGCGCCGGCCGCCGCCAACCAGCCGATGAAGCCCGCGGTGACGTTGCTCGCCACCGGCGGCACCATCGCCGGCGCGCAGCCCAAGCCGGGGGAGGTCGGCTACAAGGCAGGCGCGTTCTCGGTCGACGCGCTCATCGGCGCGGTGCCGGGGCTGAAGGACATCGCCACCGTCAGCGGCGAGCAGATCTCCAACATCGGCAGCCAGGACATGAACGACGCGGTCTGGATCAAGCTGGCCCGCCGCGTGAATGAGCTGCAGGCGAAGCCGGAGGTGAAGGGGATCGTCATCACCCACGGCACCGACACCATGGAGGAGACCGGGTACTTCCTGAACCTCGTCACGAAGGGCGACAAGCCGGTCGTGCTCGTCGGCTCGATGCGGCCCGCCACCGCCATCTCGGCGGACGGCCCCATGAACCTCTACAACGCGACCGCCGTGGCGGTGGACCCCGCCGCCAGGGGACGGGGCGCGCTCGTCGTCCTCAACGACACCATCCACTACGCGCGCGAGGTGGAGAAGACGCACACCACCTCGCTCCAGACGTTCGTCTCCCCGAACCGCGGCCCGGCCGGCAGGGTGCTCTTCGGCAAGGCGGAGTTCTTCGCGCCGCCGGTTCCGAAGCACACCACCGGGAGCGCCTTCGCCGGCAACGTCCCCGATGCGCTGCCGCCCGTCTCCGTCCTCTATGCGTACGCGAACGTGGGGAAGGAGCAGGTGGACGCCGCGGTGAACGCCGGCGCCAAGGGCATCGTCCTCGCCGGCGTCGGCGACGGCAACGCCACCGCCGCCATGATCGACGCGCTCGCCGCGGCGGCAAAGAAGGGCATCGTGGTGGTGCGCAGCTCGCGCACCGGCTCCGGAGCGGTCGTCCGCAACGTCGAGCTCGACGACGACAAGCTCGGCTTCGTCGCGGCGATGGAGCTGAACCCGCAGAAGGCGCGCGTGCTGCTGCAGCAGGCGCTCACGAAGACGAAGGACGTCGCCGCCGTCCAGAAGATGTTCGAGGAGTACTAGAGGACGGTGCGTGATCCGAAGCGTCCGTTCGCCCTGAGCCCTTCGACTCCGGCCGGGTCTTCTCTCACCGTGCGCCCTGAGCGTAGCGAAGCGGAGTCGAAGGGCGCGGCCTACGCTCAGGGCAGGCTGCGCAGCGCGCCCGCGCCGCTGCCGTTCAAGGCAGCGCCCGGCCGCGGCGGCGCCACGAGGCGTCGCCGCGCGGGGGCCCGGACGCGATGACCGATCCCTCGCCCACCGCCCCCCACGCCGCGGCGCCCAGGGCCCCCGCGGTCCTCGGGTGGCTCCGCGGCTACGACCGCGGCTGGCTGGGCGCGGACGTCCTCGCCGGCCTGACGGCCGCCGCCGTGGTGCTCCCCAAGGCCATGGCCTATGCGACCGTCGCCGGGCTCGGCCCGCAGGTCGGCCTCTACGCCGCGCTCGTCCCACC
>DASTGH010000539.1:0-7034 GCA_035719345.1 Anaeromyxobacteraceae bacterium
GCTCCCGCCGAGGCCGGCGGCTCCCGCGAGCCGCGCCTCGACCGGCCGACGCTGACGGACTACGCGCCGTCCCCGTGGGACCAGGGCCCGGCGGTGGCGCCGGCGGTGGTGCTCGACGAGGGCGACGGCCTCGACCTCTCCAGCGTCGCGGAGCAGTCCGACATGCGGCCGCTCGTGCCGGAGGTGACCTCCGCCGATCCGCTGCCGGCGCCGCGGCGGGCGCGCAGCGACGTCGAGGTCTGGCTGGAGGGCGCGAAGGAGCTGTTCGCGCTCGGCGACTTCTCCGGCTCGCTGGAGATGATCGAGAAGATCCTGAAGATCGATCCCTCGCACGCCGAGGCGCGCCGCTACCTCGAGCAGAACGAGGCGACGCTCATCGCCATGTACGAGTCGAAGCTCGGCCCGGCGCACGCCGTCCCGAGGCTGGCCATCCAGCCGGAGGAGGTCATGTGGCTGAACCTCGACCACCGGGCCGGCTTCCTCCTCGCGCAGATCGACGGCTCCTCCACGTACGAGGACCTGTTCGCGCTCTCCGGCCTCCCGCGGCTCGACACGGCGCGCATCCTCGCCACGCTGATGCAGGAGGGCGTGATCACGTCGTAGCGTCGGCAGCCGTGTGGGACGCGCTCCGCCCCCGCGATCGCGGGACAGGGCGAGGGGCGTGCCCACATTGCCGCTCCCGGATCCGCGCGTGTACCGTACGGGGAGTGTATCTCGCACCCGGAGGGGACATGCGCGGAATGGCTCGGACGTGGCTCGTGGTGATGGGGATCCTGTTCGGCGTCGCCGGCGCGGCTCGGGCCGACGACGCGGAGGCGCGGAAGCGGGCCTTCCAGGACCTCGACCGCATGCGCACGCAGGGGGAGGCGGCTCGCGGCGGCGGGAACATGGTGCCGGGCGCCGCCGAGCTCTCCAGGGACCACCGCCACCTCGGCTTCTACTTCCGGCCCGACCTCGGCTTCGGATTCATGAGCATGAGCGAGTCGTCGTCGTTCGGCGACATGAAGATCTCCGGGGCCACGGGCGTCTTCGGGCTGCACATCGGCGGGGCCATCCAGGAGAACCTGATCCTCGGCTTCCACCTCTACGACGCGGTCATCGTGAACCCGACCATCGAGCTGAACGGCGTCTCGCAGACGTTCAGCGACGCGACCGCGGGCCTCGTCGGCTTCGGCCCCGAGCTCACCTACTACTTCATGCCGCAGAACATCTACCTCAGCACCACGCTCGCGCTCTCCAAGGCGACCATCGAGCGCAACGGCACGAGCGGCAGCACCGACACCGGCTTCGGCGCCCGCGTCTCCCTGGGCAAGGAGTGGTGGGTGTCGAGGCACTGGGGCCTGGGCGCCGTCGGGCACCTCGACTTCGCGAGCAACAAGGACGGGGCGGCAGGGACCCTGCAGACGCTCGGCGCGAGCATCGCCTTCTCCGCCACGTACAACTGACGATCGGCTGAACCGCCTCTGGCACCCCGCGACCTTTTCTGGTAGGTCGCGGGGCCCATGAGCCGCATCTACAAGTCGCTCCCTCCCCGGGGCACCCCGCTCGGCATCGCCTTCTCCGGCGGGCTCGACACCCGCTGCGCCGTCGCCTGGCTCTCCGAGCAGGGGATGGCGGTCCACGGCTACACCGCCGACCTGGCCCAGCCCGACGAGGCGAACCCGGCCGACATCCCGCCCGTCGCCCTCCAGCACGGGGCGGTCAAGGCGCGGCTCATCGATTGCCGCGAGGCGATGGTGCGCGAGGGCATCACCGCCATCCAGTGCGGCGCCTTCCACCTCTCCTCGGGCGGCAAGAAGTACTTCAACACGACGCCGCTCGGCCGCGCCGTCACCACGACCGCCATCGTGCGGGCCATGCGCGAGGACGGGGTGCACGTCTTCGGCGACGGCTCGACGCACAAGGGCAACGACATCCAGCGCTTCTACCGCTACGGGCTCCTCGTCGACCCGGAGCTGCGCATCTACAAGCCCTGGCTCGACGACGCCTTCGTCACCGCCTTCGGCGGGCGCAAGGAGATGAGCGAGTACCTGGAGCGGCGGCGGCTGCCCTACAAGATGGGCACGGAGAAGGCCTACTCCACCGACGCCAACGTGCTCGGCGCCACGCACGAGGCGAAGGATCTGGAGCGGCTCGACACCGGCATGCGCATCGTCCAGCCGATCATGGGCGTGGCGCACTGGCGCCCCGAGGTGGCCATCGCCGCCGAGGAGATCACCGTCGGCTGGGAGCAGGGGAGCCCCGTGGAGCTGAACGGGAAGCGCTTCGGCTCGCCCTACGAGCTCTTCCTCGAGGCGAACCGCATCGGCGGCCGGCACGGCCTGGGGATGAGCGACCAGATCGAGAACCGCGTCATCGACGCGAAGAGCCGCGGCGTCTACGAGGCGCCGGGCATGGCACTCCTGCACCTCACCTACGAGCGGCTCCTCTCCGCCATCCACAACGAGAACACGCTCGACCTGTACTTCACGCTCGGTCGCCGGCTGGGGCGCATCCTCTACGAGGGCAAGTGGTACGACCCGGAGGCGCTCATGCTCCGCGACGCGCTCACCCGCTGGGTGGCGCCGGCGGTGACCGGGTCGGTCCGGGTGGAGCTGCGCCGCGGCGACGACTGGACCCTCCTCGACACCAAGGCCCAGTACATGAGCTACGCGCCCGAGAAGCTCTCCATGGAGCGGGTGGCCGAGCCGGCGTTCCGCCCCGAGGACCGCATCGGCGCGCTCGAGCTGCAGAACCTGTCGGTCGGTGACAACCGGTCGCTCCTCGTCCATCACCTCGACGCCGTCCGCAAGCTCTCGCAGGGCAAGGCCGGCGCCGGCCTCGGCGCGCTGCTGGGATCGGGCGACGAGGACGCCGAACCGGCGAAGCGCTAGCCGGCGCCCGCCTCCGGCGGACCCGGGGCGGCGGCGTGGGCACCCCCGGCCGCGACCGCGTCGGAGGCGCGGGCGGCGCGCTGCCCGCGCTCCACGTCGACGCGGGCCAGGAGCGCCGCGCCCACGACGAAGAACGCGATCACGGAGAGGATGGCGGCGCGCGAGGAGCCGACCACGGCGATGCAGGCCGCGAAGATGGCCGGGCCGAAGATGCCTGCGAACTTCTCGGTGACCGAGAAGAAGCCGAAGAACTCGCCCGACTGCCTCCGCGGGACGAGGCTGGCGAAGAGGGAGCGCGAGAGCGCCTGCGTCCCGCCCTGCACCAGGCCCACCAGCACCGCCAGGACGAAGAAGTGCGCGGCGGTGGTCATGAAGTAGCCGACGATGCTCACCGCCGTGTAGATGACGAGCCCGCCCAGGATGGCGCGCTTCGCGCCCACCCGGCCCGCGATCGCGCCGAAGAGGAACGAGCAGGGGATGCCGACGAACTGGACGAGCAGGATGGCGCCGATGAGCGCGCCCTGGCCGATGCCGATCTCGGTGCCGTAGACGGTGGCCATCCGGATGATGGTGCCGATGCCGTCGTTGTAGACGAGGAAGGCGAGCAGCATGAGCCCCGCGTCCGGCCGGTCGCGCAGGGCGCGGAACGTGCCGCCCAGCCGCCGCAGCGCGGCGCCGACCGCCTCGGCCGAGGGCCGGTCGAGCGCTGCCGCCGGCGGCTCCGGCACCCTGAGGAAGAGCGGCACGCTGAAGGCGGCCCACCACACCGCGACCGAGAGGAAGGCGAGCCGCGCCGGCAGCGTCGCCTGCGCCGGCGTCCGGCCCGGGCCGTCGGGCAGGCCGAACAGCCCCGGCGCCTGGATCCAGGCGAGGTTGAGCGCGAGCAGGATGCCGCCGCCCACGTAGCCGAGCGCGTACCCGGCCGTGGAGAGGCGATCGAGCTCGTCCTCGGCGGCCACGTGCGGCAGGAGCGCGTCGTAGAAGACGAAGCTGCCGTTCAGGCCGACGTTGCCGAGGACGAAGAGGAACGCGCCCAGGCGCCAGTCGCCCGGCCCGACGAACCAGAGCCCCGCGGTGGCGACCACGCCCAGCGCCATGAAGGCCGCGAGCAGCCGCTTCTTCCAGGGGAGGACGTCGGCCAGCGTGCCGAGCACGGGCGCGAGCACGGCGGTGACGACGAGCGCCGCCGTGGTCGCCAGCGCGAACACCTGCGTGGCGCGCGCCGGCTGCAGGCCCGCCGCCGCCACGGACCCGAAGTACACCGGGAAGACGGCCACGAGCACGGTCGTGGCCATGGCCGAGTTGGCCCAGTCGTAGAGGGCCCAGGCGCGGTGCTCCGGGCGCGCGAGGCCGAGCCGTTCCGAGAGGCGCATGTCGGGCGCGGGCCTAGGGAACGACGACCGCCTTCCAGGTGCCGATCGCGACCACCTTCCCGCGCTGGTTCGTGCTGGTGGAGCGGATGGTCATGAAGTCCTTCCCCGCCTTCTCGTACAGCTCGGCGATCTCCCCGACGGTCTCGATGACGTCGCCGGGCCGGACCACGTCGCCGAGCTCGAACGCCTGCTCGCCGTGCAGGACCTTCACGAGGTCGATGCCGAGCGAAGGGTCGGAGCAGGCGTGCGCGAACGGCGTCATGGCGAAGCGCACCACGAACGTGGGCGGTGCGATGATCGAGCCGTGCGGCGAGGCGCGTCCGGCCTCCTCGTCCACGTGCCAGGGATGGGGCCGCTCCGGCGGCTCGCCCGCGAAGACGCGGCCCGGGGCGCCGCCGGCCAGCACGGCCGCGAAGTCGCGGATCTCCTCCAGGCCGACCGTGTAGCGGTAGGGCCCGTAGCGGCGGCCGAGGTGCTTGCGGTCGATCACGGGCGCCCCTCCCCGCCGCGCGGCGGCTCGATCACCGCCTCGGCGCTCGCGTTCCTGAGCACGTCTTCGCCCCGCTGGTTCCTGGCGGAGACCTCGACGCGCACCCGCCCGCCCTCCACCGCCACGCAGCGGACGCGGTAGGTGACGTCGTCGCCGGGGTTCACCGGCCTGGCGAAGCGCGCCTCGAGCCGCGTGGCCCGGCCCGGCGCTCCGAAGAAGCGGTCGCAGGCCTCCGCCATCCAGGCCAGGGTGCACAGGCCCTGCAGGATCGCGCCGGGCTGGCCGGCCAGCCGGCCCACCTCCGGATCGATGTGGATGGGGTTGAAGTCGCCGGAGACCGCCGCGTAGTAGATGGGCGTGTAGCGCGCGCAGGTGCGGACGAGCTCGAGCTCGTCGCCGGCGCGAAAGTCGGACAGGGCCTTCATCTCGAGCTCCACGGCGCGCCAGGCGCGCCTTCAGGCGAGGGGGTCCTCCACCGTCTCGGGCGAGCCTCGCGGCCGCGCCGCGAGCCGCTCCTTCACGAACGTGGCGAGCCGGTCGAGGTAGCTGGTGATGGGCGGGCAGCTGATGCCCGTCCCGGCGAGCAGCTCGAGCTGGCTGCGGCAGTTGTACATGGCGCGGTGGTTGACGAGCCGGATGGCGTTGCGCTGATCGCGCGCCAGCCGCTCCACGATGGGTAGCCCGAGGAGCGCCTCGACCGCGCGGTGGGGCAGCGTCACGGGCGGCAGCGTCTTCCCGGCGCGCGCCGCGATGAGCTCGTACACGCGGCGCGCCGAGAGCGGCGCCGGATCGACGAGGTGCACGGTGCGCCCGGCGGACTCGCGCTGCGCGCCGATGGCGAGCGCGGCCTCCACCACGAAGTCGACCGGCACCACGTTGAGCGGCGCGACGCCGTTGCCGGGCAGCGGCAGCGGCACCGAGAGCGGCGAGGCGACGAGCAGGATGGCGAGGTAGTAGGGCCCCTCGAAGCGGTCGATCTCGCCGGTGCGGGAGTCGCCCACCACGATGCTCGGCCGGTACACCGTCGCGCGCAGCTCGGCCATGGCGCGCCGCACCAGCCTCTCCGCCTCGAACTTGGTCCGCTCGTAGACGTTGCGGAACCGCTGGCCCATCTCCAGCTCGTCCTCGAGGATCACGCCGTCGCGGTCGCCCGAGACGTAGGCGGTGGAGAAGTGGTGGAAGCGCTGCAGGCGGCGGGCCGCGCCCGCCAGCTCCAGGGCGTGGCGCGTGCCCTCCAGGTTCACGGCCCTGACCTCGGCCGCGCTCGCGTCGCGGTCGTAGCGGGCGGCGAGGTGCCAGACCGAGGTCACGCCGGCCGTGAGCCCCTTGTACTCGGGACCCGAGAGGCCGAGGTGCATGCGCGCGACGTCGCCCTCCAGCACCTCGCCGCGCAGGCCGAGGTCGGCGAGCTCGCGCGCGGCCTCCGCCGCCCGGTGGGGGCGGACGAGCAGCGCCACGCGGTCGCGCTCGCGATCGAGCGCGCCGGCCATGCGGCGCACCAGGCGCCGGCCGATGAAGCCGCTCCAGCCGGTGACGAGGACGATCTGGCCCGGGGACGCCACGCCTCGCTCAATAGCGTGGCGCGGGAGCGTTGTGAAGGCGCCGCCCCAGGCCGCTGGCGAGATCTGCGAGGAGGCGGCGGGCCTTTCCGGGCAGCTCGGATGGGTCGCCGTCGTTCACGATCACCGCATCGGCACGCGCCGCCTTGTCGTCCACCGGCAGCTGCGCCGCGAGCCGGGCCTCGGCCGCCGCCCGGTCGAGGCCGTCGCGCGCCATGAGCCGCGCCAGCTGCACGGCGCGCGGCGCCCACACCACCACCACCAGCTCGACGTCGCGCTCGCGCCGGGCCTCGTAGAGCAAGGGCACGTCGTAGAAGGCGAGGCGGTGACCGGCGGCGCCGAGGGCGTCGCGCTCCCGCTCGAAGCGCGCGCGGACGTCGGGGTGGACGATGGCCTCCAGGCGCGCCCGCGCCGCCGGGTCGGCGAAGACGAGCGTTGCAATCCGCTTGCGGTCGAGCTCGCCGTCGGGGCCGAGGACGCCCGGGCCGAACGCCGCGACCACGGCCGAGAGCCCCGGCGAGCCGCGCGCCACGGCGGCGCGGGCCAGAGCGTCGGCGTCGATGACGGGCGCGCCCTGGGCGCGGAGCGCCGCGGAGAACGTGCTCTTCCCGGTGGCGATCCCGCCGGTGAGGCCGACGACGCGCGGGCCGGCAGCGCTCCCGGGCCCGTCCGTCACGGCGCGCGCGGGGGTTCGGCGCCACCCGGCGGGGCCGGAGGCGGCGGCGGCGCGGCCGAGGGC
>DASTGH010000540.1:0-2190 GCA_035719345.1 Anaeromyxobacteraceae bacterium
GCCCGGAGCGCGTCCTCGTCGGGCGGGTTCACGAGCAGATAACCCGCGGCCTCGCCCACGTACACGTTGAGGCGCGTGATGCCGTACGCGTGGTCGTGGTAGAACATGAGCCGGCCGCTCTGCTGGTTCGTGAAGTAGAACGTGAGCGCGCCGTCGCCCGGGTCGTTCGTCGCCCCGCTGATCCCGCAGGCCACGAGGCCGGCGCAGGCGCGGATCGGGCTGCCGCTCGAGTCGAACCACATGTCGGGCACGTACTCGACCGAGACGCCCTTCTTGTGCGTCGTGCTCTCGCCTGCGGGCACCGTCCACTGGTGCTGCGTGCCGTCGCTGATCCAGGGCGTGTTGCCGCCGTGCAGGTGGATCGTGGCGCGGTTCTGCGTGTAGGGCTTGCCGTCCGGGCCGGTGCCGGTGCCGGAGATCGTCCCATCCATCGGGATGAAGAGGTCACCGGACGCGCCGACGCCCACCTCGTTCACGAACTTGACGCGCACCGGGCGGTCCGTCGTCGCGAGGATGAGGGGCCCGAGGTAGTGGTTCTTCGACTCGTCGCTGCCGGCCGCGGCGTTCTTCTGGTAGTAGCCGCGCACCTTCGTCTTGTGCGGCAGGTCGGTGTGGAACTGGTGCTGGTAGTCCTTGAGCCCGACCTCGTAGTAGTCGGAGCCGGGGAACGTCGTCGTGTCGGGCGTCGCCAGCGGGATGCAGTTGCCGAGGTTGTTCTTGCCGAGCGGGCACAGGCCGGGGAGCGTGTCCACGAACTTGCGGATGCCGCCCGACACCACCGCGCCGGTGCACGTCTCGGCGCTCGCCCAGAGGTCCGGACCGATGAGGAACGGGGGTTCGTAACCGGGGCAGTCGGCGTCCTTCACGCATCTGACATCGGGATGGTCGGAGCAGGTGGCGATCGGGAGCTTCGAGTTCGCGAAGTTCGGAGAGCCGTAGAGATCCGGCGCGCCGAGCTGGGCCACGGCCATGCGGAGGAGCCCCCCCGCGGCGCCGCGCAGGCCCGCGCCGTTGAACGCCTCGGGCGCGGCGTGGCGCTTCTTCGGGCGGAGGCGGCCGGCGGCCTCGTTCGCCTTCCGGCGCTCCTGCGCGCGCAGCGCGGCCGCGGCGCGCTCGGCGTGGGTGGTGCGGCGCATGGGCGTCATCGTCTTGCCGTCGCCGCGGGGCGAGGGAACGAGCGTGGGCTGCGGAGCGGCGGGCGCCTCGGCGCGCGCTGCGTGGACGGGTAGAAGGATCGTGGAGAGGGTGACCACCGCAGCGCAGAGCCGTGCAGCCTCGCCGCGTCCGCCGTTCGTCGCCATACGACTGCCTCCTCGCGTTGCCGCAGGTCGCCTGCAGGCCGGGGGTGGACCTGCCGCCACAGCCACCAAACGGGTGTTTCGCGGGGGAGCATGTGCACCGGGTGGGCGAGCGCATGTCCGGTGAGCGCATGACCACCTCGTCCTCAAATGGCTATACTTCCGATGTGTTACGAGGCATCGGCAGCCAATTCGCCGCATTGCGCGGCGCCGCCTGACCTACGTCAAACGAGGGTTGAAAGCCTTCGCTTGGGGGACCGATCCAGGAGGGCTGCGGCGCATCGTCGCGAACGTGCGGCCTATTGCCGCTGTCGGCGCCGGTTCATCCACTCGATGAGCTTGGCGCGGCGCTGATCGCGCACGGCGGCCATCCCATCCTGTCGCTCACCGGGGTCGCTCGACTCGAGCCGTCCGTCGGCCGGGTCGTGCGACACGGGAGGTGAGCCGGAGGACGCCGTCGGGGGGTCGGCAGGGACCGGGGCAGGTGCAGCGGGTTGCGGTGGTGGAGGCGGCGCGATGGTCTGAGCCACGGGCGCGGAGGGCGCCGGCGGCTCCGGCGCGCGGCTCGCGACCGGCTCCACCCGCACGCCGGGCGCCCCGCTGCCCTGCAACGCCACGGCCGCCACCGCAGCCGCGCCCAGCACGAAGATCCCGATCGCCGCGACGACGAAGGCCTTCAAGGCAGCCTCTTCCCTCGCGTGCCATCGCTGCCGCTCCCGGGCGAGAAAGCGAGAGCGCCGCCGGGGATGGTACCCCCGGCGGCGCTCCTCACCCAAGCCTGCGCTGGCTCGCTACGGCCCGACGACGACGAGCTGCCCCGGCGAGATCTGGAACTGCCCGTCGAAGTTCGTGACGATGATGGTGTAGGTGCCGGGGTTCAGCTTCGGGATCC
>DASTGH010000541.1:0-2179 GCA_035719345.1 Anaeromyxobacteraceae bacterium
GCCACCTCCTCCTCGAGCGCGCCGGCGTCGACGGGCCGCGCCAGCGCCCGCGCCGGGACGCCGTCGACCGCCTCCCCGAGGAGCACCACCGGGACGGCGGGGCCGGGCCCGGCCGCGAGCCGGCGCGCCACCTCCTCGCCCCCGCCGCCGTCGCAATCGGCGGCGACGACGGCGAGGTCCGGCGCCAGCGACGCGACCGCGGAGAGCGCGTCCGACGCGTTCGTGGCGAGCACGGCGCGGTGGCCGGCGCGCTGCAGCACGCGCTTCACGGCCGCGATCTCGGAGATGTCGTCGTCGACGAGGAGGATCCGGCCCGCCACGGGCCGATGATGCATCGCCCCCGCCGGAGCCACAACGCCTACAGCATCGAGTACGGGTCGACGTCGAAGCGGACGGCGGCGCCGCCCGGCGGCCGCCGCGCGAGCGGCGAGAGCAGCGCGTGCACGCGACGGAGCGGGTCGTGCGCCGCCGCCCGGAACAGCAGGTGCCACCGGCTCTTCCCGCGCAGCCGCTCCAGGGCCGCCGGCGCCGGCCCGAGGAGCGCGACGCCGGCGCTGCCCAGCGCCGGGCGCGCCGCCGCGGCGAGCGCCTCGGCGCACTCCCTGGCGCCCTCGTCCGTGCCCTCCACCCGGACGGCCAGCAGGCGGGCGAAGGGCGGCCACCCGGCGGACTGCCGCGCCAGGAGCTCGCCCTCGACGAAGCGCGCGTAGTCGTGGCCGACCGCGCAGGCGATGGCGGGCGCCTGCGGGTTCCAGGTCTGCACGATCACGCGGCCCGCCTCGGCGCCGCGGCCGGCGCGCCCCGCCACCTGCGTGAGGAGCTGGAACGTCCGCTCCGCAGCGCGGAAGTCGGGGAGGCCG
Source organism: Anaeromyxobacteraceae bacterium (assembly GCA_035719345.1). Lineage (GTDB taxonomy): Bacteria > Myxococcota > Myxococcia > Myxococcales > Anaeromyxobacteraceae > Anaeromyxobacter_A. The sequence goes on from DASTGH010000541.1 coordinate 861, forward strand.
AGCGCGGTGTCGGCGAGCACGACACCGACGAGCGTCACGCCGGGGAAGTCGTGCCCCTTCGTCACCATCTGCGTGCCGACGAGCACGTCCACCTCGCGGTTGGCGAAGCGCGCCAGCACCCCCGCCACCTCGTCCGCGCTCGCCACGGCATCGCGGTCGAGCCGCGCCACCCGCGCGCCGGGCGCGACCTCGCGCACGGCGGCCTCCACCTGCTCGGTCCCCACGCCGACGCCGCGCCGCTGGCCGCCGCAGGCGGGGCAGGCGGCGACGGCGCGCTCGACGCGGCCGCACCAGTGGCAGAGGAGCACACCCCGGCGGCGGTGGAAGGTGAGGGCGACCGAGCAGTCCGGGCACCGCTCCTCGCGGCCGCAGTCCTCGCACAGGACCAGGGTCTGGAAGCCGCGCCGGTTGAGGAAGAGGATCGCCTGCCGTCCGGCGGCGACCGTCTCCGCCACGGCGGCGGCGAGCCGGGGCGAGAAGAGCCCCGGGGACGGCGCGCCGCGCCGGCGCGCGCGCGCCAGGTCGACCACCTCCACCTCGGGCAGCGGCCGGTCGTCGACGCGGCGTGGCAGCTGCAGCAGGCGGTAGCGCCCGCGGCGCGCGTTCTCGAGGGACTCGAGGGAGGGCGTCGCCGAGCCGAGGAGGCAGGTGACGCCGGACTGCTTGGCGCGGACCACCGCCAGGTCGCGCGCCTGGTAGGCCGGCCCGTCGTCCTGCTTGAACGAGGAATCGTGCTCCTCGTCGACGACGAGCACCGCCAGGTCCTGGACCGGCGCGAAGACGGCGCTGCGCACCCCCACGCAGATGCGCGCCTCGCCGCCGCGCAGCCGCAGCCACTCGGCGTGCCGCTCCGGGTCGGAGAGACCGCTGTGCAGGAGCGCGACGTCGCCCCCGAACCGCGCGCGAAACCGGCCCGCGAGCTGCGGCGTGAGCGCGATCTCCGGGACGAGCACCAGCGCTCCGCGCCCGCGGGCGCGCGCCCGGGCGATGGCCTGGAGGTACACCTCCGTCTTGCCGGAGCCGGTCACGCCATGGAGCAGGAACGGCGCGAAGCCGCCGGCGTCGATCGCCGCCGCGAGCGCGTCGAGCGCGGCGCGCTGGTCGGCGGTGAGGTCGGGGGCGGTCCCGGCGGCAGCGAGCGCGCCTGCCGGCGCGACCGGCTGCGCCTCGAGGGCGGCGAGCCCCTTCTCGCACAGCGCGCGGAGGGCGTCGCGCCCGGCCGGGAACGCCGCCCGCAGCTCCTCCACCGGGATCCGCCCGCGCGCCACGAGGTACTCCAGCACCGCGTGCTGCGCGCGCGCCCGGCGCGCCAGCGCCCC
>DASTGH010000542.1:0-5482 GCA_035719345.1 Anaeromyxobacteraceae bacterium
GGGTGCGGAGGCGCTGCCGCGCACGGCCGAGGTCCGCCCCCTCCCGCCTCCGCCGGCGCCGGTCCGCACGCTCGCGCGCGCCACCATCGCGGCCGTGGGGGACGTGCTCATGCACGGAGCGGTGAAGGACGCGGCGCGCGAGCACCGCTCCGCCGCGGACGAGGAGGGGTTCGGGTGGCTGTGGGCGCCCATCGCCGACCTGCTCGCGGGCGCGGACGTCACCTTCGCGAACCTCGAGACCCCCATCGCGCCGCGCACGGGCGGGGCGGGCCGGAGCTTCGTCTTCAACGCGCCGCCCGCGGTGATCGGGGCGCTGAAGCGCGCCGGCTTCGACCTCGTCTCGGTGGCGAACAACCACGTCTTCGACCAGGGCCGGCCCGGCTTCGAGGAGACGCTGGCGCACCTCGACGCCGCCGGCATGCCCTACGTCGGCGGCGGCGAGGCCGGCCGCGAGGCCGGGCCGCGGTGGGTCGAGGTGAACGGCCTGCGGCTCGCGTTCCTCGGCTACACCTACGGCCTGAACCAGGGCGGCAACGAGTGTCCCGCCGCGCGCCGCGACCGGCCCTGCCTGCGCGCCTCCGTGCTCGTCCCGGAGCGCGCCGTGGCCGACGTGCGCGCCGCCGCGGCCGAGGCGGACGCGGTGGTGGTGTCGGTCCACTGGGGCACCGAGTACGCGCCGCAGCCGAGCGAGGCGCAGGTGGCGCTGGCGCGCGCGCTGGTCGACGCTGGCGCGCTGGTCGTGCTCGGGCATCACCCGCACGTGCTGCAGCCGGTGGAGCTCGTGCCCGGCGCCGGCGGGCGGATGGCGCTCGTCGCCTACTCGCTCGGGAACTTCGTCTCCAACCAGTCGCGCAACTTCGTGCAGGGCGTGACCCCGGAGCCGGTGGCGGCCACGCGCGAGGGGGCGCTGCTGCGCGCCGAGATCGCGCGGCGCGACTACGGCCGCGGCGTCACGCGGGTGGAGCTGGCGGGCGCCGCCTACGTCCCGCTGTGGACGGAGAACGACACCGCCGACCCGGCGCGCCGGACCCGCGGGTCGCGCCCCGCCATCCGGGTGGTGGCGCTCGACCGCGCGCTGGCGGAGGTGCGGCGCGAGCTGGCGGCGCTGCCGGACCCCCTCCCGCCCGCGGACGCGGACCGCTTCGTCCGGCTGCGGCAGCGGGAGGAGCTGTACCTGGCCCGCCGCGCCGCCGTCGTGGCCTCGCTGGGCGAGGACCTGGCGGTCGAGCCGCCGCCCGCTCCCGCCGCGGCGGCGGCCGCGGTCACGCCCCGGTGACGGGCCGCACCGGGCCGAGGTCGTGCGGGGCGAGGTCGGGCTTCTCCGGCACCTTCACCTCGACGAGCTCGATCCCGAGCCGCTTCGCGAACTCGAAGATCCGCCCGTCGCGGTAGAACTCGCCGAACACGATGCGGCGGCACCCCGAGTTGCCGATGAGCTTGAAGCACGGCCAGCAGGGCGAGGCCGTGGTGTAGATGGTCGCCCCCTCGATGGCGACGCCGTTCTTCGCGGCCTGAATGATGGCGTTCGCCTCGGCGTGCACGGTGGCGACGCAGTGGCCGTCCTCCATCATGTGGCCGACCTCGCTGCAGTGGGGCAGCCCGCGGATCGACCCGTTGTAGCCGGTGGAGAGGATCGTCTTGTCGCGCACGAGCACGGCGCCCACGTGCTTGCGGTCGCAGGTGGCGCGCGCGGCCACGACGCGCGCGATGTTCATGAAGTACTCGTCCCAGCTCGCTCGCGAGTCCATCGTTCGATCCTACCCCTCGGGGCAGCCGCCCGCCGCCGCCGGCCAGGTAAGACCTTCTCAGAGAGGACTGACATGTGGAGCTTCCGCCGCGCGCCCGGGGCGCTCGCCGCTCTCGCGCTCGCGCTCGCCGCGCCGGGCGCCGCCGACGGCCCGGCGGATGCCGGGCGGCCGAGCGCCGCGGACCTCAGCACCGTCTCCGGCAAGGTGACGGCGACTGCCTGGGACCGGCACGAGTTCACGGTGGAGGCCGCCGACGGGCCGGTCACGCTGGCGGTCGACCGGAACACGACCATCTTCCTCGACACGCAGCTCGGCTCGACGCGCGACGTGGCCACCGGCACGCCGGTCCGGACCGCGTTCGGCAAGGATCGGGTGGCGATCTGGATCGAGGTCCGCTCGCGCGGCGTCATCCCCACGCGCCGCGACGCCCCGGACGCAGGGACGCCACCTCCGGCGCTGGCCATGCCGCCGGGAGCACCGCCCACCTCGCCGGGCGCCGCGAGCACGGTGCAGGCCTCTCCGGACGCCGGCTCCGGAGGCGATCGCGGCCGCCCGACCGAGGTGCCGGCCGGCCCACCGCCGCCCGAGCCCGGGCCCGGCGCCGGCCCGGGGCACGACCCCGGCACCACGCCGCTCGGGCCGACCTCCGGTCCGAGCGGCCAGACGCCCTGAAACGTCCGCGCCCCGGCGGCGGGTCACATGCGCGAGGCGGCGGGTCCGGGCGCGGCGGCGGGCGTCGAGGCGACCGAGCCGCCTCCGGCGGGCGGCGCCAGGCGCCCGAGCCCGCGCTCCGCGAGGAAGCGGCGGATCTTCGCGGCCGGCGCGACGAACGTCTCGCCGGGCATGGGCACGTCGAAGGAGTAGTTCTCGTCCTGCTTGCCGAAGGCGACCCGCGCCGTACGGTAGCCCTCGACCAGGCCCACCAGGCGGCCGGCGGGGACGTCGAAGACGCCGGCGCCGGAGCTGCCGTAGCCGATGGCGGCGTCCGTCTTGAGGGCCCTGGGCGTGCGCGCCGCGGCGGCGTTCTCGACGAACTCGTACTCCACCTGCGAGACGATGCCGGCGGCGACCGAGAGCCCCTTCCCGAACGGCGCCCCGATGACGACGAGGTCGTCCCCGAGCTCGAGCGCGTCGTCGCCGGCCAGCGGCGTCACGGCGAGCGGCGCGCCGCGCACCTCCACGACCGCGAGGTCGAGGTCCGGCGCGCGGCCGCAGGCCACCACCGTGCCGCGGAGCGGCGCGGCGCGGCCGGCCACCAGCACGCGCAGCTCCATGGCCTCCTTCCACGCCTTGGCCGGCTCGACCACGTGCGCGTTCGTGAGCAGGTAGGTGCGGTCCGCGTCGGCCGCGAAGGCGACGCCCGATGCACTCCGGACGACGTCGCCCCCCACCGCGATCTGCAGGCGGACGGCCGAGGGGAAGACCTTCTGCACCGTCGCGCTCCGCGGGTTGCCGCCCGCCTGGGCGGACACGGCCCGCGGCCCGAAGGTCACGAGCGCGCCCGCTCCCAGCGCGGCACCGACGGCGAGGACGAGGAGTCGGTTCGTAGGCACGTCTCCCCCAACCGGCAAGTGCCGGGGTGCATTTCCTCGCGCGGTGCGCCGAGGTGGGGCGTACGTCCCCGGCGGCGGCGGCCGCGCGCCCGCCCGCCGCCTCGCCTCTGGCGATCAGTCGACGTAGCGCCGGCGCATGAGGAAGAGCACCGCGTCCTGCGCGCAGTGCTCGCAGTAGCCGTACCGGTCGCGCAGCGTGGCGAGCATCCCCTCCACGTGCCGCCGCGCCTTGTCGTCGAGCGCCGACCGCTCGTCCGAGAGGTAGCGGAGCAGGTTCTCCTTGCTCCGCTCGACCTGCCGCTTGCGCTCGGCGTGGGAGTGGTCGCGCAGGCGCCGGAACAGGTCCGGGAAGATGGCCTGCGTGTCGATCTCCTTCGCGTCGGGGTGGTCGAGGCGGTAGGCGCCGATGGTCGAGATGACGTTGCGCCGGAAGGCGCCGCGGTCGTCACCCTCGGTCATGACGATGCGCTCGAACTCCACCATCCGCTCCTCGTCCGGCTGCTCGTAGTCGCCGGTGATGCGGTTCTTGACCCGCTCGCCCTTCGTCCAGGAGGAGACGAGCGTGAGGTAGCGCGCGAAGAGGTCGCGGTACTGCGTCTCGGTCACCATGCCGAGGGAATCGCGGATCTCCTCGTCGAGCACGTCGAGCAGCTCCGCCTCGGCGACGCGCACGAAGCCCTCGTGGTCGTGGTAGCCGTCCACCACCTCCTGCTGCAGGAACTCGTGCACCGACTTGTCGCGGCAGAGCGCCTCCAGCTCCTCCAGCACCGCCATGGGCGTGAGGCAGGCGTGGTGCGGGCTCTGGGCGGCGTTCATGACCGCCGTCTTGATCTCACGCGCGCTGGCGCCGACGCGCCCCTCGTACATCGGGTACACGTCGGACTCGCGGTACACCTCCTCCACCCGCTTGCGCAGCTCCTTGCCGAGCCCGACCGGCAGCCGATCCGGCGCCGAGCCGTGGTCGTAGAGCCGCAGCTTCTCCAGCGGCGCGAGGTCGTCGACGACGTCCCGCACCTCGCCCGCGTAGCGCTCGGGGATGGGCTTCTTGAGGCGGGTGAGCACCGCCCAGATGGCGGCCACCTCGGTGGCGTGCGGCGCGACGTGCTTGCCCACCGTCGCCGGGGTCACCGCCTGGTCGTAGATCTCGCGCTCCACGCAGGCGCGGCGCAGGTAGGGCACGCGCACCAGCTCGAGGCGGCCCTTGAACGAGCCGAAGTCGGGGTCCTTGTCCTTGAGGAACGAGAGCTGCTTCTCGTTGGCGCTGGCGACGAGCACCTCGTCGAGGTGCAGGATGAAGGTGTCGACCGGCACCTTCCCCGTCTCGCTCATGCCGAGCAGGTAGGTGTAGGCGTCCCGGTCCCGCTTGAGCAGGTCGGAGAACTCGAGCAGCCCGCGGTTCGCGCCGACCAGCGGCCCGCTCGGCTCGAAGAGGGAGAGCGACTGCAGCGCCGGCGGCAGCGCCGAGGGGCTGCGGTCGGCGCTCACCTGGCGGAACTTCGCGTCGACGTAGTGCTGCGGCTCGACGGTGACGGCCGCCTCCTGGTACCGCGACGCAGCGTAGAACCGCTCCACCTGCACGTGGCGCAGGACCTTGAGGTAGTCGCCGCGGTAGTGCGCGAGGAGCGCGGCGTAGATCGCCTGGCAGAAGTGGCAGGGCTCGCCGTCGGCGACGTAATCGGAAAGGACGAAGTCGCCCTCCCCCGCGCCGCCCTTCTCCGCCGGGCGGCACCGCTCCTCGAGCAGCCGCCGCCGCTCGCCCCGGGGCACGAGGAAGAGCGGGTGGTCCTTCAGCGGACACGGGAGCCGGGCGTCGAGCGCGTCGCCGTCGAGGTGGGCGAAGCTGGCCAGGTCGGCGGTGGGCCCGCCGCTCCCGAAACCCACCGTGCCCCCACCCTTGACCCGCTTCTCGCTGGGAAAGACCCAGGCGAAGCGGTAGAGCGCGCCCTGGGGTAGGCGCGAGTAGGCCTCCATGCCACGCACCAGCGCCGCCACCATCGACGACTTGGCCGAGCCGTTCGGTCCGTGCAGGAGGATGAGCTTGTTGACGCGCCCGGTCCGGACGAAGTTCCCGAGGACCCGGTAGATGGCGGCCTGGGCCTCCTCCTGGCCTGCCACGCGCGAGACGCGCGCCTCCGGCGCGAACTCCAGGTCGAAGATGCGGAAGCGCCGCTCGGCGCCCCA
>DASTGH010000543.1:0-20436 GCA_035719345.1 Anaeromyxobacteraceae bacterium
GTCCTCGACCGCGACGTCGACCGCGACCGCGACCGATTCCGCACCAGCAGCCGCGCCCGCAGCCGTGGCCGGAGCCGCAACCGCAGCCGCAGCCGCAGCCACACCAGCAGCCGGATCCGAGGCCGCACCCGCACCCGCCCCTGCCGATTCGCCGCCCGCTGCGGCCGCCGCTCCGCCTGCGGCGCCGGCCCCGGATGCGGTCCCCGCTGCGGAACCGGCTGCGGCTCCGCCTCCCGCCCCCGCTCCCGCGCCGCCTCCGGCTGCAGCCCCCGCCGCCGCAGCGTCCGCCGCGCCACCTCGCCCCGCCGCGCCGAAGCAAGCTTCGGCCAAGCCGGCGACCGCGAAGTCGCGCACGGCAGCGAGCTACGTGGCGGAAGGCCGGAAGCTCCGGCTCCGCGGCAAGGCGTCGGCGGCCATCGAGGCCTTCAACCGCGCGCTCGACCTCGACGACAAGAACCCCGACGCGCTCGCCGGGCGCGGGTTCTCGTACCTGGAGCTGTCCGACTACGCGCCGGCCGAGGCGAGCTTCCAGTCGGCGCTCGCCACCTCGCCGGAGCACCCCGATGCCCTCATGGGGCTCGCCGAGACGTACCGGTACGAAGGGCGACGGCCGGACGCCGTGACCTACTACAAGAAGTACCTGGCCGCGCATCCCGAGGGGCAGGACGCGGTGGCGGCCAGGAACGCGATCGAAGCGCTCAAGGAGTGAACGCGACCATGGCCGAGATGACCAAGCCCACCAGCACCGAGGACGAGTACTTCGTCCGCGAGGACGCCGAGAAGAAGCGGAAGCTCGCGCTCGAGCTGAAGCGCCAGACCGCGGCAGCGGATCAGCAGCGGCTGAAGGAGCTGCACTGGATGCACTGCCCCAAGTGCGGCATGCAGATGCAGGAGATCCGCTACGGCAACCTCGACGTGGACGCCTGCTTCTCCTGCGGCGGCGTCTTCCTCGACAAGGGCGAGATGGACGTCATCGCGCACCCGAGGCAGAAGGGGATCATGGCGGCGATCCTCAACTGGTTCAAGGACGAGACCAAGCCGCCCGGCCGGTAGGCGCGCGCGATGTCGCTCAGCCTCGACGAGGTCCGGCGCATCGCCGCCCTCGCTCGCCTGGAGCTTTCCCCGGAGGAGGAGGCGGTCCTGCCGGGCCAGCTCTCCGCCATCCTCGACTACGTGCGCCAGCTCGAGGAGCTGGACGTCTCCGGCGTCGAGCCCATGACCCACGCGCTCGCCTCCGGCGACGCCGCGCCGCTGCGCGAGGACGAGGTCCGCCCGAGCCTCGGGCCGGCCGAGGCGCTCGCCGCCGCGCCCGCGCGCGAGGGGACGTGGTTCAAGGTCCCGAGGATCATCGAGTGAGCGGCGGCGGGCTCCTGCAGCTCTCGCTCCTCGAGCTGTCGGAGCGCCTCCGGGCGCGCGAGGTCTCGTCGCGCGAGGCGACGCTGGCGGCGCTCGGCCGGATCGAGGCGACCGACGGGAAGGTGGGCGCGTTCCTGGCCGTCACCGCCGACGCCCGCGCCGCCCGGGGGGAGCGGCTCGGTCCGCTCGACGGCGTTCCCCTGGCGGTGAAGGACATCTTCCTCACCAAGGGCGTCCCCACCACCGCCGGCTCGCGCATCCTCGAGGGCTACCGCCCGCCCTACGACGCGGCCGTCATCGAGCGGCTGCGGGGCGCGGGGGCGGTGCTCCTCGGCAAGCTCAACATGGACGAGTTCGCCATGGGCTCGTCCAACGAGAACAGCGCCTACGGCCCGTGCCGGAACCCGTGGGACCTGGCGCGGACGCCGGGCGGCTCGTCCGGCGGCAGCGCGGCGGCGGTGGCGGCGCGCCAGTGCTTCGGCGCGCTCGGCACCGACACCGGCGGCTCCATCCGCGAGCCGGCCGCGTTCTGCGGCGTCGTCGGGATCAAGCCGACCTACGGCCGCGTCTCTCGCTACGGCGTCATCGCCTTCGCCTCGTCGCTCGACCAGGTGGGGCCGCTCGCGCGCACCGTCGCCGACGCCGCCGCGCTCCTGCAGGTCATCGCCGGGCGCGACGAGCGGGACATGACCTCGTCGGCGCGCCCGGTGGACGACTACCGCGCGACGCTGGAAGCCGGCGCGAAGGGGCTCCGCATCGGCGTGCCGCGCGAGTGGCTCGAGGGCCTCGAGCCCGGCGTCGCCGCCCGCGTGCGCGAGGCGCTCGCCACCTACGAGCGGCTGGGGGCGTCGCTCGTCGACGTCTCGCTCCCCCACACGAAGTACGGGATCGCCGCCTACTACCTCATCGCGCCGGCCGAGGCCTCCTCGAACCTGGCCCGCTACGACGGGGTCCGCTACGGGCTGCGCACCGCCGGGGCGAAGGGCCTGCGCGGGATGTACGCGGCGACGCGCCGCCAGGGGTTCGGGCCGGAGCCGAAGCGCCGCATCATGATCGGCACCTACGCGCTCTCGGCCGGCTACTACGACGCCTACTACCTGCGGGCGCAGAAGGTCCGGACGCTCCTGCGCCGCGACTTCGACCGCGCCTTCGAGCGCTGCGACGTCGTCGCCGGGCCGGTGACGCCGACCGTCGCCTTCCGCCTGGGCGAGAAGGTGGACGACCCGCTGCAGATGTACCTCGCCGACGTGTACACCGTGACCTGCAACCTCGCGGCGCTGCCCGGGCTGGCGCTGCCCTGCGGCCTTCACGCGCGGGAGGGGGTGCCGGTCGGGCTGCAGCTCCTCGGGCGCCCCTTCGACGAGGCGACGCTCTTCCGCGCCGCCCGCGCGCTGGAGCGGGAGCAGGGTCCGCTGCCGCCGCCCCGGGGGTTGCCGGCGTGAGCCCGGCCCCTCACCCCTCGGATCCACGCCGCGTCGCGGTCGCGGTCTGGGCGGGGCAGCTCGTCCTGCTCGGGCTCTTCGTGGTGCTGGCGACCGCGCTGCCCTCGCCGGTGACGTTCTCCGCGCCGCGCGAGCTCGTGCTCTGGGTCGCCATCGTGACGAGCGCCGCCGGCATCGCGCTCTCGCGCACGCTGCCCGCGCGCATCGGCGCGCGCCAGGCTGGCGGGCGGCCGCACACGCTCGCCATGACCCGCTTCATCCTGTGCTGTGGGCTGTGCGGGGCGTGCGCGCTCCTCCCGCTCGTCGCCCACGTGCTGCAGCGCGACGGGCGGCTCCTCGGCGTGTTCGCGGTGGACGTGCTCGCGCTCGTCCTCCTCTTCCCCAGCGCCGATCACTGGGCGGAGCTGGCGAAGATCCCCGAGAGGCCCCGGGAGCGCGGGAGGGCCGCCTAGATGCCGGCCGCGGACTTCGAGGTGGTGATGGGGCTGGAGGTGCACGCCCAGCTCCTCACCCGCAGCAAGATCTTCTGCGGCTGCTCCACCGCCTTCGGCGGCGAGCCGAACGCCCACACCTGCCCGGTGTGCCTGGCGCTCCCCGGCGTGCTCCCCTCGCTCAACCGGCGGGTGGTGGAGATGGCGGTGCTCACCGGCCTCGCGCTCGGCTGCGCCGTGAAGCGGAAGAGCATCTGGGCACGGAAGAACTACTTCTACCCGGACCTGCCCAAGGGCTACCAGATCTCGCAGTACGAGCTGCCGGTGTGCGAGGGCGGCGAGGTGCCCATCGCCGCGCCGGGCCGCGACCGCCCGGTGAAGCTCGTCCGCATCCACATGGAGGAGGACGCGGGCAAGAACGTCCACGACGTCGCCGCCGACGGCGCCTCGGGCGTCGACCTGAACCGCGCTGGCGTGCCGCTCATGGAGATCGTCTCCGAGCCCGATCTCTTCTCGGTGGACGAGGCGATCGCGTACCTCAAGTCACTGCGCGCCATCCTCATGGCGCTCGGGGTGAACGACGGGAACCTGGAGGAGGGGAGCTTCCGCTGCGACGCGAACGTCTCGGTGCGGCGGCGCGGCGATCCGAAGCTGGGGCAGCGCTGCGAGATCAAGAACATGAACTCGTTCCGCTTCCTCAAGCAGGCGGTCGAGTACGAGGTCCGCCGCCAGGTGGAGGTCATCGAGGGCGGCGGCAAGGTGGAGCAGGAGACGCGCCTCTTCGACCCGCAGCGCGGGGAGACCCGCGCCATGCGCTCCAAGGAGGACGCGCACGACTACCGGTACTTCCCGGAGCCCGATCTCCCGCCGCTCGTCGTCGACGACGCGCTCGTGGAGCGGCTGCGGGCGGAGCTTCCGGAGCTGCCGGCGGCGCGGGCGGCGCGCTGGCAGCGCGACCTCGGGCTCACCGCGCACGACGCGCGCCTGCTCTCCGAGGAGCGGGCCGTGGCCGACTTCTTCGACGCGGCGGTGCGCGAGGTGGGCGGCGGCGCCGAGGCCGGGAAGAAGCTCGCCAACTGGATGAACGGCGAGGTGGCGCGGCTCGCCAACGAGACGGGCCTCGGCCCGGCGGCCTGGAAGCTCACGCCCGCGTCGCTCGCGGCCGTGCTCCGCCTGGCCGACGCCGGGACGGTGGGTGGCCCCGGCCTGAAGACGCTCCTCGAGGCGCTCTTCCGCGACGGGGGCGATCCCGCCGAGGTCGTCCGGGCGAAGGGCCTGTCGCAGGTCTCGGACGAGGGCGCGGTGGAGTCGGCGGTCGACGCCGTCCTGGCGGCGAGCCCGGGCGAGGTCGAGCGCTACCGCGGCGGGAACAAGAAGCTCATGGGCTTCTTCGTCGGGAACGTGATGAAGGCGATGAAGGGGAAGGGGAATCCCGCCGTCGTGAACGCGGTGCTCAAGAAGAAGCTGGGAGACTAGGGCGATGGCGCGCTGGGCGGGCTGGGGCGCAGGCCCCGCGGGTTCGGGCGCGGTCGGGGGCCCGTCGAAGCTGTTCCTGGGCGTGGCGCTGGCGCTGGCGGTCGCCTCCGCCTTCGTCCTGCTCCGCGACGGCAAGGGCTGGGAGGGCGGCATCGCCGCCGCCGCCGCCGGCTACTTCGCGCTCCGGCTGTTCGGCGGCCTCGGGCGCGGGGGCGAGCGATGACCGCGCGCGAGCCGCTCCGCCCCGTGCTCTACGATGAGGCCGGCGACGCCGTCCGGCTCCTCGACCAGCGGCTCCTGCCGGACGAGGAGCGGTGGCTGGCGCTGGGCGACGTGCCGGGCGTGATCGACGCCATCAAGACGCTCGCCGTCCGGGGCGCGCCGGCCATCGGGGTCGCCGCCGGGTACGCGCTCGCCTGCGCCGCACGGCGCGGCGCTGGCCCCGCCGAGCTGGAGCGCGCCGCCGAGCGGCTCGCCGCGGCGCGGCCCACCGCCGTGAACCTGGCGTGGGCGGTGAACCGGATGCGCCAGACGTTTGGCCGGGGCGCGGCGGCGGTCCTGGCCGAGGCGCACGCCATCCGCGACGAGGACGAGGCCGCCTGCCGGCGCATCGGCGCGCTCGGCGCCCCGCTCGTGCCGGAGCGCGCGCGGATCCTCACCCACTGCAACGCCGGGGCGCTCGCCACGGCGGGCTACGGGACCGCGCTCGGCGTCGTCCGCGCCGCCTTCGAGCAGGGGCGCGCCGCCATGGTCTTCGCCGACGAGACGCGCCCCTTCCTGCAGGGCGCGCGCCTCACCGCCTGGGAGCTGCACCGCGACGGCATCCCGGTGACGCTCCTCACCGACGGGATGGCCGGCTGGCTCATGCAGCGCGGCGAGATCGCCTGCGTGGTGGTGGGCGCCGACCGCATCGCGGCGAACGGCGACGTCGCCAACAAGATCGGCACCTACGCGCTCGCGGTGCTGGCCCGGCACCACCGGATCCCCTTCCTCGTGGCCGCGCCCTGGAGCACGGTCGACCTCGCCACCGCGGCGGGCGCCGACATCCCCATCGAGGAGCGCGAGAGCGACGAGGTGGTGCTCATGGCCGGGAAGCGGATCGCGCCGGCCGGAGTCCTGGCCCGCTACCCGGCCTTCGACGTCACCCCCGCCGAGCTCGTCGACGCCATCGTCACCGAGCGCGGCGTGGTGCGCGAGCCGCACGCGGCCGGGCTGGCGCGGCTGGCGGCGCCGTGATGTGGCGCCCTGACGCGGCCCTGGTCGCGCTCGCCGCGATGCGTTAGATCCCTGGGCGATGACGCCCTCGCCCTGCCCGGCCTGCGGCAAGCCGCGCGGCACGAACGCGAGCTGCCTCTCCTGCCGCGACGCGGCGGCGAAGGAGCTGGCGCGCGAGGCGCGCGACGTCACGGTCGAGTCGCTCGAGGAGCGCGCCCGCCGCGCGCGCCTCTTCACCGAGAGCCCGCCCTGGTACGCGCGCACCGGCGCCGGGAAGATCCGGACCAAGCTCCGCCTGCTGTGGATGGTGATCGGCGACTACGCCTCCGGCCGGTACCGCCGGCTGCCGTGGCGCGCCGTGGTCCTGTGCGCGGCGGCGGTCGCGTACGTGCTCTCGCCCTTCGACCTCATCCCGGACTGGATCGTCCCCGTCGGCTGGACGGACGACCTGCTCGTCCTGGCGCTCGCCTGGAACGCGGTGAAGGGCGAGCTGCGCGAGTACTGCGCGTGGAAGGGCGTCTCGCCGGACCACTTCGGGCTGTGACCCCGCGCCCCGCGGGGGCCGTCCGGTTATGGGACGGCGATGGCCGGGCCCCGCCGCGTCGTGAACCGCTTCGCCTCCGGGCGCGAGATCGTGACGCTGGGGCTCGCCGGCGCGCCGTGGAGCGACGCCTACCACCGGCTCCTCACCATGCCGTGGCACCGCTTCTTCGCGCTCCTGCTCGTCGCCTACCTGCTCGTGAACGGCGCCTTCGCGGCCGTGTACTGGGAGCTCGGCGATGCCATCGAGAACGCCGTCCCCGACTCGTTCCTCGACGACTTCTTCTTCAGCGTCCAGACGCTCGCCACCATCGGCTACGGCAAGATGGCGCCGCGCACGCTGGGCGCGAATGCCGTCGTCGCGATCGAGGCGCTGGTGGGGATGGTCGGCCTCGCGGTGACGACCGGGCTCGTCTACGCGCGCTTCGCGCGCCCGACCGCCCGCGTCCTCTTCAGCAAGGTGGCGGTGGTGGCGCCGTACGAGGGCGTGCCCTCGCTCATGTTCCGGATGGCGAACGCGCGCGGGAACCAGATCGTCGAGGCCCGCCTCCGCGTCACGCTGGTCGTGAACGAGGTGACGCGTGAGGGGCGCGACGTGCGGCGCCTGCACGACCTCCATCTCGTGCGGAGCGAGCACGCCGCCTTCGCGCTCTCGTGGACGGCGGTGCACCCGATCGACGCGGCGAGCCCGCTCGCCGGCCGCGACGGCGCCTGGCTGGGGGAGGGCCAGGCGGACATCATCGTCTCGCTGTCCGGCGTGGACGAGGGCCTGGCGCAGAGCATCTACGCCCGCCACGTCTACGGGGCCGGCGACGTCGTCTGGAACGCCCGCTTCGCCGACATCCTCGACACCCGCTCGCTGCGCACGGTGGTCGACTTCTCGCGCTTCCACGACACCGTGCCGCTCGGGCCGCGGCCGCTGGCGGCGGAGGCCCCCGGGCGCGGAAGTGCCGGGAATCCTTGACAGCCGCGGGCCGTGGATCGTATAGAACCGCCCTCCCGGAGTCCGGGTGTGCTCGCCGTGGCGTCCGCGCGCGGTGGCCGTTCCCCAGGAAACTACACGGGTTTTTCGAGAAGAAGGAGCGTCCGATGTACGCGGTGATCCGGACCGGCGGCAAGCAGTATCGCGTGGCGCAGGGCGATCGCATCAAGCTGGAGAAGCTGCCCGGCGAGCCCGGCGGCAAGCTCTCGTTCGAGGTGCTGCTCGTCGGCGGCGAGGGCGAGGCGAAGGTGGGCAGCCCCACCGTCGCCGGCGCCGCGGTCGAGGGCGAGATCGTCTCGCAGGGCAAGCACAAGAAGGTCATCCACTTCCGGAAGAAGAAGGAGGGCTGGACCAAGAAGCGCGGTCACCGGCAGCCCTTCACCGAGGTGGTCATCACCGCGGTCCGCTCCTAGCGGGCGCGAGCTTCGAGGACAGGCACCATGGCGCACAAAAAAGGTCAGGGCTCCTCGCGCAACGGGCGCGACTCCCCGGGGCAGCGGCGCGGGGTGAAGACGTTCGGCTCCGAGTCCGTGCTCGCGGGCAACATCCTCGTTCGCCAGCTCGGGACGAAGTTCCACCCCGGCGACAACGTCGGGATGGGTCGCGACTACACGCTCTACGCGAAGGTCGACGGCACCGTGAAGTACACGAAGCAGCGCGGCGATCGGCGCATCATCTCGATCATCCCGAAGGCGAGCAGCTAGCGACGTCACACGGGGGCTGCGCCCCCGCCCCGCCGGCGAAGCCGCCGGGGCCCCACCCCCGCTCGGCGGGTCCCATGCACGTTCGCGGGCCGCTCCGCGGCGATCGCTCACGTGCCCCGCCGAGAGGGCTCTGCCCTCCCCCGCTGCGCGGGGCCCCCTCCCGAAATTCCGTTCCCTCGCCATGAAATTCGTCGACGAGGTCAGGATCCACGTCAAGGCCGGCGACGGCGGCGACGGCGCCATCGCCTGGCGGCGCGAGAAGTTCATCCCCCGTGGCGGTCCGGCCGGCGGCGACGGCGGGGACGGCGGGGACGTGGCGCTGGTCGTCGACCCGCAGCTCGCCACCCTGCTCGACTTCCGGTACGTCCGGGAGCACAAGGCGAAGAGCGGCGGGCACGGCCTCGGCAACGACATGAACGGGCCGAACGGGCCGCACCTCGAGCTGCGCGTGCCGCCGGGGACGGTGGTGCGCGACGCCGCCAGCGGGGAGGTCGTGGTGGACCTCTCCGCGCCCGGGCAGCGCTTCGTCGTGGCGAAGGGCGGCCGGGGCGGCCTCGGCAACATGAACTTCGCGACGTCGACGAACCAGGCGCCGCGCTTCGCCCAGCCCGGGACGGAGGGCGAGGAGAGGGACCTCGTCCTCGAGCTGAAGCTCCTCGCCGACGTCGGCATCGTCGGCTTTCCCAACGCCGGCAAGTCGACGCTCATCAGCCGCATCTCCCGGGCTCGGCCCAAGATCGCGGACTACCCCTTCACCACGCTCGTGCCGAACCTGGGGGTCGTCTCCTGGCGCGGCGAGCGGAGCTTCGTCGTCGCCGACATCCCCGGGCTCATCGAGGGCGCGCACGAGGGCGCAGGCCTCGGGCACCAGTTCCTGCGGCACGTGGAGCGCTGCCGGGTGCTCGTGCACCTCGTCGACGGCGCGCCGCAGGGCGAGGGGCGGGCCCCGAAGGCCGACCTCGACGCCATCGACCGGGAGCTGCGCCTCTACTCGGCGGTGCTGGCGGAGAAGCCGCAGATCGTCGCCGTGAACAAGGTCGACGTGCCCGAGGCGCGCAAGGCCGCGGCGGGCCTGAAGCGCGCGCTCGGCCGCCG
This sequence comes from Anaeromyxobacteraceae bacterium, assembly GCA_035719345.1. Lineage (GTDB taxonomy): Bacteria > Myxococcota > Myxococcia > Myxococcales > Anaeromyxobacteraceae > Anaeromyxobacter_A. Next base: position 9,242 of record DASTGH010000543.1, read on the forward strand.
GAAGAAGGCGCCGCGCGAGGTGCTGGCCGTCTCCGCCGTCACCGGCGAGGGGCTCGACGCCCTCCTCGACGCCGTCGCCGCGGTGCTCTACGACACGAGGGCGCAGGCGCGGGGCGGCCAGGGCCGCAAGCTGGGGAAGCGGAGGGCGGCCAAGTGACGGTGCTGGGCGATCCCGCGTTCCTCCTCCCGGAGCGGCGCGAGCGGATCGACCGCGTCGTCGCCTGCCGCACCCGGACGCTGACCGTCGTCCTCGAGGCGCTCTGCGACCCGCAGAACGTGAACGCGGTGCTCCGCACCTGCGACGCCGCCGGCGTGCAGGAGGTGCACGTCGTCGAGACGGCCATGAAGCCGTGGGAGCGGAACAAGAAGATCAGCCAGAACGTCGACAAGTGGCTCGACGTCACGCGCTGGAAGGAGACCGGCGCGTGCCTGACGGCGCTCCGGGCGCGCGGCTTCGCCATCTACGCCACGCACCTCGGCCCCGCCTCCCGCGAGCTCGGCGAGCTCGCCTTCGACGGCCCCGTGGCGCTCGTCCTCGGGAACGAGCACCGCGGCGTGTCGGACGCGGCGCTGGCGCTCGCCGACGCGAGCTACGCGCTGCCCATGCGCGGTTTCGCCCAGTCGCTCAACGTCTCGGTCGCGGCGGCGGTGAGCCTCTACCACGCGGTGGAGCGGCGCGAGCGGCGCCCCGGCGGCCATGGCGACCTCGCGCCCGACGACGCGGCGGCGCTGCGCGAGCGCTTCTACGCGCTGGCCGTCCGGCAGCGCACGCGCATCGCCAAGGCCGAGGCCATCGAGGCGCGGGCGCTCTCCGGGCGGGCGTCGCGCCGCATCCGGCGCGGCGGCTGACGTCCGGTGCGACGTCTCGCGCGACGAGGACGCCAGCACGAAGCAGGAGGAGCAGCACCCCGCCGCGGCGCACGCCGAGCGCGCCGAGCTGGGCGGAGGTGATCGGCGGGCGTGAGCCGCCGGCGCGGTGAGCCTGCGCGCGGTTGATCCCAGGATCAGCGTGCCGCCTGCGCGCGCACAAATTCGCTCCCGGAAGAGGGCAGCGGGCGTCATCGCCGCGCGAGGTGCCGCGGTCCCGGGCGTGACGCGCGCCCGGGCGATGGGGTGGCGCCTCCCGGCCGCGGCCCCGGCTCGTTACGCTCACGGGATGGCGGCGGCGCGGCGGTGGGCGATCCTGGCGGTGGCGCTCTGCGCGCCGGTCGCGGCCGCGGCGGCCGAGCCGTGCACGCTCCCCGGCGGCGACGGCTGGACCGCCCACCGCACCGCCCACTTCGACGTGTTCCTCGGACCCCGCTCGCGCGCGCGGATCGCGGACCTCGCGGCGCAGCTGGAGCGGACCCGGGCCCTCGTCGTCACCGGCATCGCCGGGGAGGAGGTCGACATCCCCGGCCGCATCCGGGTGGTCGCGTTCGACACGGCCGAGGACTTCCGGAGGACGACGGGGAGCCCGGAGGCGACGGCCTTCTCGATCGCGGGCCCCGTCACCGGCCGCGCCACGCTGGCGCTCTACGTCGAGGGGGTGGAGGCGGATGCGGAGGTCGTCGCGCGCGAGCTCGCCGGGTGGGTCTCGTACGATCTCTACCCGCGCCGGCGCGCCTGGTTCGCGGCCGGGCTCGCCACGTTCGTGCAGACGGTGGCGCTTCCGCAGCAGGACGCGCCCCCGCCGGACGCCGGCGCGCGCGCCGCGCCGGGCGAGGTGTCGGGGATGGCGGGACTCGCCACGCCGAAGCTGAGCCGCTGGGTCGACGTCGTGCCGCTCGTCGACGCGGCCGACCTCCTCGCCTGGCGCGGCCAGGAGGACGACGGCGGCAAGCACGGCGCCTGGAGCTGGCTGCTCTACCACTGGCTCTCCGACACGCGCGCCAAGCCGTTCGGCGACCTCTCGGCGAGGCTGTCGCGGGGCGAGGATCCCGACGCGGCCTGGCTCGCCGCCTTCCCCGACCTCGACCCCGCGCGGCCCGACGCCATGAAGCGCCTCTCGCGCGACGTCGACAAGTACCGCCGCAAGGGCGCCTACCCTGCCTACCGGATCCGCGCCCGGGCGGAGGTCGCGTCGAGCGAGGTGCCGCTCTCGCGCGGCGACCTGCACGTGGCGGTGCTGGAAGCGCGTCCGGCGGAGCCGGCCGCGGCCGCGACGCGCGCGGCGCTGAAGGAGGCGCTCCGGGAGGAGCCGGGGCACGCGGTCGCCACCGCCTGGCTCGCGCGCCTGGACGGGACCTCGGCCGCGCCGGCGATGCGGGAGCGGACGCGCGCGGCTCCGGGCGACGGGTGGGCCTGGCTGGAGCTGGGCCGGGCGCTGGGCGCGGAGGCGCAGGCGGCCGAGCGCGAGACGGCGCTGGGGAAGGCGGCGCCGCTCCTCCCCGAGGAGGCGCCGGCGCACGTGGAGCTGGCGCGGGCGCAGGTGGCGTCGGGGAAGCTGCGAGAGGCGCTCGCCTCCGCGAACCGCGGCGTCGAGCTCGCGCCCTGGTCGCCCGGGGCCGTCGCGGTGCTGGCCGAGGTCGCTGCGCGCCTGGGCAAGTGCCCGGAGGCGACGACGCTGCGGCGGCGCTCGCTGGAGGCCGCCGCGCCGGCCGGTCCGCAGGACGCGGCCACGCGGCGCGCGCTCGGCGAGGTCGAGGAGCGGTGCGCGAAGCCGCGCTAGGCTACGGCGTCCGGCACGCGTCCCAGAAGGCCGCCAGATCGCCGGGGAGCGGCGCCTCGAGCGCGACCGGCGCGCCGGAGACCGGGTGCGGCAGCGTGAGGCGCCAGGCGTGCAGCGCCTGGCGCGGGAGCCGCAGGCGGGCGCGGTCGGCGTCGGTCATCGCGCGGCGCGTGAAGCGGTCGAAGATGGCCTCGTCGTGGCCGTAGATCTTGTCGCCGACGAGCAGCAGGCCGGCGTGGTGGAGGTGGGCGCGGATCTGGTGCTGGCGGCCCGTCTCCGGGTGGCAGGCGAGGAGCGCGACCGGCGCGCCGTCGGGCGCGCGGCGGCGGCCGAGGACCTCGAAGCGCGTGCGCGCGTGCTGGCCGGCGAGCGCCACGTGCATGCGCACGCGGACGGCGGAGGCGCCGGTGAGCGCCAGCGCCGCGTCCACCTCGAAGGCGTCGCGCTCCGGCGCGCCCTCCACCAGCGCCAGGTAGCTCTTCGCGACGCGGCCGGCGGCGAAGGCCAGCTTCAACGCGGTGGTGTGCGCCGGCGCGCCCCCGCAGGCGAGCAGCCCCGAGGTCTCGCGGTCGAGGCGGTGCGCGGGATCGACCTTGCGGCCGGGAAAGCGCTGCCTGGCGAGGGCCGTGAAGGTGTGGAGGTGATAGCGCGCCGTGGGGTGGATGGGGAGCCCGGCCGGCTTGTCGACGACGAGGAGCGCGCCGTCGTCGTGGACGACCGCGAAGTCCATGGGCACGTCCGGCTCGGGCTCGACCTCGCGCACGAGCGAGAAGGTGAGGCCCGGCTCGAGGAGCGTGTCCGCCCGGAGCGGCGCCGCCCCGTCGTGCTCGAGGCGGTGCTCGATGAGGAACGCGACCTTCTCCGGCGTGAGGCGGCGGATCTTGTGCGCCAGGTACGCGTCGAGCCGCCACCCGCGGTAGTTGCCCTCGACGGTGAAGGGGACGCGGACGAGCGGCACGGGAGAGCGAGGATAGGGCGGGGACGAGGCCGGGTCGAGGACCGGGTTCGGGTTCGGGTTGGGGTTGGGGTTGGGGTTGGGGGTGCCGGCCCGGATCTTGGAGGTCGGCGGCGGATCCCCATCCCCCGCGTCGGGCGGGGGAGGGCCGGGGAGAGGGCAGGGGGACACGGCTCGGGCTCCGGCCAGGGATCCGCGAGCACGCCTCGCGCCGCCTTCGGCGGCAGTCGGCGTGCAGGTTCCCTGTCGCCCTTCGCGGCGTGGTGGGCGTGGTTCATGGCGGCGCCCTTCCTTCAGGCGGTGCGAAAGGAAGGTCGCCGCCATGAACGAGATCCACTCCCTCCCCCACCACAACCTGCTCGCGTACGGGGTCGCCGTCGAGTTGCTCCAGGCCGTGCGGGCCTGCAGCATCGGTGATTCCACCCTGCGGGATCAGGCGCTGCGCTCCGCCAAGAGCGCATGTCTCAACGCCGCGGAGGGCGCGGGTCGCACGTCGCGCGGCGACAAGGCGTGCGCCTTCTCCATCGCCCGTGCCGAGGCAGGAGAGGCCGCGGCAGCGGTGGAGATCGCGGCCGCCTGCGGAGACGCCGGCTCGGGGCCGGCCGGCGAGGTCGTCCGCCTCGCCAGCCGGCTCAGCCGGATGCTGTACCCGCTGGCGCGGGCGCGATAGCCGTCAACGCATGAGCCCTCGCAGCATCCGCCGCACGCGGAGGGCGAGGGCCATCGCGCGCTCGCCGACCTCCGGCGCGAGCGCGCGGATCGCCACCGCGAGATCCACGGCGGCTGCGACCTCCTGCACGCTCCCCGCGGCGATGGCGAAGTGCCGCCGCTTCACGCCAGGCGATTCGCTGCCGAGGCCTTCGGCGAGGTTCAGCACGACCGACTTCGACGCGCGCGACGCCTGATCGCGGAGCTCCGGATCCGAGAGCCGCGCCAGGTGGACCAGCGCCGCCAGCTCGCGCGCGGCGACATACACATCGAGACGCTGAAACGTGAAGCTGGTGAAGGTGTTCTCCGTCATGAGCGCTTCCTCCTGCCCCAAGCCCGAGGAAGCGCTCATGACGGAACCACCGGGGAGCGCCGGCCGGCGATCGACCCGCCCGCCTGCGTTGCAGCGCGAAGGCCACGCTCTGCGTGGCCGAGCGGTGCCAACGCGCACGCGCGTTCGGGAACGGGGACGGGGACGGGAACGGGAACGGGGACGGGGACGGGGACGGGAACGGGCACGGGCACGGGGACGAGGTCGAAATCGTAATCGGGTCACCGTCGAGGCCTCGCGACTCCCCCTCGACCCCGCGCCTCCCCTCCGCTACACGGGTCGCCCGTGGCCGAGCCCGCCGCCACCGCCTACCTCCTCCTGGCCGCGGGCCTGCTCCTGCTCGTCAGCGCGGTGCTCTCGCGCGCCACGGCGCGGCTCGGCGTGCCGGTGGCGCTCGCCTTCCTCGGCATCGGCATGCTCTCCGGTGCCGAGCAGGCGGTGCGGATCTCGGACGAGGACTACCGCCTCGCCTTCCGCCTCGGGACCATCGCGCTCGTCCTCATCGTCTTCGACGGCGGCCTCCACACGCCGGTCGGCACGTTGAAGCGGGTGCTGGCGCCGGCGGCGCTGCTGGCGACGGCCGGCGTGGTCGTCACGGCCGGGATCACCGCGCTGGGCGCGCGGCTCGCCGGGCTGCCGTGGACCGCCGCGCTCCTCCTCGGCGCGGTCGTCTCCTCCACCGACGCGGCGGCGGTCTTCTCCGTGCTGCGCGCCGGGAGCGTGCGCGTGGTGCGCCGCGTGAGCGACCTCATCGAGCTGGAGTCGGGCCTCAACGATCCCATGGCCGTCATCCTCACCCTGGGGGTGACGGGTGTGGCCGCGGGCGCGGTCCGCTCGCCGGGGGAGCTGGCGCTCGACGTCGGCGTGCAGCTGGCGCTGGGCGGGCTCGTCGGCCTCGCCGCCGGCGCCGGAGCGCGCGAGCTGCTCGCCCGGATGCGGCCGCTCGTCGCCGGGCTGTTCCCGGTGGCGACGCTCTCCATCGCGCTCCTCTCCTTCGCGCTCGCCACGGTCCTGGGCGGGAGCGGGTTCCTCGCCGCGTACGTGACCGGGATCGTGCTCGGCGCCGCCCGCCTGCCGTACCAGAGCGGGATCCTCCACGTCCACGACGCCATCGCCTGGTTCGCGCAGGTGGCGATGTTCCTCGTCCTCGGATCGCTCGTGGCGCCGAGCAGGCTGCTCGGCGCCGCCGGCGTGGGCGTGGCGGTCGCGCTCACGCTGGCGGTCGTGGCGCGCCCGCTCGCGGTCGCCGCCTGCCTCGTGCCGTTCCGGCTGCCGGCGCGCGAGGTCGCGTTCGTGGGCTGGGCAGGGCTGCGCGGCGCCGTGCCCATCGTCCTCGCCACCATCCCCGTCATGTCGCGCGTGCCGGGATCGGAGCGGCTGCTCGACGTCGTCTTCTTCGTGGTGGTGGTGAACGCATTCCTGCCCGGCGCCACGCTGCGGCACGTGACCCGCCGCCTCGGCGTGGAGAGCGACGAGGCGCCGCCGCCGCGCGCGGTGCTGGAGATCACGACCAGCCAGCGCCTCGATCGCGACGTGCTCGCCTTCCACGTCTCGGCCGCGAGCGCCGTGGCCGGTGCCACGCTCGCCGAGCTGCCCCTCCCCGCCGGCGCGCTCGTCATGCTGATCGTGCGCGGGGCCGAGCTCATCGCGCCGCGCGGCGCGACCCAGCTCCTCCCCGGCGACCACGTGTACGTGCTCTGCCGGCCCGAGGAGCAGCCGGAGGTGAAGCTCATGCTCGGGCAGCTCGAGGAGACCTGAGCCGCGGATCAGGCGCTCGCCACCGCCGGGCGCCGGGGGGCGCGACCCACCCGCTCGATGGTGGAGAGCAGGGCCGCGACGTCGAACGGCTTGGCGAACGCCTCGGCGGCGCCGAGGAGGCGGCCCGCCTCGCGGAACCGGCCGTCGGCCGAGAGCACGACGACGGGGATGTGCGCGAGCGCCGGATCGGCGAGCTGCGCGGTGCGGAACTCGGCCCCGGTCATGACCGGCATCATGAGGTCGAGCAGGATGACGTCCGGGCGGAGGCCACCCCGCAGGAGGTCGAGCGCCTCCCGGCCGTCGCATGCGCTGACGACCCGGTAGCCCTCGGAGCGGAGGATGCTCGCGAGGGCCGACCGGATGTCGGTGTCGTCCTCGGCGATCAGCACGCTCAGCACGGCGGGGCCCTCCGGGCGAAGCACTCGCGTCTACAGGGTTATTCACCCGGCACGGCCCGGACGAGTCCCGTGGCGGGAAGAGCCCCGAGGGAGCCGGAATTGCGCTTGACTCGGCCGCGCCGGACACCCAAAGCCCTGGCGAGGGAGACCGATGCGCCTCTACTTCGTCCCGAAGACGCGCGCTGTGCGCCCCCGCTGGGTCTTGGAGGAGCTCGGGGTGCCTCACGAGCTCGTCCGCCTCGACCCGCGCCGCGGAGACACGCGCACACCGGACCACCTCGCCCGCCATCCCCTCGGGCGGGTGCCGGTGCTGGAGGACGGCGCGACGCGGATCTTCGAGTCGGCCGCGATCTGCCTCCACCTCGCCGACCGCCACCCGGACGCGCGCCTCGCGCCCCTGCCGGGGACGCCGGCGCGCGCCCTGCTCTACCAGTGGATGTTCTTCGGGGCGACCGAGGTCGAGCCACCGCTCGGGGTCCTCTCCGGCGACCGCCGCAGGCCGGAGGGCCAGCGCAACCCGGGGGCGGTGGAGGCGGCGCGCCCGCTCGCCGAGGCGGCGGCGCGCGTCGTGGACTCCGCGGTCGGGGAGGGCCCGTGGCTGCTCGGTGACTCCTTCACCGTCGGCGACGTGTACCTCGGCTCGGCGCTGATGTGGGCCAAGCTGCTCGGCATCGGCGAGGGGCTGCGTGCGCTCGACGCCTGGATAGGACGCCTCCGCGAGCGCCCCGCGTACCAGCGCGCGACCGCGGACTAGCCCATGGCCATGAACCTCGACGTCCTCGACGCCAACAGCGCCTTCTACCGGGCCTTCGCCGGCCGCGACCTCGAGGCCATGGACGCGGTGTGGGCGTCCGAGGCGCCGGTCGCGTGCGTCCACCCGGGGTGGGACGCGCTCCGCGGCCGCGACGCCGTCATGGAGAGCTGGCGCGCCATCCTCTCCGGCCCGCACTCCCCGGAGATCGGGTGCAGCCACGCGTTCGCGCAGGTGATCGGCGAGACCGCGCTCGTCATCTGCCGCGAGCACGTCGCCGGCGGCGAGCTCGTCGCCACGAACGTCTTCGTGCGCGAGGAGGGGGGGTGGAAGCTCGTGCACCACCAGGCCTCGCCGCTCGCCACCGAGGGTGACGGCGAGGAGGATGGCGGCGAGGAGCCATTGAATTGACGCGCGGCGTGCCGTGATCCCGGCCCTTGCTGGCCCCGAGCGGCCATGCCACGCTCGGGGGTGTGCTGAGGCGCCTGCGCGGCTGGCTGGGACGAGGCTCGAGCGAGGGGACGCCGCGGCCGCGCTCTTCCTCCCCCCCATCGATCGCGAACGAGGTCGTTCGCCCTGAGCGTAGCGACGCGACAGCGTCGCGGAGTCGAAGGGCCCCGTCCTCGTCCCCGTCCTCGTCCCCGTCCTCGTCCTCGTCCTCGTCCCCGTCCTCGTCCTCGACGTCGATCGCGACCTCGTCTTCGACCGATCCCTTCGCCCCCTTCGCTCGCGCCCTCGGCCTCGAGGTGCCGGCCGAACCGCCACCGCTGCCCGACGAGGAGCGCGTCGCGGACGAGCAGGTCGCCGCGCTCGTCCGCGAACGCTTCGCCGCCGCCCGCCCCGAGCCGTCGTCCTTCCCCGCCATCGCGCTCCAGATCCTGAACCACGCCGCCGACCCCGGCGCCGACGTGCAGGAGCTGGCGCGGCTCGTGGCGCGCGACCCGGCGCTCTCCGCCGGCGTGCTCTCGGTCGCGAACTCGCCCGTGTACCGCGGGCTCATGGAGGTGGAGACCGTCCGCGACGCCGTGGCGCGGCTCGGGCTCGACGAGCTGGGCAAGGTCGCCGCCGCGGTCTCCGCGCGCACGCTCTTCAGCCCTCGCCAGCGCGCCGAGCACCAGGCGTTCGCGCCGCGCTTCTCGGCGCTGTTCGGCCACGCGGTGGCGGTCGGGTCGGCCGCGGCCGCGGCCGCGCTGCGGCGGCCCGACGCGCGCGCCGATCGCGCCTACCTGGGTGGGCTCCTCCACGACGTGGGGAAGTCGCTCGCGCTGCGTGCGCTCGCTGGCCTCGTCCTCGACCGGCGGGTGGTTGCGCCGCCGCCGGAGCGCGTGGAGCGGGTCCTCGACGCCGTCCACGTCGAGCTCGGCGGCGAGGCGCATCAGATCTGGGGGCTGCCGCACTACCTGACCGTGCTCTGCGTCCGCCACCACGACCCTGCCGTGCCGGGCGAGCCCGAGTTCGTGGACCTGCACCTCGTGCGCCTGGCCTCGGCGCTCGCCGACCTGCGCGAGCCCCTCTGGGCGGCGCGCGCGGCGCGGGAGGTGGCGCAGAGCGCGGCGGCGCTCGGGGTCGACCCCTTCGCGGTGCGCGCGCTCGCGGCGGAGCTGCGCCAGGCCGAGGCGCGCGCCGATCGGGCGTTCAGCCCCGCCGCCCCCGCCACACGCTGAGCACCCGCTCCTCGCTCTCGGGCGAGAGCCCGGCCCGCATCTTCCCGCGGCGCTCCTCCGGGAGCGCCCGCCACCAGGCCAGCGTGTCGCGCGCCGTCTCCGGGAGCGGGCGGAAGGAGAGCCCCGCCGAGAGCGCCCTGCCGCTGGCGATCTGGCCGAACCCCCGCGTCGCTCCACGCGCCGGCACCCACGCCGGCAGGTCGGACCAGGGCGAGACCTTCAGCTCCTCCAGGAACTCCACCGGGACCCACACCAGCCGTGGAGACGCGCCGGCGGGCGTGCAGGCCGCCAGGAACTCCCGGGTGGGGAGGGGTGACGCCGGGCCGGTGACGTTGAACGTCCCGGTGGCGCCCGCCTCGAGGAGCCGGACGAGGAAGGCGCCGAGGTCGCGGACGTCGACCACCTGCACCGGGTCGCTCCCGTCGCCGGGCGCCAGCACCTCTCCGCCGCGCGAGAGCCGGACCGGCCAGTAGGTGAAGCGGTCGGTGGGGTCGCCGGGGCCGACGATGAGGCCGGGCCGCACCGAGAGCGCGCGCCCGGGCAGCGCCGCCTCGACCACGCGCTCGCAGACGGCCTTGAGCGCGCCGTAGTGGCGCGGCACGTCCTCGCTGGCCGGGTCGGCGAGCGTCGCGACCGGCGCGGCCTCGTCGATCCCGGGCCGGCTGGTGTCGGCGTAGACCGCGGTGGAGGAGACGAACAGGTAGCGGTCCACCGACGGCGCGAGCAGCTCGGCCGACTGGTGCACGACCCGCGGCACGTAGCCCGACGTGTCCACCACGGCATCCCAGGTCCGTCCCCGCAGCGCGTCGAGCTTCCCGTCGCGGTCGCCGAAGAGCTCCTCCACGCCCGGGAAGAGCCCGGGGCGCGTCTGCCCGCGGTGGAAGATCGTCACGGCGTGGCCGCGCGCCCGCGCCGGCTCCACCACCGCCGGCCCGAGGAAGCCCGTGCCGCCGAGGAGGAGGATGCGCCGCGAGCGGGCCGCGCCGCCGTCCGCCGCAGGTCCGCCGCGCGTGCCGGCGCAGGCCCAGGCCCAGGCGCCGGCTCCGGCGGCCGCAGTCAGGAACGCTCGCCGCGTCGCCGCCATGGCCGGCCTCACAGGCCCGCGGCCTGGGCGATCCGCTTCCGCGTCGCCTCGTCCGGCATCGGGCCGCGGCCCGCCGCCAGGTTGTCGGCCGCGTGGGCGGGGTTGGCCGTCGCCGGGATCGCGGCGGTCACCGCGGGATGCGCCAGGATCCACTTGAGCAGCAGCTGCGCCCAGCTCGTCGCGGCCAGCTCGGCGGCGAACGGGGGGAGCGGCTTGCCGTGGAGCGAGCGCAGGAGCGTCCCGGCCTCGAACGGCCGCATCACCAGCACCGCCACACCCGCATGGCGGGCGGCGGGCAGGAGCCTCGCCTCGGCCTCGCGCACCTGGACGGAGTAGGGGAGCTGGACGAAGTCGACCGTCTCGCGGCGCACGATGCGCTCGAGGTCGTCGAAGGCGCCGAGCGCGTAGTGGGTCACGCCCAGGTAGCGGATGCGCCCGTTCGCCTTGAGGTCGCGCAGCGTGGGGAGGTGGACCTGCCAGTCGAGCAGGTTGTGGATCTGGAGGAGGTCGATGCGGCCGCCCATCTTCCGCTCCGAGTCGGCGATCTGCCGGAGCCCCTCCTCCTTGCCCTGGGTCCAGACCTTGGTCGCGACGAACGCCTGCTTCGCCCACGGTGTGCCGCGCAGCAGGTCGCCCACGACCTCCTCGGAGCGGCCGTACATGGGCGAGCTGTCGAGGACGCGTGCCCCGGCGTCGAAGTAGAGGCGCAGCACCTCGCGCAGCGGCGCGCGCTCGCCGCCGCCCTCGCCCACGTCGAAGGTCTGCCAGGTGCCGAGGCCGACGGCGGGGAGCGCCTCGCCGCTGGACGGGACGGGTCGGGTCAGCATGGTCGTGCTCCGGGTGGGGCTGGCGCGGGCGAGCGCGGGCGCGGCCGCCGCTGCCGCCGCGAGCCGGAG
>DASTGH010000544.1:0-2943 GCA_035719345.1 Anaeromyxobacteraceae bacterium
CGGCTACGACCTTCGCCTCGCGCGCACGCCGGAGGTGGGCGAGGTCTGGGACGCGGCGCGCGGCGCCGGCCTGGCGGGGCGCTCGGAGGTCGTGTTCACCGGGCTCGGCGAGCCGACGCGGCGGCTGGCCGCGGTGCTGGATCTCACGCGACGGCTGCGCGGCGCGGGCGTGGCGCGCGTGCGCCTCGACACGGACGGCCTCGCCTCGCTGCGCGAGGGGCGCGACGTCGTGCCCGAGCTGGCGGAGGCGGGGCTCGCCGCGCTCAGCGTCTCGCTCAACGCGCCCGACGCCGCCACCTACGCGCGCCTGTGCCCGAGCCGCTTCGGCGAGGCCGCCTGGGACGCCTGCCGCGCCTTCATCCGCTCCGCCGTCGCGGCGAACCTCGAGGTGTCCGCGAGCGCGGTCGCGGTCCCCGGCCTGTCGGAGGCGGGCTGCCGCGCGGCGGCGGAGGCGCTCGGGGCGCGCTTCCGCTGGCGGCCGTACGACCGGCTCGGGCGTATCGCCACGTCGACCTGAGGCTTTCACGGCGCGCTGCGACGCGTCGCGCGGACGCGTGCTTCCCCGCTCGCCAGGGCGGATCGGTGGCGCGCGGCGCGCAAATCGTGCATGATTCCGCAGCCCTTGCGCCGCGGCGAGGGGGCACATCGCACGAAAGGTGGGCATGACGGTTGCTAAGAACGGCGGCGCACGCGCGGCCAAGGAGCGGATCCTCGTCGTCGACGACGAGCAGAACGCTCGCGTGGCGCTCCGCACCATCCTCACCGAGGAAGGGTACGAGATCGCCGAGGCGGCGGACGGCGAGGAGGCGCTGACGCTCCTCGCCGGGTTCGCGCCGGCGGCCATCCTGGCGGACGTGCGCATGCCCCGGATGGACGGGATCACGCTCCTCAAGCGGGCGCGCGAGGCGGGCTCGGACGCCGTCTTCGTCATGATGACCGCGTTCGCCAGCGTCGAGGCGGCGGTCGAGGCGATGCGCGCCGGCGCGGAGAACTACCTCGTCAAGCCGCTCGACGTGAACGCGGTGCTGGTGGTGCTGGAGAAGGCGCTGGAGAAGCTCCGGCTCCAGCGGGACACGGCCAACCTCCGCGAGCGCGTCCGCGAGCGCTACCGCTTCCACAACATCGTCGGCGACGCGCCGGAGCTGCAGGCCGTCTACGAGGTCGTGAAGCGCGCCGCGCCGACGCGGGCCACCGTCCTCATCCTGGGCGAGTCGGGCACCGGCAAGGAGCTCATCGCGCAGGCGCTCCACGAGGAGTCGCCGCGCCGGGACAAGCCGTTCATCAAGGTGAACTGCGCCGCGCTCTCCGAGACCCTGCTCGAGTCCGAGCTGTTCGGGCACGAGAAGGGCGCCTTCACCGGCGCCATCGGCCGCAAGGAGGGGCGCTTCGAGCTGGCGGACGGCGGGACGCTCTTCCTCGACGAGATCGGCGACATCTCGCCGACGCTCCAGATCAAGCTCCTGCGCGTGCTACAGCAGAAGGAGTTCGAGCGGGTCGGCGGTACGCAGACCATCAAGGTCGACGTGCGGATGGTGGCGGCCACGAACCGCGACCTCGCCGCCGAGGTGAAGGCGGGCAAGTTCCGCGAGGACCTCTACTACCGGCTCAACGTGGTGGCGGTGACGCTGCCGCCGCTGCGCCAGCGCAAGGGCGACATCCCCGCGCTCGTCTCGCACTTCGTGGAGAAGTACTCGAAGGCGTACGGCAAGGACATCCGCGGGCTCGCGCCCGGGACGCTCAACGCGCTCCTCAGCCACGACTGGCCGGGCAACGTGCGCGAGCTGGAGAACGTGGTCGAGCGCGCGGTCGTGCTGTGCAAGGCCTCGGAGCTGACCGCCGACGATCTCCCGCCCACGCTGCGCGGGCCGCGCCCCCGCGAGCGGGCGCCGGGCGCGCTCATCCCGGGCGCCACGCTCTACGAGATCGAGCGCGAGGCCATCCTGCGCACGCTGGAGATGGTGGGCGGCTCGACGTCGCGCGCGGCGGAGATCCTCGGCATCAGCGTCCGCAAGATCCAGTACCGCCTGAAGGAGTACGCGAGCGGCAGCGCGCCGAGCGCGGAGGGCGAGGGGAGCCAGGAGGGTCCGCCCCCGGAGCGGGCGGCGGACTGACCGGGCGGTCAGCGCGTCAGCGCCGCCACGAGGCAGGTCGCGGCGCGGCCGCCGACGTGGTGCGCGCGCGGGCGCACCGTTAAGAGCGGCGGCGGATCCTGGAGGAGCCCATGAACCGCCTCGTCCTCGCCCTCGCCGCCGCGCTCGCTGCCTCCGCTGCCGGAGCGGCGCCGGCCGCGCACGCCGACCTCAAGGACGCGAAGGGTGCCCCCGTCGGGAAGGCGTCGCTGTCCGAGAGCGGCGGCGCCGTCCACCTCGCGGTCGAGGTGCAGGGGCTCCCGCCGGGGAAGCACGGCTTCCACGTCCACTCGGTCGGGAAGTGCGATCCGCCCGACTTCATGACGAGCGCCTCGCACTTCAACCCCGCCGGGAAGAAGCACGGCCTGAAGAGCGCCGACGGAGCGCACCTCGGCGACATGCCGAACCTCGAGGTGGGGCCGGACGGCAAGGGAAAGGGCCACTTCACGCTCACGGGTGCCACCCTGGGCGAGGGCGCGAACGGGCTCTTCGGCCCGAACGGCACGGCCATCGTGGTGCACGAGAAGGTCGACGACGAGACGAGCGACCCCGGCGGCAACTCGGGGGCGCGCATCGCCTGCGGCGTCGTGCAGCGCGGGTAGCGCGCGGAGCGCGCGCCCGCGAGGTGGTCAGCGGCCCGCGCCGAAGTCGCGCTCCACCTCGCGCGCCAGCGCCGGATCGGCTGCCGCGCGGGCGATGGAGCGCGCCAGCTCCGCGTCCGCGGGATCGCCCCCGGCGCGCAGGTTGCGCCGCAGCTCGCCCACCGCCTCCCGGGCGCGCCCGCCCGAGGCGAGCAGCGCGGCGAGGATTCGAG
>DASTGH010000545.1:0-4747 GCA_035719345.1 Anaeromyxobacteraceae bacterium
GTGCCCGGCCCCGCAGCGCGGCTTCCTGTTCCCTCCGCGCCGGGAGCAAGACGCGCGCCGCGGTCAGGCGGCGGCGCGCTCGGGAGGAGGTCGGGGGCGCAGCGCCAGCGTGCGCCGCGCGCCATCGCGCAGCACCTCGAGCGCCAGCTCCGGCTCGTCGGCCAGGACCATCACGCGCTGCAGGTCGTCCAGCGTCACCACCGGGCTGCCGTTCGCCGAGACGAGGAGGTCGCCCTCTCGCACGCCGCCGCGCTCGGCCGGGCCACCCGGCTCGACGCGGAGGACGCGCACGCTGCGGACCCGCCCCAGGTCCGCCGCCAGCGCCGGCGCCAGGTCCTCACCCCGCGCCGCCACGCCCAGGAACGGGCGCCGCACCTCGCCGGAGCGGAGGAGCACCGCCGCCACCCAGCTCGCCGTGTGCGAGGGCACCGCGAACGCCATGCCGTGCGCGAACGGGAGCATGGCGGTGGTCACCCCCACCACGGCGCCGTCGGCGTCGAGCAGCGGTCCCCCGGAGTTGCCCGGGTTCACGGCCGCGTCGGTCTGGACGAGCCCGTCGAACAGGCCCCCGTCGGGCGTGGGCAGGTTGCGGTAGAGGGCCGAGACCACGCCCACGGTGACGGACCGCTCGAAGCCGAGCGGGTTGCCGATGGCGATGGCGAGCTGGCCGACGCGCAGCGCGCGGCTGTCGGCGAGCGGGAGCGCCCGGAGCCCGGGCGCTTGCACGCGCAGGACCGCCAGGTCCGTCCGTGGATCGGCGCCGACGCGCTCCGCCGCCACCGCCTCGCCGCCCATGAGCCGGGCCCGCAGCGGCCCGCGGCTCTGCGCCACGTGCGCGTTGGTGAGGAGGTAGCCGTCGGGGGCGAGCACGAGCGCCGAGCCCTGTCCGCGGGCCGCCTCCACGCCGACGACGGACGGCGAGGCCCGCTCCACGAGCGCCGCCAGGTCGTCCGAGAGCTGTCGAAGCGCGTTCACGGCCGGCCTCCGCCCTGCGCGCGGTCGCCCCGCACGCCGATGGTCACGGCGACCTCGATGACGCCGCCGCCGCGCACCACGCGCGCACGCGCCGCATCGCCGATGCGCTCCTCCTCGAGGAGCGGCAGGAGATCGCCGAGGTGGCCGACGGCGGCGCCGTCGAGCGCCAGGAGCACGTCGCCGACCATGAGCCCGGCCCGGGCCGCCGGGCTGTCGTCCTCGACCGCGGTGAGGAGCAGCCCCGAGGCCTGCCCGCACTGCTGGGCGACGGCGGCGGGGAGCCGCACCGGGAGGCTCGCCACCCCGAGGTACCCGCGGCGGACGCCGCCGTGGGCGAGCACCGCCTTCACGACGCGGCGCAGGGTCGCGGCAGGGACCGCGAGCGGCTCCCCGCGCACCAGGCCGCCGTGGCCGAGCCCGATGGCCCGGCCGGCCAGGTCGAGCACGAGCCCGCCGGAGAAGCCGGGGTGCCCGCCGAAGTCCAGCTCCACCCAGCGGTCGACCTTGCCGCCGGCGGAGGTTCGCCAGCCGTCGCCCACGCGCGCCACCACGCCGAGCGCCGCGCGCGGCCCGCGCCCCGGGCGCGTCACCGCCAGCGCGAGCTGCCCCGGCTCGATGGCGCCGTCCGACCACTCCGCGGCGGCGAGGCCGGCCGCGGCGCCGGGTGGGAGGCGGAGGACCGCGAGGTCGGTGCCGGGGTCGCGGCCCACCACCTCGGCGCGCGCGACCTCGCCGGAGGGCAGGCCCACGTCCACGCCGTCGTCCCAGTCGAGGCCGTGGCTGGTCGTGACCACCGTGCCGTCGGCGCTCCACACGGTGCCCGACGCCGGGCCGCGCCGCCGCCCCTCCACGCGCACCACCGATGCCGCGGCGCGCTTCACCAGCGCAGCCAGCTCGTTCGACAGCTCCATCCAGCTCGACGGCGTCACGGCGTCCTCCTCGGCCCCGCGATCCGCGAGGCGCGAGGGGCAACGTACGCGCGCCGGGCGCCCCGCACATCGTCCGGGTGGACAGGTCCGGCGACCTGTCCGGACGGACAGGTCCTCACGGGCTGCAGGCTACGGGAAAGCCCGAAGCCCGTCAGAGCGTGACGAGGCCCCGGCGCGCTGCGAGGACGATCGCCTCGCTCCGGCTCTCCGCCCCGAGCTTCCCGAGGATGGACTCGACGTGGAACTTGGCGGTCCGCTCGGACACGCTCAGACGCTGGGCGATGCCCTTGTTGGAGAGCCCCTCGGCGAGGAGGCCGAGCACCTCGGCCTCGCGCGGTGTGAGCCCCTCGGCCTCGCCCCGCGACAGCTCGGGCGGGGGGCGGATCCACGAGGCGAGCCCGTCGTCGAGCGCGAGGAGGCCCGCCCCGGCGGCGCGCAGCGCGGCGGCGACGCGGTCGGGCGTGGCGTCGCGGAAGAGCACGGCGCGCGCGCCGGCCGCCAGGGCCTCGGCGCCCTGCGCCACGGTCGCCGCCAGCGCGACGGTGGGCAGCGCCTCGGCCAGGGCGCGCACGGACGCCGGGTCGTGCGACGAGCAATCGTACAGGGCGGCCTCGGCCGCCAGCGGCCGCAGGGCATCGAGGTCCCCGGGCGCGGCGGCTCCGACGACGGCGACGTCCTCGCGGGCGGCGAGGAGCGCGGCGAGGCCGCTCCGGGCCAGCGGGTCCTCGCTCACGACCGCCGCACGCACGCCTGCCACCCGACCGGCATAACGGGGCGCGCGACGGAACGCCGCGCCGGAGGCCCGGCAGGACGCAGTCGCCGCGTGGTAGGGTTCGCTCTGCGTCCGTGACGGCTCCCTCGCCCCAGCCCGTGCCCCATCCCGCGCAGTCTGCCGCCCGGCCCCGCGCCCGGCGGTGGCCGGTGGTCGTCGCCGTGGCCGCGACGCTGGCGCTGGCGGCGCTCGGCCTCGCCATGCTGGCGGCGCACCCGGCGAGCGCCCGCGAGCCCGTCGCCATCGCGCCCGGCCTGTACGGCGTCGAGGCGGGCCGCGTCTGGGCCTACGGCGCATCGTCGCGCGATGGCGTGCTCCTCTTCGACGCCGGCTCGGATCCGGAGGGTCGCGCGCTGGAGCGGCTCCTCGCCGCGATGGGCGCCGGGCGCGAACGGGTCACCCACGTGTTCCTCACCCACGGCCACAGCAACCACGTCGCCGGCGCGGCGGGGTTCCCCCGGGCGCGCGTGTGGGGCGGTGGCGCAGACGGCGATCTCTTCGCGGGACGGCGCCGGCCGCTCGAGCCGCTGCAGTTCGTGCAGTCCTGGTTCCGCTCGCCGCCCGTCATCACCGTCACCGATCCGCTGGAGGAGAGGACGGCCGTGGACGTGGGCGGCGCCGAGGTGCTGGCCATCCCGGTGCCCGGCCACACCGCCGGGTCCTTCGCCTACCTGTACGGGCGGACGCTGTTCGTCGGCGACGTGCTCCACGTCGACGGCGGCCGGTTCGTGCACACCACCCGCTTCGTGGGCCGCGACGAGGAGGGCACGGAGCGCTCCCTGCTGGCGCTGGTCGAGGCCGTCCGCGGGCTCGACTTCGACCGCATCTGCACCGGCCACGGCGGCTGCACGCCCGCGGGCGACGCGCGCGCGCTCCTCCAGGCGTTCGTGGGGCGCTAGCAAGGCCGCCGCGCGCGGTCAGCCGATCGTCACCCGCCGGACGCCGCGCTCCAGCAGGAGGTCCTTCACGCGGGCGCGCTGGTCGCCCTGGAGCGCGAGCGCGTCGCCCTCCACCGCCCCCCCGCAGCCGAGCGCGGCCTTGAGCTCGCCGAGCCAGGCGCGCAGCTCGCCCTCGCCGAGGTCGAGCTTCTCCACGAGCGTCGCCTCCTTACCGCCGCGCCCCTTGCGCTCGAGCCGGATCACGGCTCGCGCCGGGCCGCGGGGCGGCGCTGCGCTCCCGGGCTGCGCGGCAGGAGGTGCAGGCGGCGGCGAGGGGGTCATCCCGAGCCGGTCCGCGAGCCCCGCGAACGGCGCGTGGAACGGCTCGTCGGCGGGTGGCTCCGCTCCGCGCTTCTTCCCCATGGCGACGCCTCCTGCAGGGTGCGCGCTCCTCGGCGCGCCGGGACGATGCGCCGGGCGACCTCGGCCCAGCGTCCCGCGAGCCGCGCCCCGAGCGCCAGCCCCTCCAGCGCGGACGGGCCGTCGGGAACGGCCTCGGCGGCGCGCAGGAGGAGCGCGCGCTCCAGCGCCAGGTCGTCCGCGAGTCGGGCGGTGTCCGCCGCGTCGAGGCCGCTCGCGGCGAGGAACGCCTTCTCCCGGCCCCGGACGACCCCTCGCGCCGCCAGCCAGGCGCCGAGCGCGGCGGCGCGCTCCTCGTCGCCGGCGCGGAGGCCGAGCGCACGGGCGAGCCCGGCCACCACGGCGCGCCGCAGGCCCTCGTCGCGGAGCGCTTCGGCGTCCGCGCCGCGCCCCAGCGCGGCCAGGACGTCGCGGGAGGCGACCGGGCCGCCGCTGGTGGCCGTCGCGCCGTCGACGAGCTTGCGCCGCCGGACGAGGGAGGAGGGGCGGCGCGGCGGGGCGCGTATCGCAGGTGCGCCGCTCCGCACGAACGCCTCGGCGGCGGCGAGCGTGGCGCGCGCGTCGTCGCCCTTCGGGTCGGGCGGGCCGCTCGCCACGAGGCGGGTGAGCCAGGCTCGCGCGGGAGGATCGAGCACAGGCGCCGCGGCGGCGAGGACGCGGGGCCAGGTGCGGTCCGTGTACGGGATGCGGGCCGCGGCGCGGACGAGCGCGCCGGCCGCGGCGCGGCGGAGCGCGCGCTCGCCGCGGCCGCGCTCCGCCGCCGCGCGGACGTC
>DASTGH010000546.1:0-5193 GCA_035719345.1 Anaeromyxobacteraceae bacterium
GGTGAACACGACCTCCGAGCGCCCCGCCAGGCCGGCGCCGCGCGCCGCGTCCCAGACCTCGCCCACCTCCGGCGTGCGCGCGAGGCGGAGGTCGTAGCCGCCGACCACCCAGTCGCCGTCCCGGATCTTGGGGCAGAACGAGCATGCGAGCGTGCACGCGCTCGTGACGTTCAGGTAGAGCGCGTCTCCGAACGCGTAGGCGAGCACGGGCGATGGAGCTGCGGCCTGCACGGACGGTCACGGTACCGCGCCGGCGGCGCGGCAGGCGAGCTAGGCGGGCTCCTCGCCCGGGGGGGCGACCGCGTGCCCGCTGCAGGAGAGGCAGTAGCGCGCCTCGGGGATGGCGCGGATCCGCTGCAGGCCGAGCGGCCCGTTGCACGCCTCGCAGCGACCGTACATGCCGGCCTCGAGCCGCTTCAGGGCGGCGTCGATCTCGGCGAGCTCGCGGCGCGCGGCCTCGGGCAGCGCCGGCGGCGTACTCTCCCAGTCGTGCCAGCTCGCCGCCGGGTCGGCGGGCGTCCTGGCGTAGGGCGCCCGGCGTAGGTGGCTCCGGCGATCGAGCAGGACCTGTCGGGCGTCGGTTTCGATGCGGCTCATGGCACGTTGCGGCGCTCTCGCGCCGTCACCCCTTGAGCGACTCCCGTTTCACGACCCGTGCCGACACGGCGGATGGGCGATCTTTCGCCCGTTTCCGGCCGGTTTTGCGCTCCTTGTCACCGGTCACGCAGTCCTTGCGCACCGCCCTGGCCGGCGCGACCGCGTCGCAGCACACGCGGCCGCGCGCGGCCGCGTCGCGGGTCATGTCGGCCCCTCCCCGGCGGCCGGTGCGGTCCCGACCGGGATCACCCGGGGAGGGCGCGCTTCACCGCGAGGCCGTCCGCCAGGTCCACGCGGTCGGCCAGCGCGCGGGTGCGCAGGTCATACACGCGCGCCAGCGGCGCCGCGAAGGTCTCCGGACTGCGCACCGGCGAGATCGAGCGCGCGAAGCGGCCGTCCTCCAGCTCGAGGAGCGTGCCGGGGGGATACCGGCCGAGCACGTTCACCATGAGCTGGGCGAGCGCCGGGTGATAGCTGCGGCCCGCCGCGCGGGCGATGGCGCCGAGCGCGTCCGTGCGCGAGACGCGCGCGCCGTACACGCGGACGAGGGTGGCGTAGTCCTCGGCCAGCCGCAGGATCCCGCCCAGCGTCGAGGGGCGGCCGCGAGGGTCGGCGTGGTCGCGGTGGTGATCGAGCACCGCGCGCAGGCGGCGCAGCTTCGCCACGTGAAAGCCGCGCTGCCGCAGCATGAGGCGGGCGCCCTCGGCCGGGTGGCGCGCCAGCCCCTCGGGCCCGGCCGCGAGCTCCGGCGGGAGCGCGGCGTACCCGGCGTCGTGGAGCAGCGCGGAGAGCCCCAGGTCCTGCAGCTCGTCCGCGGGGAGCCCGGCGGCGCGGCCCACCAGCAGCGCGACGAGCGTCACGGTGGCGGCGTGGCTGGCGTGGGGCAGCGCCTCGCCCACGCTCTCCCAGAGCGCCGGGTTGTCCGGGCCGATCGAGAGCAGCTCCACCACCGCGCGGCGCAGCGGCAGCGGGTTCAGGATGCGCCCCGCCCCGAGGTGCTCCCAGGTCTCCTCCACGAGCCGCAGCGTGCGGCGCAGCGCCTCGAGCGGGTCGGTCGTGGCGCTGCGCTCCTCCTCCTGCGTGCGGAAGCGGAAGCGGGGCGTGAGCGCGACCGTCCCGGCGCCGGCGGCGAGCAGCGTCGCCTGCAGCGTGCGCCGGGGCGCCTCGGCCGCTGGCTTCGCGGCGAACGCGCCGACGAGCGCGCGCAGGGCCCGGACGTCGAGCGGCGCGTGGAAGTCGAGCCCGCCCACGTTGTGCTTGGCCAGCTCGCCGCCGAGGTCCTTGGCGCTGCCCTTGCCGTCCACCCGGACGCGGACCTCGTTCACGTACACCTGGTCCTCCACGGTCACGAGGTGCACGGTGCCGAGCAGCTCGACCAGCGCGCCGAGAGCGCGCGCGGCCTCGGTCAGCGGGGCATCGAAGGCGCGGTTGTCGGCGGCGTGGACCCGGCTCATCTTGAGGAGCCCGCCCAGGAGCTGCGCCAGCGTCTCGCCGCCGTCGCGCACGCGCTGCGCCAGCTCGCGATCCTCGCCGGCGCGCGCGCGCCCGATGGCCCGGGCCAGCGACGACTGCGCCCGGGACAGCTCGTCAGGGCCGTGCGGGGACATGGGTCGCCCTCCTGCGGCGGGCCAGCGTGGCCAGGCAGTGCTTGCGGACCTCGCCGTCGGAGCGCTCGGCGAGCGCGTGCAGCGCCGCGTCGGCCTCGCCGCCGGGCAGCGCGCCGGTGCCGGCGATGGCCGCCCACTGCTGGGTGCGCTGCTGCCCCGAGAGGCCGCGCAGGAAGCCGGCCCTGGGCGCGAGCCAGGGCGCGAAGAGGCGGGCCGCGGCGATGGGCGCGAGGTCGGCGAGGGCGCGCCCGAGCGCCTCGGCCTCCCGCGGCGACACCTCCCGGCCCTCCTCCAGCGACGCGCGCAGCGCCGCGAGCACCGACTCGTCGCCCCGCCGCCCCAGCACCTCGGCGGCGCGCACCCGGATCGGCTCCGACGGATCGCGCAGCAGGTCGCAGAGCGGGCGGAGCGGGGGATCGCCCTGCGCCGTCTCCAGCGCCGAGAGGCCTTCCAGGCGGAGCGCCTCGTCGCGCTGGGCGAGCAGCGCGCGGGCCACCTCGGTCCCGCGTTCCGGCGCGCGCGCCACCACCGTCCGCGCCAGCTCGCGCGCCAGCCGCGGCTCGAGGCGCGAGAGCCGCGGGAGGACCACCGCCGCCTCGCGCGGCAGGCGCGCGGCCACCAGGCGGGCGAGCAGGCGCCGGCGGCCCTCGGTGGCCTCGGAGCTCTCCAGCTGGTCGAGCACGGCGTCGAGGCCGAGGAGCGGCACGAAGGGGACGAGCGACGCCGGCAGCTCGGCCGCGTCGTCCGCAACCGAGGCCAGGACGAGGTCGAGGGTGCGGGCGTCGCCCAGGGATCGGAGCATCTCGTCACGCAGGTCGGCAGCCCCGGCGGAGCCCAGCAGGTCGACGAGGCGGCGCAGCGAGGCGAGCTGGCCGTCGGCGAGGAGCGCGTCGCGCAGCTCCGCGAAGAACGCGAGCAGGTCGCGCTGCGGCGCGGGCCAGCCGGCCCGGCCCGCCTCGGCGAGCAGGTCCTGCGCCACCGACAGCGCCAGGTCGGTGGCGCCGTCCGGCGACCCGCGCAGCGCCAGGAGCACCTCGTCCGGGACCGCGCGCCACTCCAGCGGGCCGGGCTGCGGCAGCCTGGCGAGCGGCGTGTCCCAGCCGGACGGCGGCTGCGACCGTCCCGCCCGCTCCGCCTTCTCGTCGAGCCCGGGCTCGGGGCTCTCCTCCGCCGGCACGAAGCCCTCCACCGCCTCCACCTCGATGGCGCGGAAGCCGGCCTTGCGCAGCAGCGTGACCGTGTCGTCCTCCGCCTGGCGGACCCCCACCGAGCGCAGCGCCGCGATCTCGAGCAGGCGCAGGTGCTCGTCCCAGTCGGAGGCGGTGCGCACCACCACCTTGCGCACCCCGTCGCGGAAGAGCTTCCAGGCGAGGGACTTCTCGCGGTCCGCGTCGCGGTAGACCACCTCGCCGCGGCACAGGATCTCCTCGGGGCGCAGCTCGAGCGCCAGGTCGCCGTGGGCGTCGAGCGCGGCGCGGACCTTCGCCTGGTACTCGCCGAGCAGCGTGCGGACCACGGCGTTGCGGGGATCGTAGAGGACGAAGCTGCGCGCGGCGCGCGCCAGCGCCACCACGGCCGCCGACGCGGCCTGGGCCGCGGCCGATCCGGCGCCGCCGCCGAGCGCGATGGTGGTGGTGGTCTCGTCCATGCCGCCGCGTCGCCCTTCCCCCTCCCGCGAGGCGATCGGACCGCCTGGGCGGCGCGCGGTCAATGCCATGGTCCGGGCCGGGCACACGGTGCGTGCATGGGCGCGGATGTCGGAAATAGCGTTGTCCGAAGGCCTTTCCTGGGCTAGCTTCCGCGCATCATGGACAAGATCTGGGCGAAGGACGTCAAGGAAGGCGAGCGGGTGAAGAGCGTCTTCCTGGTGGCGCGCAAGGCCATCCCCACGGCCAAGAGCGGGAAGACGTACCTGTCGCTCACGCTGCAGGACAGGACGGGCGAGCTCGAGGCGCGCGCCTTCGACAACGTGGAGCAGCTGGCCGCCGGTTACGAGGAGAAGGACTTCCTCGAGGTCGAGGGCCAGGTCGGCACGTTCCAGGGCAAGCCGCAGCTGCGGGTGGAGTCGCTCGCCAAGCAGGACGCGGGCGGCCTCGACGCGGCCGAGTTCACCTGGGTCCCGCCGCCCGAGCCGAAGAAGCCGGAGCGGACGGGGCCGAGCGAGGCGGAGGAGCAGGCGTGGAAGGACCTCGTCGCGCTCGTGGACGCGGTCTCCGACGAGAACGTGAGGAAGCTCATCCACGCGTTCCTCGAGGACGAGGACATCGCGTCGCGCCTGCGCCGCGCGCCGGCGGCGAAGACCGTGCACCACGCGTATCCGGGCGGGCTCCTCGAGCACACGGTGTCGTGTCTCAAGCTCGCGCACCGGCTCGCCGACCATTACCCGCAGGTCGACCGCGACCTCCTGGTGGCGGGCGCGTTCTTCCACGACATCGGCAAGGTCCGCGAGCTCAGCTACGACCGGCAGCAGGTCGACTACAGCGACGAGGGCCGGCTGGTGGGACACCTCGTCATGACCGCGCAGTGGATCCACGACAAGGCGCGCCGGACGGGCGTGCCGCGCGACCTCGAGCAGCACATCGTGCACCTCGTGCTCGCGCACCACGGCCGGCTCGAGTACGGCTCGCCCAAGGTCCCGGCGACGCTGGAGGCGCTCCTCACGCACGAGCTGGACGAGATCGACAGCCGCGTGAACTCCTGGCTCAACCTCATGGGGCGCGAGGGCGGCAACCGCCGCTGGACGGGCGCCGACAACGTCTACGAGCAGCACATCTGGCGCGGGACGCTGCCCACGGCGCAGGTGGAGAAGAAGGGGCCGCCGCCCGAGCTCATGACGCCGGTCATCTACGTGCCGCGCGAGGGCGCGCCGCGGCAGGGCGGCGGCGGAGGCGGAGGCCAGGGGCAGGGCGGCGGCAAGAAGCAGCGCCCGCCCAGGCCGGAGCGGCGGCCGGAGCCGCGCCCCGAGGTCCCGGCCGCGGCTGCCGCCGGC
>DASTGH010000547.1:0-9050 GCA_035719345.1 Anaeromyxobacteraceae bacterium
GTTGGCGAGCTCGATCGCGGTCACGCGGCCGCCGTCGTCGCCGACGAAGCGCCGCGTCTGCACGGCGTAGGCGCGGGGGTCGTCGCCCCAGAGCGCCTTCGCCTCCTCCTGGCCGTAGTCGAGCTTGTACACCTTGGGCCACTGCGGCCACGGGTTGTCGGCGGCGCGCTCATCGGGCGGGCGCGGCATGATCTCGAGCTGCACCACGCTCTTCGCGCCGTGGCGGATGGCCGTGCCGACGCAGTCGGTGCCGGTGTCGCCGCCGCAGATGACGATGACGTGCTTCCCCTTCGCGTCGATGTACTTCCCGTCCTTGTGGTTCGAGTCGAGGAGCGACTTCGTGTTGGCGTGCAGGAACTCCATCGCCAGGTGGATGCCGGACAGCCCGCGGCCCTCGATCTTGAGGTCGCGGGCGGCCGTCGCGCCGGTCGTGATCACCGCGGCGTCGAAGTCGCTGGTGAGCCGCGAGGCGGGGAAGTCCTTCCCCACCTCGGTCGAGGTCACGAACTTCACCCCCTCGTCCGCCATGAGCTTGACGCGGCGCTCGACCACGCGCTTGTCGAGCTTCATGTTGGGGATGCCGTACATGAGCAGGCCACCGACGCGGTCCGCCCGCTCGAACACCGTGACCGCGTGGCCGGCCTTGTTGAGCTGCGCCGCGGCGGCGAGGCCGGCGGGACCGGAGCCGACCACCGCCACGCGCTTCCCGGTGCGGGCCAGCGGCGGCTGCGGCTTCACCCAGCCGTTCGCCCAGGCGCGGTCCACGATCTCGCACTCGATGGACTTGATGGTGACGGGCGGCGCGTTGATGCCGAGCGTGCAGCTCCCCTCGCACGGCGCCGGGCAGACGCGCCCGGTGAACTCGGGGAAGTTGTTCGTCTTGTGGAGGCGGATGATCGCCTCCTCCCACTGCCCCCGGTAGACGAGGTCGTTCCACTCCGGGATGAGGTTGTTGATGGGGCAGCCGGACGCCATGCCGGCGATGAGCTGGCCGGTGTGGCAGAAGGGCACGCCGCAGTCCATGCAGCGCGCCCCCTGCTTCCGGAGCGTCTCCTCGGCGTAGGGCGGGTGCTCCTCGCTCCAGTCCTTCACCCGCTCCAGCGGCGGGCGGTGGTGGGACGGCTCCCTGTCGTACTCCATGAACCCGGTCGGCTTGCCCATTGTCGTCTCTAGCTCCGTCGCGTGGCCCCGAGGCGGCCGCCGTCTCTACGTCCCGCCGACGCGCCGCTCGTCGTGCGAGTTCTCCTCGAACGCGGCCATCTCCGCCTCCGCGGGCGAGAGCCCCTTCTGCCGCATCCGCGTCTGCGCCTCGAGCACGCGGCGGTAGTCCTCCGGCACCACGCGCACGAAGCGCGGCAGGTGGTCCTTCCAGGCGTCGAGCACCTTCGCGCCGAGCGTGCTCTGCGTGAGCTGGACGTGGCGCTCCACCAGCCGGCGGACGAGCGCGATCTCCTCCTCGTCCTCGAGCCGGGAGAGCCCCACCATCTCGCGGTTGCAGACCTTGGCGAAGCTGCCCAGCGCGTCGAGCACGTAGGCGATCCCGCCCGACATGCCGGCCGCGAAGTTGCGGCCGGTCGGCCCGAGCACCACCACCCGGCCGCCGGTCATGTACTCGCAGCCGTGGTCGCCGACGCCCTCCACCACCGCCTGGACGCCGGAGTTGCGCACGCAGAAGCGCTCGCCGGCGACGCCGCGGATGTAAGCCTCGCCGGCGGTCGCGCCGTAGAAGGCGACGTTCCCGACGATGATGTTCTCCTCCGGGACGAAGGTCGACCCGGCCGGCGGGTAGACGACGAGCTTGCCGCCGGAGAGGCCCTTGCCGATGTAGTCGTTGGCGTCGCCCTCGAGCGTGAGCGTCACGCCCTTCGGCACGAACGCGCCGAAGCTCTGGCCGGCCGAGCCCTGGAAGTGCAGCTTGATCGTGTCCTCGGGCAGGCCGTCCGGCCCGTGGCGCCGCGTCACCTCGGAGCCGAGCATCGTGCCCACGACGCGGTTCGTGTTGCGGATGGGCAGCCTCGCCTCGACCGGCTTCCGCGCCTCGAGCGCCGGGCGGCACAGCTCGAGGAGCGTGGTGGCGTCGAGCGCGTCGTCGAGGCCGTGGTCCTGCGGGATCTGGCAGGTGCGGCCGTAGTGCTTGGGCACGGTGGGCTTGAAGAGGATGCGCGAGAAGTCGAGGTTGCGCGCCTTCCAGTGGTCCACCGCCCGCCGCATCTCCAGCCGCTCCGAGCGCCCCACCATCTCGTCGATGGTGCGGTAGCCCAGCATGGCCATGTACTCGCGGACCTCCTGCGCGACGAAGCGCATGAAGGACACCACGTGCGCCGGATCCCCGGTGAAGCGCTTGCGCAGCTCCGGATCCTGGGTGGCGACGCCGACCGGGCAGGTGTTGAGGTGGCAGGCGCGCATCATGATGCAGCCCAGCACCACCAGCGGCGCGGTGGCGAAGCCGAACTCCTCCGCCCCGAGCAGCGCGCCGATGACGACGTCGCGGCCGGTCTTGAGCTGTCCGTCGACCTCCACCGCGATGCGCGAGCGGAGGTTGTTGAGGACGAGCACCTGGTGCGTCTCGGCCAGCCCCAGCTCCCAGGGGATGCCGGCGTGCTTGATGGAGGTGAGCGGCGAGGCGCCCGTGCCGCCGTCGTGCCCGGCGATGAGGACGACGTCGGCGTGCGCCTTGGCGACGCCGGCGGCGATGGTGCCGACGCCCACCTCGGCCACCAGCTTCACCGAGACGCGGGCGTTGTGGTTCGAGTTCTTGAGGTCGTGGATGAGCTGCGCCAGATCCTCGATCGAGTAGATGTCGTGGTGCGGCGGCGGCGAGATGAGCCCGACGCCCGGGGTGGCGTGGCGGGTCTTCGCGATCCAGGGGTACACCTTGGAGCCGGGGAGCTGACCGCCCTCGCCCGGCTTCGCGCCCTGCGCCATCTTGATCTGCAGCTCGCGGGCGTGGACGAGGTAGTTGCTCGTGACGCCGAAGCGGCCGCTCGCCACCTGCTTGATGGCCGAGTTCTTGGAGTCGCCGTTGGGCAGGAGCACGTAGCGGTCCGGGTCCTCGCCGCCCTCGCCCGTGTTCGACTTCCCGCCCAGGCGGTTCATGGCGACGGCCAGCGCCTCGTGCGCCTCCTTGGAGATGGAGCCGTAGCTCATGGCGCCGGTCTTGAAGCGCTTCACGATGCCGTCGACCGGCTCCACCTCCTCGATGGGCACGGGCTTCGCCGCCGGGACGAGGTCCATGAGCCCGCGCAGCGTGCACAGGCTCTTCGCCTGCTCGTCGACGAGCTTCGTGTACTCCTTGAAGAGGCCGTAGTTCCCGGTGCGGCAGGCGAACTGCAGCTTGTGGATGGTGAGCGGGTTGAAGAGGTGCTGCTCGCCGTCCTGGCGGTACTGGTACTGGCCGCCGGTGCCGAGCTGCTTGTGCACGATCGGGCGCTTCGGGGGGAAGGCGCGGTCGTGCCGCAGCTTCACCTCCTTCGCCACCACGTCGATGCCCACGCCGCCGATGCGGGTCGGCGTCCAGGTGAAGTACTCGTCGATGAAGTCCTGGTTGAGCCCGATGGCCTCGAACACCTGGGCGCCGTGGTAGCTCTGGATGGTCGAGATCCCCATCTTCGAGATGACCTTGACGATGCCCTTGTTCACCGCCTTCACGTACTTCTTCTCGGCCGCGTCCGGCGTGCCCTTCATCATCCCGAGCCGGATCTGGTCGTGGATGGTCTCGAAGGCGAGGTACGGGTTCACCGCGCTGGCGCCGTAGCCCATGAGCAGCGCGAAGTGGTGCACCTCGCGCGGCTCGCCCGTCTCCAGCACGATGCCGACGCGCGTGCGCGTCCCCTCGCGCAGCAGGTGGTGCTGCACCGCCGCCACGCCGAGCAGCGCCGGGATGGGGGCGTTCTCCTCGTCGTGCCCGCGGTCGGAGAGGACGATGAGGTTGTGCCCTTCGGCGATGGCCTCGGAGACGGTCCAGCGCAGGTCCTCGATGGCCTTGCGCATGCCGGCGCCGCCGTCCTTCACCTTGAAGAGCATGGGGAGGGTGAGCGCCTTGAAGCCGTGCGAGCCGTTCTTGCCGTCGAGGTGCCGGATCTTCTCCAGCTCCTCGTTGCGCAGCACCGGCGAGGGCAGCGCCAGCTGGTGGCAGCTCTCCGGCGTCGGCTCGAGGAGGTTGCCCTCCGGGCCGATGGCGGTCTCCACCGCCATGATGATCTCCTCGCGGATGGCGTCGACCGGCGGGTTCGTCACCTGCGCGAAGAGCTGCTTGAAGTAGTTGTAGAGGACCTGCGGCTTCTCGGAGAGGACGGCGAGCGGCGTGTCGTTGCCCATGGAGCCGATGGGCTCGGTGCCGGTCTCGGCCATCGGGTTCACCAGGATGCGGACGTCCTCGGCGGAGTAGCCGAACGCCTCCTGGCGGCGGAGCACGGTCTCGTGATCGGGCTCGATCACCTTCTCCGGCGGCGGCAGGTCCTCGAGCTTGACGAGGTGCTCGGCCAGCCACTTCCCGTACGGCTCCTCGGTGGCGAGGCGCTGCTTCAGCTCCTCGTCGGAGACGATCCGCTTCTCGGCGGTGTCCACCAGGAACATGCGGCCGGGCTGGAGCCGGCCCTTCTTGAGGATGCGGTCGGCGGGGATGTCGAGGACGCCCACCTCGCTCGCCATGACCACGAGGTCGTCCTTGGTCACGTAGTAGCGCGCCGGCCGCAGGCCGT
The DNA here is from genome assembly GCA_035719345.1 of Anaeromyxobacteraceae bacterium. Taxonomy (GTDB): domain Bacteria; phylum Myxococcota; class Myxococcia; order Myxococcales; family Anaeromyxobacteraceae; genus Anaeromyxobacter_A. Next base: position 4,701 of record DASTGH010000547.1, read on the forward strand.
TGCGGTCGAGCGTGGCGCCCACCTTGACGCCGTCGGTGAAGGCGATCGAGGCCGGGCCGTCCCACGGCTCCATGAGGCAGGAGTGGAACTCGTAGAAGGCCTTCTTCTCCGGCGACATCGACTCGTGCCGCGAGTAGGGCTCGGGCACCATCATCATCATGGCGTGCGGGAGCGGGCGGCCGGTGAGGTGCAGGAGCTCCAGCACGTTGTCGAACATCGCCGAGTCGGAGCCCTCCAGGTCGATGACCGTCAGGATCTTCTTCAGGTCGTCGCCGAAGAGCCGGGAGCGCATCATCGACTGGCGCGCGTGCATCCAGTTGATGTTGCCGCGCAGCGTGTTGATCTCGCCGTTGTGCGAGATGTAGCGGTACGGGTGCGCCCGCGACCACGAGGGGAAGGTGTTCGTGGAGAAGCGCGAGTGGACCATGCCGATGGCGGACTGGAAGTCCGGGTCGGCCAGATCGGGGAAGAACGCCTTCAGCTGCCCGGCGTTGAGCATCCCCTTGTAGCAGACGGTCTTCCAGGAGAGCGACGGCACGTAGAAGGCGCCACGCTGCGGGAGGGCCGAGCGCGAGACCGCCTTCTCCACCAGCCGGCGGATGACGTACAGCTTGCGCTCGAAGGCGGCCTCGTCGGCCACGTTCTCGCCGCGGCCGACGAGGAGCTGGCGGATCACCGGCTGCGAGGACCTGGCGGAGGCGCCGAGCGAGCCGTTGTCGGTGGGGACGTCGCGCCAGCCCAGGACGACCTGGCCCTCCTGCACGACGACGTCCTCGACCAGCTTCTGACAGGCCTCGCGGCTCTGCGCGTGCTGCGGCAGGAAGAACATGCCGACCGCGTAGCGACCGGGCGCGGGCAGGCGGATGCCGAGCGGCGCGCACGCCTTCTCCATGAAGGCGTGCGGCGTCTGGCAGAGCAGGCCGGCGCCGTCGCCGGAGTTCTTCTCGGAGCCCGCGGCGCCGCGGTGCTCCAGGTTGACGAGGACGGTGAGCGCCTTCTCGATGATGTCGTGCGACTTGCGGCCCTTGATGTCCACCACGAAGCCGAAGCCGCAGGCGTCGTGCTCGTTCGCAGGGTCGTACAGGCCCTGACGCGGCGGATGGCTCGTCTCCTGATCGCTGCTCATGGCGCTTTCCTCGTGCTGCATGGGGGGAAGACCTAGCGGGGTGCGGCGGGGGCGAGGCTCGCGCGAGAGCGTTTGGCATCCTTCGCCAGCTCGATCGCGCGGCCCCCGGCCTCACCCTGCCGGGGGTACTGCTCGCCTTGAGACATAGACGGGCCAGTTTCATCGGAAATGTGCGCCGCGTCAAGCGATCGTCACCCCCCCGCGGGATGGGTCGGGGCGGCCGCACCGTGCGCGAAACTGCGAAGGCGCAGCCGCCGTGCGGCCGCGCCTCGCCCGGAACTCGCTGCTGCGGGTCGTTCCTGGCCTACCGCCGCGCCCTGCCCTGCGCCCGCGGCGTCTCGGGCGGTCTGGGCATGACCACGCCCGCCTCGCCCGGCTTCGGGAGCTGGCCCACCATCACGGTCTCGCGCTCCGCGGGCTTCTGCTGTCCTTGCGCCGCCGCCGGCGCGCCGCCGGCGCCGGTGCCCTGCGCCGCCGCCGCGCCGGTGCCCTGCTTCGGCACGAGCGCCACCTCCACCCGCGACAGGCCCTCCGGGAGGTCGCGCGCCAGGAGGTGCGCAGCCCCGCGGTCGTCGGGCGCGACCGGCGCCTGGACGAGCTGCTCCTGGCCCTGCCCGTCGGTGACCACCAGGCGATACTCCTGACCCTCCGGAGCGGGCGCCAGGTTGTACGCGAAGAGGTTCAGCAGCTTCGACTCGGGGTGATAGATGGCCACCCCGTTCATGCCGCTCCCCGCCTGGGCGGGGGCGAGCACGGCGGCGCCCTGTCCCGCGGACCCGAGCGCGGACGCCTCGCCCTTCGCCGCCGTGAGCTGGCGGTCCTTGTCGTCGGCCGCCTTCTGCGACTCCTCCGCCTGGCGCTGGGCGATCTTGACCTGGTCCTGCAGCCCCGACATGCGCGAGATGGAGACCGCCGCGAACGCCACGATGGCGGCCAGCACCAGCACCACGGGGAAGACGATGAGGGCGATGCGCCTGTCGGTCGTGCGGCTGGAGAGCACCGAGTCGAACGCGAGATCGCTCTTGTCCATGGGAAGAAGGTAGGGCTCAACAGGCCGGGCTTCAGCCCGGTCCCTCAACAGGCCGGGCTTCAGCCCGGCCCTTCGCCTGTGCTCCGACCGGCTCGCTGCCCGGCAGCCACGGGGACGCTAGGTATGTCGCATGGGGTCCTGGCTCTCGGGCCGCATCGAGACGGTCCGCTCCGACATCACCCGCCTGGCGGTCGACGCCATCGTGAACGCCGCCAACCCCTCGCTCCTCGGCGGCGGCGGCGTCGACGGCGCCATCCACCGCGCCGCGGGCCCGGGGCTGCTGGCGGAGTGCCGCGGGCTCGGGGGGGCGCGGCCCGGCGAGGCGAAGCTCACCGCCGGCCACCGGCTCCCCGCGCGCCACGTCGTCCACACGGTCGGTCCGGTCTGGCGCGGCGGCGGCGCGGACGAGGACGCGACGCTGCGCAGCTGCTATCGCGCGTCGCTGGCGCTCGCCGCCGGGCACGGGATGCGGAGCATCGCCTTCCCCGCGATCTCGACCGGCGCCTACGGCTTCCCGCTGGAGCGCGCCGCGCGCATCGCGATCGAGGAGGGCCTGGCCGGGCTGCGCGCGCACCGCGGCCTGGAGCGGATCGTGTACTGCCTCTTCTCCGAGGAGGACCTCGAGGTCTACGACGCCCTCGCCGGCGAGCTGCTGGGCGGCTGACGTCGAGGACGCACGCGCCGGTCAGTGCACCGTCCCGGTGAGCGCCTGCGCCAGGGAGCTGGGGGTCACGGGCTTGGTGAGGTGCGCGTCGAAGCCCGCGTCCCGCGAGCGGGCCCGATCCTCGGGCCGGCCGTAGCCCGTGAGCGCGACGAGCCGCACGCGCCCGCCCAGTCGCCGGCGCACGCGGCGCGCCACCTCGTAACCGTCGAAACCGGGGAGGCCGATGTCGATGAAGGCCACCTCCGGCGGTTCGGAGAGCGCCGCCTGGACGCCCGCCGGGCCGTCGTCGGCGACCCGCACGCTGTGCCCGGCGACGGCCAGCATCTCCCGGAACGCCTCGCGCAGGTCGGGATTGTCCTCGACCACCAGGATCGAGCGCGGCGTCACCGCCGCCGGCCTCGCCTCGACCGCCACGGCCGCGCCGTCGGAGAGCGGCAGGCGCACCAGGAACCGGCTGCCGCGCCCCGGGCCCTCGCTCTCGGCCGCCACCTCGCCGCCGTGGAGCCGGACGAGCCCCTGCACCAGCGCCAGGCCGAGCCCGAGCCCGGTCCGGGAGCGGTCGAAAGCGGAGGCCACCTGCACGAAGGGCTCGAAGATGGCCTCCAGATTCTCGCGCGCGATGCCGATCCCGTCGTCCTGCACCACGAGCACGGCCTGCCCGGCCTCGCGCGCCAGCGCCACCCGCACGTGCCCCCCGGGGAGCGTGTACTTGACGCCGTTCCCCACCAGGTTCGCCACGATCTGCTCGACGCGCGCCCCGTCGCAGCACACGATGAGCTCCGCCGGCCCGCCCGCGAACGTCACCTCCACGTCGTGCGTGGCGCGCGCCGTGGGGGCGAGATCCTCGACGGCGCGGGCCACCAGCGCCGAGAGATCGGTCGGCGAGCGCTCCAGGACGATGCGGCCCGAGGTGACGCGCGAGACGTCGAGCAGGTCGTCCACGAGCCGCGCCAGCTGCCGGGCCTGGCGCCGCACGATCCCGGCCGGGCGCGACGCCACGCCCTCGCGTGCCAGGAGCTCGCCCGCCATCGCGATGGCGGCGAGCGGGTTGCGCAGCTCGTGGCCGAGCATGGCCAGGAACTCGTCGCGCTGGCGCACCGACTCCTCCAGGCGGACGAGGACGTCGCGCGCCGCGCGCTGGCGCGCCCGGGCGCGGAGCGCGGCGGCGGCCACGCTCAGCAGCGTGCTGCGGCGCAGCGGCCGCTCCACCCGCGTCACGTTCCCGAGCGCCGCCAGCCGGCCCGCGACCTCGGGCGCGTCGAGCCCGCCGCCGCCCGGGCCGGTGAAGAGGACGACGGGGAGGTCCGACCAGGCGGGCTGCCCGGCCACGTGCGCGGCGAGCACGCTCGCGACCTCTCCGGTGAGGGCCTCCTCCGTGAGCAGCACCGCGCCCACGCCGCGGTCGAGCGCGGCGGCGAGATCCGCCGCGCTGGCGCACAGCACGCAGGCGTGCCCCGCCTCGGCGAGCACCCCGGCGGCGAGCTCCGCGTCGCGCCCCACCGGCGCGAGCACGGCCAGCGGCTCGGCCCC
>DASTGH010000548.1:0-3562 GCA_035719345.1 Anaeromyxobacteraceae bacterium
GGCGGCGCGCCTCGCGTACCGGGCGGCCGGCGGGCTCGCGCTGGAGGGCGACGAGGCGCAGATCGCAGCCCGCCTCGAGGCGCTCCTCGGGGCCCGCGCGCCGCGCGATCGGGAGCGCGGCTTCACCTCCGTCGGCCCGCACATGGACGACCTGGCGCTGGCGCTCGACGAGCGCGGGGCGCGGAGCTACGGGAGCCAGGGGCAGCAGCGCGCCCTCGTCCTGGCGCTCAAGATCGCGGAGATCGAGAACCTGCGGGCGGCGCTCGGCCGGCCCCCGCTCCTCCTGCTCGACGACGTCTCCTCCGAGCTCGATCCCACCAAGAACCGCTACCTCCTCGAGTACCTGGCCCGGCTGCCCGGGCAGGCCTTCCTCACCACGACCGACCGGCGGCTGCTCGCCCCGGCGGCCGGCCCGGACACCGCGTTCTACGCCGTCTCGTCCGGGGTGGTGCAGCGCTCGGATTGACGAGCGATTCCGGCGTGTTGCAGGCGCGCCGGCGGGCGCGTTCTGCGTTGCCCGCCGAGGGCCGTTCTGTTATAACCAGTCCTCCCCAAGTCCCCGGAAATCCTGAGAAAAAGCGAGGCGAGCCCTGGAGACCGCGAAGACCGATCTCGCGCAAGCGCCGGCGGGCGCCGAGGCGAACGGCGCCGACGACTACGGCATCGACGCCATCAAGGTGCTGGAGGGCCTCGAGGCCGTCCGCAAGCGGCCGCACATGTACATCGGCGACGTCGGCGAGCGCGGGCTGCACCACCTCGTCTACGAGGTGGTCGACAACTCGGTCGACGAGGCGATGGCGGGGCGAGCGGATCGCATCGACGTCGTCATCCACGCCGACAACTCCGTCACCGTCGTCGACAACGGCTCCGGCATCCCGGTGGGCCCGCACCCGACCGTGGTGGGGATGGACACGCTCGACGTGGTCATGACGAAGCTCCACGCCGGCGGGAAGTTCGAGTCGAATGCCTACAAGGTCTCCGGCGGCCTGCACGGCGTCGGCGTCACCTGCGTCAACGCGCTCTCGGAGTGGCTCAAGGTCGAGGTCTACCGCGACGGCAAGGTCTGGGCGCAGCGCTACGCCTGCGGCCAGCCGCAGGGCAAGGTCGCCGCCATCGGCGAGACGCAGCGCCGCGGCACGAAGGTCACCTTCCGGCCCGACTTCTCCCTGTTCGAGGCGAAGGAGTACTCCTTCGAGACCCTCTCCAACCGGCTGCGCGAGCTCGCCTTCCTCAACGCCGGCCTGACCATCACCGTCGAGGACGAGCGCTCCGGCAAGAAGCACGAGTTCCTCTTCAAGGACGGCATCCGCGAGTTCGTCCGCTACCTCAACAAGACCCGCGAGACGCTCTTCGATCCGCCGGTGTCCCTGAAGAGCGACGTCGAGACCGAGCGCGGCACGGCGACGGTCGACATCGCCTTGCAGTGGAACGACGGGTACGACGAGAAGGTCTTCGCCTTCGCCAACAACATCCACAACCACGAGGGCGGCACCCACCTCATCGGCTTCAAGACGGCGCTCACCCGCACCGTCAACAACTACGGGACGAAGAACAACCTCTTCAAGGATTTGAAGGACGAGCTGCCCTCCGGCGACGACATGCGCGAGGGGCTCGCCGCGGTCATCGCGCTCCGGCTCCCCGGCGCCTCCTTCGAGGGCCAGACCAAGACCAAGCTCTCCAACTCCGAGGCGAAGACCATGGTCGAGACCATGCTCAACGACCGCCTCGGCGCGTGGCTGGAGGAGAACCCGCCGCTGGCGAAGCGCATCTGCGCCAAGGTGGCGGAGGCGACGCGCGCCCGCATCGCGGCCCGCAAGGCGCGCGAGACCGTGCGCCGGAAGGGCGCGCTCGATGGGGCTTCACTGCCCGGCAAGCTGGCCGACTGCCAGTCTCGCGACCCGGGCGAGAGCGAGCTGTTCATCGTGGAGGGCGACTCCGCCGGCGGCTCCGCCAAGCAGGGCCGCGACCGGCGCACGCAGGCGATCCTCCCGCTGCGCGGCAAGATCCTGAACGTCGAGAAGGCCCGCTTCGACAAGATGCTGTCGTCGGCCGAGATCGCGACCATGATCACCGCGCTCGGGACGGGCATCGGTCCCGAGGAGTTCGACGTCGACAAGATCCGCTACCACAAGATCGTCATCATGACGGACGCCGACGTCGACGGGTCGCACATCCGGACGCTGCTCCTCACCTTCTTCTTCCGGCAGATGGCCTCGGTGGTGGAGAAGGGCTACCTCTACATCGCGCAGCCGCCGCTCTACCGGATCCAGAAGGGGAAGAAGGAGCAGTACCTGAAGGACGAGGAGGCGATGGACGTCTGGCTCCTCGCCCACGGCACGGAGAAGGCGCGGCTCGTGGCCGGCGAGAGCGTGGTGGCGGGCGAGGACCTCAAGGCGCTCGCCCAGGACGCGCTGCGCTACCGGGCGATCCTGGCGCGGGCCGACCGGCGCCGCGACCAGCGCATCGTCGACGGCGCCATCCAGGTGGGAGACCTCGACCTGGCGCTGCTCAAGGACCACGCCTCGCTCAAGGCGCAGCCGGAGAAGATCTTCCAGAAGGCGCAGAAGCTCCACCCCGAGCTCGACGTCAAGGCCGCCCGCATCGAGCGCGACGTGGAGCACGACTGCGACGCGCTCGTCTTCGAGACGCACGTCGCCGGCGCGCCGCGCACCACGCGCCTCGACTACGACTACCTGTCCGGCCCGGAGTGGGCGGAGCTCTCGGCGCTGCACGGCGAGATCGCGCAGCTGGGGGCCGGCCCGCACCGCCTCGAGCTGGAGAGCGGCACGAGCGAGGTGGACGACGTCTTCCAGGCGGTGGAGGCGCTGCGCAAGGCGGCCAGCGCCGGACAGAACATCCAGCGCTACAAGGGCCTCGGCGAGATGAACCCCGAGCAGCTCTGGGAGACGACCATGGACCCGGCGAAGCGGACGCTCCTGCAGGTCCGCGTCGACGACATGGTCGAGGCGAACGAGATCTTCAGCGTGCTCATGGGCGACGCCGTCGACCAGCGGCGCGAGTTCATCGAGAAGCACGCGCTCGACGCCCAGAATCTCGACATCTGAGCGGGGCGGGCGTCTTTCCTCGACCCCGGGCACGGCGCTAGGCTCTGCGCTAAGTCCGAGGGGACGGCCGACGAGGCCGGTGGGGGCGCCCTTGGGCGCGGCGCCCGGATCGGGTGAAAGCGCGTGGGTCGCCAGCACGTCGGAGCACGGGCGGTCGCGGACAGGGACGGTGAGGCGTCGTCTAACGGCAGGACGGCGGACTTTGGATCCGCCTATGAAGGTTCGAATCCTTCCGCCTCAGCCAAGCCCCCGGGGGTCCGTTCCCCGAACCAGCGCGCCGAGGTGAAGCCGCTGCCCATGCCCGCCCGGCTGGTGGTGGTGCCGCTCGGCCCGCTCACCCGCGTCCTGCTCGCCGACGTCGCCTCGGCGCTCACCCAGACCTACGGTCCCCCTGCCGCCTTCGGCGCGGCGCAGCAGCGCCCGGACTACGCGTTCAACAAGGACCGCGGCCAGTACCACTCCACCGCCGTCCTGCGGCGTCTCGGGCAGGTGCGCGG
>DASTGH010000549.1:0-15193 GCA_035719345.1 Anaeromyxobacteraceae bacterium
GGGGGGGGGGGGGGGGCGAGCCTCGTCGTCCCGAACGCGCGCCGGAACCAGCCTCGGAGCGCCCGCCAGAGGTGTGTCCAGAGGCGCCCGTCGAGCCTGACGAAAGGCATGCGGCCGCCCGCGCGCTACTTGCTTCCCACGAGATCCTTCATGGCGTTCTGCAACGCGCGGGCCGCGTCCAGCCCCTCGGCGGAAGCCCGCCGGTCGAGGACCAGCTGCAGGCCGCAGTCCGAGCAGTACACGGGCGTGGCGGTGAGCAGCTTCTCGATGCTGAGCCGGATCGGCTTTCCGCACCTCGGGCAGGGCATGCCGGGAGGATCGGTGACGTTCCTCGGCTTCGCGGTCCGCGTGAGCATGAAGATCTCGTGGGCGGGTGCGCTCGTGGGGTCGCGCTACCCGTGCGCCGGGAGCTCCGGCGGAGGCGTCTGGATGGGCAGCGTCAGCTGGCGCTTCTGCCCGCCATAGGCGACGTCGAGCACGAGCGCGGGCGCCTTCTTCGCGTTCTCGGCGCTCTCCACCTTGACCTCCACGGACCAGATGCCCGGATCGCCCGCGAGCGCCGTCGCCTTCGCGCTGAACCCCGCGGTCGCGGTGGTGACCTGCACGGAGTTGGGCGGCGGCGGCAAACCCTGCCCGCCGAGGACGCGCATCTGCACGGTGGCGGTACTGCCGTTCGCCATCGCCATCGTGAGCGTCTGCGGCAGGACGTCGACCCTGCCCCGAGCGTTCACCTCCATGATCTTCGACTCGAGGATGTTCAGGACCTTGGCGAGGCCGGCCGGCATGTCCGCCTGCGACGCCCCGACGTGCACGTCCATCGTGTACTCGACCGAGTACTTGGAGGACTGCGTCGCCTTCGAGTCCTTCTTGCTGGAGTAGTTCGCCTTGAAGTCGACCTTGAGCGAGAACGGCCCAAACCCGAGCGAGAGGCCGCCGGAGGCCTCGCCGCCGAAGGTGGTGTTCGTCGTCTCCTCGTTCACCGACGAGGACTCGGCGGAGATGTTCGCCTTGAAGTCGATCGAGATGTCGTCGATCCCGATGTACGGGATCGGCACGATCGCGAGGAGCGGGACGATGATGTTGAACGTCTGGCCGTCCGCCACGTACTGGAACACGACGTTGACGACCTCGTCCTCCTTCGTCGTCGGGTTCTGCCTGAACCCGACCTTCCTGATGAAGTCGACGGTCGTCATCGCCGACGTCGCCTGCGCCTTGATGCAGGCGTCGAGCGGTCCGCCGATGAGCGCAGAGTACGGAATGGCCTGCAGCGCGTTGGTGGCCACCGTCGATGGAGTCGTGTCGATCGTTCCCGGCATGTCTCGTCCCCCCTACGCGCCGATCGCCGAGAGGCGAGCGGACGCATCGCCATCACGTGAACGCTTCGGAATCCCCGGATTGCACGCACAGCGTAGCGCCCTGCGCGGACGCTGTCATCACGATGAGTGGAGCGCCGGTGGCTCGAGGGTGGCATGGCGCCCGTTGGTGGCAACTCCGAGGAGGCGCGCGCGCGTCACCGACCGTGCGGACGTGCGGTGCGGTGTCGCACGCCATGCAAGACGACCGCGCCGGTCGACTTTACGTGAAGATGCTGACTCCGTCGCGGGCCCCCTGATCGGCGGTTTTCAGAGGCACGTGCCTTGGCGCACGCTGCGTGTACACCAGCGAGAAGCGTGCGTCGCCTCCCGCCTCGCGTCGGAGGGGTCCCATGTCCGATCCGATCGCCGCGATCGTCGAAGCGCTCGACGCGGCGCTGGCCGACTACGACCGCGCCGCGGCGAGCAGCGTCGTGAACGAGCTCATCGCCTCGCTGCGCCGCGGCACGGCCGTGCCTCCCAGGACGGCAGCCGACGTGCTCGGCAAGCTCCGCTGCAAGCTGCTGTTCGACCTCGTCGAGCCGCTCGCGGAGACGCTGCGGTTCGCCGGGATATCCACTCCGAGAGTTCGCCGCCAGTACGCGCAGGCAGTCATCGACCGGGGCAATCCCGAGAAGGCGATCGACACCCTCGAGGCGCTCGTCGAGGCGACGCGCGTCGGGGATCCCGGGGAGCACGCGGAGGCGGTCGGGCTCCTCGGCCGCGTTTACAAGCAGCTCTACGTCGACGCCGTGAACGCCGATCCGGGACAGCGCGTTTCGCCGCTCGTCCAGGGCCACCTGCGCCGCGCGCTCGAGTACTACTCGTCCGTCTACGACAGCGCGCCCACCCAGCACCTCTGGCACGGCATCAACGCCGTCGCGCTGCTCGCGAGGGCCGCGGCGGATGGCGTCGCGCCCGGCGGCACCCCGCGCGATCTGGCCGCAATGGCGAGCGCCATCCTCGCCGAGGTCGCGTCGCGCGGCGACGCGGCGGATACGTGGGACCGCGCGACGGCCATGGAGGCCTGCGTCGCCCTGGGCCGACACGGTGACGCCCTCGTGTGGATGGCGCGATATGTGGCGAGCAAGGGCGCGGATGCGTTCGAGCTGAACAGCACCTTGCGTCAGCTCCGCGAGGTGTGGCGGCTCGTCATCGGCGAGCCACCCGGCGTGGAGCTGCTCCCGTTGCTGGAGGCGCACCTCATCCGTGCGCAGGGCGGTGGGCGGCTCACCTTGCCGGCGCATGAGGTCGGTCCGCGCCTGCAGCGGCACGCGAACGCGCGGCCGGACGCGCAGGTCACGCTCGAGCGGACGCTGGGCCGCGAGGGGTTCGTGACGCTCGAGTGGTACAGCACGGGGCTCGAGCGGTGCCTCGGCGTCGGGCAGGTCCGGAGGAGGATGGACCGTGCCGTCGGGACGGGCTTCCTCGTGCGCGGGGGAGACCTGGACCCGCGACTCGGGGACGAGCTGCTCTTCCTGACCAACGCCCACGTCGTCAGCGACGACCCTGCCGTCCGCCAGAAGCGCAGCGCGCTTGCGCCGGGCGAGGCGGTCGTCGTGTACGACACCTGGAAGGGCGTGAGGCGCGAGCGGCGGCTCGAGTTCGCGGTGAAGCGGCTGCTCTGGACGTCGCCGCCGGACGCGCCGGCTCGAGGCGCCCCGCCGCTCGACGCGACGCTGCTCCAGCTCGACCCCGCACCGCGCGACGTCGCGGCATGCCCGTTGGCGGACGCGCTGCCTTCACCGCGCAAGCGCGTCTACGTCATCGGCTGCCCGGGCGGCGGCGACCCGTGCGTGTCGCTCCACGACAACCTCCTGCTCGATCGCGACGACCGGCTCCTCCACTACCGCGCGCCGACGGAGGGGGGGAGCTCGGGCAGCCCCGTCTTCGACGATCAGTGGTCGGCGGTCGGGCTCCACCACGGAGGCGGCCTCGCGGTCTCGAGGCTGAACGGGAAGTCCGGGACCTACGCGGCGAACGAGGGGATCACGCTGCGCGCCATCGCGGGCGTGCTCCGCGGCGGCCCGGAGCTTTCACGCTGAGCGGTGACCGGGGCCGCCTGGCATGGGCCTCGAAGGGGGAACACATGCTGCGCGTCGAGATGCTCGGAGCGGCCTACGGCGATTGCATCGGGATCGAGTACGGAAGAACCGGCGCGTTCCACCGCATCCTGATCGACGGAGGCATCGCGTCCACCTGCCAGGGCGCGCTCGAGCCATGGCTCGCGCGCGGCGGTGACCCCTGCACGCTCGACCTGCTCGTCGTCACGCACATCGATCTCGATCACATCGGCGGCATCCTCGCGCTCCTCGAGGAGCGCCCCGGCGCGATCGCGCCCGCCGACGTGTGGTTCAACGGGCGCGATCAGATCTCGGACCTGCTCGGCGCGAAGGAGGGCGACGAGCTCTCGGTGCTCCTCGCGAAGCTGCGGCTCCCGTGGAACGCGGCCTTCGACCGGAAGGCGGTCGTCGTGCCGCCGGACGGCGAGCTCCCGCGCAAGGAACTCCCGGGTGGCGCGCGGCTCACCCTCGTCGCCCCGGGCATCCCGGAGCTGAAGTTGCTCGAGCAGACGTGGGACGCCGAGGTGGCGAAGGCGCGGCGCCGCGCCCCTGGCCCGACCGCGAACGACCTCCTGGGCGCCCGAGCCGCAGCGGACGATCTCCTCGGGAAGCACGAGCCGCCCGGGGTGATCGCGCCGGAGGAGGTGCCCGCGCTGGCGGAGCCGAACCCCGACGACGACAGCCCCGCGAACGGTAGCAGCATCGCGTTCGTCCTCGAGTACGAGGGGCACCGCGTCCTCCTCTCGGGCGACTCGCACCCGCGCGTGCTCGCGGCGGGGCTCGCGCGCTACGGCGAGGGCCAGCAGGTCTCGCTCTCGGCCGTGAAGCTCCCGCACCACGCGAGCCGCCGGAACGTCTCGAGCGCCCTGCTGGACGCGATCTCCTGCCGCGAGTTCCTCGTCTCGACGAACGGGAACAGGTTCGGCCATCCTGATCCGGAGGCGATCGCGCGCATCGCGATGCTGCCGGGCGCGAAGACGCTCCGCTTCAACTACAGGACGGACTACACGAGGCCCTGGGCGAGCGCGCGTCTCGATCGCGAATTCGGGATCGACGCCAAATTCGAGGAGGACGCGGTGCTCGTGCTCGACGGCGGGCGCGGCGCGAGGTCCGCGAGAAGCGCGCGGGCGAAGGCGCGAGCAGTCGCGTCGCCGCCAGCCGAGCCGAAGAAGGCGGCGGAGAGGACGAGCCTCGCGCCACGCCGCGCCGGCGACGATCGGCTCGGCGGTGGCGGCGGCGACGACGTCCTGGGTGCGGGCCGAGCCGCGCCGCAGCGGAGCGCTGCGTCGGGGGACATGCTCGGCGGCCCGCGTGCGGGCATCGAGCTCGAATCGCTCGGCGCGCCGGTTGCCGGGGCGCCCGCGCCCGTCGAGGGGTGGGTGCTAACCCGGTCGTCAGCGGCCTGTGCGGTCGTCGAGGCCGCGCCGGGGACGCGGTTCGTCCAGGCGGAGCTCCTCACCGATCCGGGCGTCGCGCGCACGAAGACCGAGGCGCTCCTCCCCAGGGTGGACCACGAGCTCGACGTCTGGATCGGGCCCAAGGTCGAAGGCGCAGCGGTCGCCGAGGAGCCCATCGACCTGACCGCGGTCCCGGCGGGCGCCGAGCTGACCGTCGTGTTCACGGACCCCGTCCACGCGCCGAACGGTGAGACCCGGACGATAGCCTTGCCCGAGCGCGGCGCGACCGCGCGCTGCGTCTTCCGGATCGCCGCGAGCGACGCGCCGGTGCTCGATGGACAGGTCACGGTGCTCCACGGGAACCGCGTCCTGCAGGCGCTCCGAGTCGTGGCAAGCGTGGGCAGGGGGTTGTCTCTCCACGCGCCGATCCACGTGGACATGGGCGCGCTCATGAAGCTCCCTCCGCTCGACGCGGCGCTCGTCGTCACGGCGGATCGGCCGGGGAAGTTAAACCTCCTCGCGGCGAAGGACGGGAAGGTCGCGTACGTGCGGGGAAGCGCAGTCGACGAGATGCTCGCCGCGATCCGCCGCAACCTCGAGGCGATCGCGGAGGATCCGGGCGCCTATGGGGCACCGGATACCCCCGGGACCGCCGATGCCCTCCTCCGGTTCGCGCGGATGGGCGAGCTACTCCGCACCGGGCTCTTCGAACAGGCCCACGTCGCCGCGGTCATCGGGAACGGGCCGCTCAAACGGATCCAGGTGATCTCGTCATCCAACGAGCCCGCCCTGCCGCTGGAGTTCTGCTACGACGGGAAGCCGCCGCCGCTGCGGAACGGGCGTGTCTGCGCCCACTGGCGCGACGCGCTCGAGGATGGCAAGTGCGAGGTCGCGTGCCCCGATCCGGCGGAGCGGCAGGTCTGCCCGCTCCAGTTCTGGGGGCTCGGCGCCGTCCTCGAGCGGCATGCATGGGATCCCGAGGAGGGAAACCTGGTCGGCTCGATGGGCGCGGAGTTCGCGATCGTGTCGCCGGAGCCCGGGGTGCGCGACCGGCTCGAGCCCTTGGAGCGGATCCTGTTTGCGAAGGCCGACGCCGCCGCGAGCGCCGACGAGCGCGCGTTCGCGCAGGAGATCGACGCGGTGAAGCGCGCCGTGGAGGGGGCCGGCGGCACGATGAAGGTCGCAACCAGCTGGGCCGAGTGGCAGCAGCTCCTCGCGGAGAACCCCACGCTGCTGCTCCTCATCACGCACACCGAGCCCGAGGGCGGCACGAACACGCTCCACATCGGAAGCACCGGTTCCGAGCCGCTCGGGGTCGGCGACATCCAGGACGGCTACGTCCGCGCGAAGGGCGCGAACGGTGGGCCCGGGCCGGTCGTCCTGCTCCTCGGCTGCAAGACGGCGAAGACGGACATTCCGTTCGCGAACCTCGCCTCGCGATTCCGGCTCGGCGGCGCGTCGATCGTGGTCGGCACGATCGCATCGATCCGCGGCCGGCACGCCGCCCCCGCGGCGCGGGCGATCGTCGAGGAGCTGCGGACGCACGCCGGCCACGGCGAGAGCTTCGGCGACGTCCTCACCGCCGTGCGACGCGACCTGCTCCGCCAGGGAAACCTCGTGGGCCTCTGCCTCACTGCGTTCGGCGACGCCGAGTGGCGCCTCTAGGCGCTGGATGCAACGACAGGGGGAACTGCCCTCATCCAGCTCGATCGACTCACGAAGCGAGTTCCTTCTACGCTTCTGTGAAGCGACGGCGCGCCCGCTTCACCCCCCTGCGTAGGGCTTGGCGTGGCCGGTCGTGATCCGCCGGAGGACCGCCGCTGGCAGGCCGTTCTGCATGAGGACGAGCAGGTCCTCGTTGACCACCTCGAGTCGTGCCGCGAACTGCCCGATGGTGCCATTCGTGCCGGCGCACGCGACCCCGTTGCCGAGCTTCGTCAGCGTGCCGCGCTCCGCGACGTTATCGAGCAGGTCCCGCCCGATGTACGAGCACTGGGGGCCGCGGCCGCCGGTCACGTCCATCCAGAACCCCTGCGCGTTCATCCACAGACCACCGAGATCGAGCGCCGACATGTCGACCGGCCGGCGCTGTGCCGCGATCCCCGTGAGCGCGCGCTGCTGCTGCTCGAGAACCGGATTCACGGAAGGTGGTGCGTAGCGCGCCTGAGCCGCTCGGGCGCCCTCGAGGGCCGTGTTGACGGTCTGCGTCGATGCCCCCATTCCCGCGAGCTGTGCTGCCAGTGAGCCCCAGTCCATGTTTCACCTCCGCAATCGACCATCGATGCGCCCACGATGAGCGCATGTGCGTCAGAAGCCGATTCATCGCTCCGAGAGCCATGACCATGCCGTGCGCTCGAGCGCGTTCATGTCGTCGGGCCGATACGTCGTGACGCGGAGCTTTGCGATGGCGGGGAACAGCGCCTCTGCGGTCCCGGACTGGCCTACGAGGAGGACGCGCCGGCCCACGACATGACAGAGCCCGAGCTCGAACGCGACGTTCGCGTTCCAGCCAGTCAGGTCGACGACGACGGTGCTCGCAGTGCAGATGGAGCGCCAGATCGCGTCGATGATCTCCGGCGTGGTGGAGCGGTCGCCACGCTCGTAGAGGTGGCCGGTCGCGCGCGCCGCCTGCTCCACGGCCAGAGCCGCATCGTTCGCCCACGCCGGCCCGAACGGCATGACGTGGAACACGCGGGGCGAAGCCGGGTCCGGGTACGGCGCCGTCCACGGTGGGCGAATCACCATCGGCTTGGTGGCCCTCGCCATCGCGAGGACCGCCTCGATCGCGTCCCCGGCCGCGATCGGGTCCGACGCGCAGCGCTCGAGTTCTCGGAGTGCTCCCGCGACGTCGCCCGCGGACGAAGCCCCGAACCGGCGGCACACCTCGCCCACCGTGTCGGCGATCGACGTCGCCGTGCCCCGGGCTGGGATCCAGTAACAGGCCGTCGCGGCGGCAGCAGCGATGGCGTCTCCGTCCGGCCTTACCCCGATCTCCACGACCGGAACGTCGAGATCGAATGGAAGCTGCTGACGCTCGTACGCGAGGACGATCACGGATTTCCCGAGCGCCTGCGCGACGCCCAGTTCGTACGCGGCGGCGGCGCGTGCAGGGCCGTCCGGCGCCCGCATGTCGAAGAGGCACACGCCCGCCTTCGCGATCTGGCGCCAGCGTGCGTCCGCGAACTGCATGTCGCGCGGCGGCTCGAGCACGTCGAGCCCGTACGAGGCGCAGCTCCGCTCGACGACGCGGGTCAGCTCCTCGGCGCCGGAGAGGAGGACACTGTTCGGAGCGGTCGGGCCCGGCTTGCTCGGCCAGTGCGGGTCGACCAGGTACGGGCGGAGACGTGCCGCGTGCTTGCGCGCCTCGACGACCTGCGGCCGAGCGCGCTCACGCTCGACCGCGGTGGCACGGACGTCGTCGGCGTCCGCTTCGACCAGGGCGCGGTCCACGTCGACGAGCCGCTTTGCCAGATCATGGCCTGCGCGCCGCTCGCCGTCGGTCATCCCGTGCTGCATCAACTCCTCGAATATTGCGCGGCGGACGTCCCACAGTCGCTCTCGCGCCGTGGCCGCTCGCGATCCGGGCGGCGGCACAGGGAGGCCGTAGGACGCGTTCTTCAGGGCATCCAGCAACGCGGCCATACCCTCTCGCAGGTCGCCCATTTCCGCCCGCAGCGTCGGAGCATCGTCACGAACGGTCGTCATCGCGCCGGCGAGGCGGTCGAGTGCGGACCGGAGCGCGGCTTGCCGCGCCGGATCGATGTGGCGCTCGGCCACGTCGCGCGCGAAGCGCTCCTCGAGCGCGGCGAGGACGCTCACGTTGCGCGCAAGCCGCGAGTCCGGCGGCGTCGCGAGCTGCAGTGCGTGCCCGACGAGCGCCTGAAGCTTGCCGTCCGGGTCGCGCTCGCGGACCGAGGGGGGCAGCTGCGCGACGAGGTCGGCGACCTTCCGCGCGAGAGCCGGCGTACCACCGCCGCTCACGACAGCCCGGAAACGTTCGTCGACCTCCGTCGCCGGCGCACCCGACGCGAGCGCGTCGCCGAGCCGCGCGAGGTCGGTGCGCGTCCGGTCGACGGCGCGCTTCAACGGCGCCACGCGGAGGAGCACGAGCACGGAGTCGCGGGCGCTCCGGACCTGCTGCGCGCGGCTGGCGTCGTTCGCCTCGAACCAGCGCAAGGCCCGATCGTAGCGCTGCTGCGCCGCCTCGAGCAGCCGCTCGTCGTTCACGTCGAAGCGGCGGAGCGCGTTCGCGTAGTTGAAGTCCAGCACAGCGCGGTCGCGCGGCGCATCGGCGTCGCCGAGGAGCTGCTCGGCGAGCTGGTAGGTGGCGGCTGCCTTCGCCAGCCAGGCGAGGTCGTCTGCCGATCCGACGCTCTCGCCGGCGCACAGGTCGGCATAGGCGTCCGCGAGCCAGCGAGCGGTCCGTGAGAGCTCGACCGGCGGAAGGTGCTGCGCGTTCGCCGCCGAGAGGACATCCTCGAGCTCGCGCGCGACTGCCTCCACCTCGGCGCGGAACTCCGGCGCATCTCGCCGGGGCCAGAAGCGGCCGGACGCGGCATCGTGTCGCCTCGTCGCGCGTTCGCGACGTTCGAGTACGCCGGCCATGTCCGCCTCAGGTGGGCGGCGTCCAGGAGATGCCCGCCTGGGCGGCCATGCCCTGGAGCTCCGAGACGCGCAGGTCGTAGCGCTGCCGCCGCAGGTCATCGAGCTGCCGCATCTGCGAGTTCAGGGATCCCAGCGCGCGCTGGAGCTGCATCTGCTGCTGGAGCGCGATGGCAGGCAGCTGCGTTCCGCCCGGCAGCGCGCTTTCGCCGCCGAGGCCCGCCCGCTCCATGGCGGCGGCGAGCTTCTCGGCGTCGCGGAGCTGACTCTCGAAATTCCGCACCGCCACACTCGTGCTCTTGAAGAGCCGGTAGCCGACGAAGAGCCAGCGAATCGCACTCACGACGGCAGAGAGGACCACCAGGACGACGAAGAGATCGAACATGTCCATGGCTTGCCTCCGCGGGGCCCGCGCATGACGCACCGGACGGCGCACTCGAGCAGAAGAGGGCGACATTCGCTCTCCGTGACAAGGATCGCACCGGAGCAGGTGCCGCGGATGGTATCCATTGGGTTCGCCACGAGGTCCTGCCCCGGAGGACGGTAGCTCCCGGGCAGCGCGCGGAGCGTCACCTCGCGCATCGCCCGAACGGCATCCAGGTCCCCTCGCCTACGAGCCGATCACGAAGTGTGACAAAGAGTCACACGCGTCGGAGCGCGGAAGGGCCGGGCACGTCCTGCGCCACATCGGACATCGGGAGGCGATGCAGATCGGCCGGTCACGTGGAGACGTACAGGGCGAACATTGGGGGAGGTGACGCACGGTCGAGTGGGCGAAGGTTCCGCACGGCACAACCCCGTCGCGCACGTGCCCATGCTCTTGGAGGACCGTGCGCCAACGGATGCTCCCTGAGACCGAGATCGCGTGCGTGGTGGCGAATGCCGGCTCGGTGCTCGGGCCGATGGTCCTCCCGTACTATGAAAGCGGAATGCGCGATTCGGAGCTCCCGCTCCTGCTCCGGTCGCGGCTCGGCCTGGAGCGAGAAGTCATCCGGCTCTGGCGCCCGCTACGACATTGTCGACACGGAGGAGGCGCGCGAGGTCTCGCCGGCTGGAGGTGGGAGTGGCGCTCGAACTCGCCACGGCGCCTCACGATTCACGGCAAGAACACGTTGCAGGTAGATGGGGTCGCGGCGCGCCAACAGAAAGGCCCCACGGCCAAGTCACCGTGAGGCCTTGTTTTTTTGGCGCGCCCTAGAGGATTTGAATCGGGAGATTCACCTGTATTTTCCGATGCCTATGCGAGTCCCGACAGTGACCGACGGGTCGTCACGAGCATACCGGACACCTCGGAACATGTCTCGACGGATGCCCACGGGAATGACGTTGCGCAATCGGATGCTCTCCCGGCGATGACGAGCGATCTATTCATTGCGGCGGGCGCTCTGGTAGCGGAGCGCGTCGCGCCGGAGCCCACGGCCGGGTCGCCCCTCGAGGAGATCCTCCGGCGCGTCGTCAAACACTGCGCCGCCCTCGGCCGATACTAGCCCGCCGCCAGCGTCGCCTTCTCGTACAGGTGCCCCGGCATCGGGTGCTCGAGCCGCCACACGATCTGCATCGGGCGCTCGCCGCTTGCCGATTCCAGCGCGACGGGGCCGAGGAACCAGTACGGCTCGGCCACCCCGTTGGCTTGGCGCTGCACTTCGCGCACGAACAGCAGCACCGTGCTCGTCTTCTCGAGGTACCGGCGACCGGCTCCGCTGCCTGGATGGGCCGTGTTCTGCGTCTCCCAGTGGAAGCGCGTGGGCGACTGCGCGTAGTCGCGATACATCGTCGTCGGCGAGAACCCCGCCTCGGACTTCCTGAGCGTCACGAACAGGAGGTCCAGGTTCTCCTCCTCGACGAAGAAGACGCCGCCCTGGAGCCGCGGGATACCCTTCTCGCGGACGACGCCCAGCGCCGCCAGGACCTCCTCCTGTCGGTATCGTGCGTGGAGGTAGAGCGGCGCAGGACGAAGCCGCTTCGGATCGTTCCAAGACGTCACGACGTCACGCCGTGCATCGTCGAGGACGTCCACGAGCTGACGCACCTCGGCGCGGAAGGTCTCGATGCGTCGCGCATCCCGGAGCTGCGCGGGAGCCTGCGCCGGCTGGCGGCAATCGAGGAGCGCGGCGGCGACCATCACTGCCAGCCGCGCGTCGCGCGGTGAAGTGGGCGCGGCGATGTCTTCAGAGCCGGCCAGCGCCCGAAGGAAACCGAGGCGCTCGGGATCGCTCACGTGCAGGATCGCGCGCAACCCAGCGTGCAGCTCCTTCGCGGCCTCGTCGAGTGCAGGCGCACCGAAGGCGGTGGCGCGCAGCGACGCGAAGCTGCGCTTCTGCACGTAGAGCTCGGTGAGCGTGACGCCTGCCTCGCGCAGGAAGTCGGCGAGGTGCGTGTCAGGGCCCATGGCGGCGAGTTCGCCCGTGAGCCAGCGCAACCCAGCGCCGAGGTTTCCGCGGATGTTCTCGAGCACGATGCGCTGCGCCTGCGGGTCGAGCTGCATCGCGCAGCCGGGCGGCAGATACGGAAACCCCTCCTTGATGTGCCGCTCCACCTGCCGTGTCGTTCCGCCGAGGAGCGCGCGGAAGCGCCGGTCGAAGCGAAACTCGCGTCGCGCGTTCCCGATGAAATCCAGCACGGTGAGACAGGGTTTCTCGCGATGGAGGCGCAGCCCGCGGCCGAGTTGCTGGAGGAACACGGTCGCGCTCTCGGTGGGGCGGAGGAAGAGGACCGTGTCGACGCGCGGGATGTCGACGCCCTCGTTGAAGAGGTCCACGGTGAAGAGTGCCTGGACCGAGCCCTCTTCCAGGCGGCGGACGGCCGCCTCGCGCTCATCCGTGAGCGTCTCACCCGTCACGGCAACGCTCGCGATGCCCGCGCGCGAGAAGGCGCTCGCCATGAAGCGCGCGTGGTCGACGCTCACGCAGAATCCGAGGGCGCGCATGCGCTGAGGATCGGTGACACGTCGACGGACCTCCTGTAAGACGAGCCGCACGCGCGCCTCGGCGCCGTCGGCGAGGTACCGTCGCGAGAGCTCGTCGCGGTCGTAGCCCCAGCCGCGCTTCCAGGCGACGTCGTCGAGGTCGACCGTGTCCTTCACGCCGAAGTACTGGAACGGCGCGAGCAATCCCTGCTCGAGCGCGTCCCACAACCGCATCTCGTAGGCTATGCGCCCGTCGAACCAGCGGCGGACATCTTTGCCGTCGTGGCGCTCGGGGGTGGCGGTGAGCCCGAGCAGCACGCGCGGGCGGACGTGCGCCAGCAGGCGGTCGTAGGTGGGCGCCTCGGCGTGGTGGAACTCGTCGACGATGACGACGTCGAAGTGGTCGGGGGGCAGCTCCGCTTCGAGGTCCATACGCGAGAGGGACTGGATCGTGGCAAACACGTGCTCGGTCTGGGTTGGCTTTCGCTCGCCGGTCAGGAGCTGCCCGAAATCCGGATCGCCGCAGACCGCGGCGAAGGCGGCCTGGCTCTGGGCGAGGATGCGGTCCCGGTGAGCGACGAACAGAAGGCGACAGCGAGGAAGCGTGGAGCGGAGCGCCTCGTAATCGAACGCCGCGACCAGGGTCTTCCCCGTCCCCGTGGGCGCCACGAGGAGGTTTCGAGCATGGCCGCGTTCCCGCTCCGTCCGCAGCGCCTCCAGCATGGGAACCTGGTACGGGTGCGGCCGGAGGTCGAACCTCAGGGCGGTTCTTGTCGACCCCACGCCGGCGCGCTCAGCCGCGAGCGCCTTCGCGACGCGCTCCCGATCTCGGTCCGCTTGGTACGGCTCGAATTCGTCGGAGTCCCAGTACGACTCGAACGCCGCCCGGAACTTGTCGAGGAGTGGTCCCGAGTCGCGCTGGGCGAGGCGGACGTTCCACTCGAGGCCCTCGTGAAGGGCGGCGCGCGAGAGGTTCGAGGACCCGATGTACGCGGTGTGCGTGCCCGAGTCGCGGTGGAAGAGCCAGGCCTTGGCGTGGAGGCGCGTGCGACGGACGTCGTAGGAGATGCGGACCTCGGCGCCCGCGCGAGCCAGCTCCTCGATCGCTCGCGCGTCGCTCGCTCCGATGTACGTGGTCGTGAGCACGCGCACGGGGGACGCGTCGCCGCGGTCACGGCCACGCGCGACCGCTGCGCGGAGGTCGTCGAGCACGAAGCGCAGCCCGCTCCACTTCACGAACGCGCAGAGCAGGTCGACGCGATCCGCGCTGGCGAGCTCTCGCTGTAACTCGTGCCCGAGCGACGGCTCGCCCACGGCGTTGACGAGGAGGGCGCTCTCGGAGAGTGGCGTCTCCGGGACGAGCACTGGCATCGTCGTACCGAGCTTCGGTCGCGGATGGACGGCGCGGAGATGCCTCGCCGCTCGTACCGTGAGCTCGCCATCGCCAAGCGGCGTTTCGCGGCAGTGGTCCGCGGCGGCGGCAGCGAGTGATGCAAGCAGCTGATTCAGGATCTCCGTTCGCCGCCGCTGGCGTTCGGCATCGTCCTGGCCGTGCACCGACGCGAGCACGCGCTGTAGGAGAGGCCGGAAGTGCGCCGCCATGAACGAGGACGTTCGGTCCGGGTCGAGTGCCGCGACGTCGATGACCTTCTCGCGCTCGGCCGCGCTGACGAGCCCCTGCAGCGCATCGTCCAGGAGATGATCGTAGATGCCGTCCACGAGCCGTACGGGCATGCGCTGCATCGTACCCGAGGGACGACGCAGACGGCGCGCCTCCTGCCCTCACATGGATGATCTAGAATCGCGCGGTGCGCGGTTACGTGGCCACGACCGACTACGACTGGTTCGCGTTCCTCCGCGCCCGCCAGCCGCTCGACGAGGTGAACTTCTGGCAGCCCTCCGCGCACGGCTTCGGTGCGCCGCCCGGGACGCCGTTCTTCTTCAAGCTCAAGTCTCCTCACAACGCGATCGGCGGGTTCGGGATCTTCGCGCGGTACGAGCCGGCGACGGTCAGGCTCGCCTGGGAGGCGTTCGGCGAGAAGAACGGCGCGCCCACCTTCGACGCGATGGCGACGCGCGTCGGCCGCTACGCGCGCGGGACCGGCGGCCCGGCACACCGGATCGGCTGCATCATGGTCGCGTCGCCGCTCTTCTTCGCGGATGGAGATTGGGTCGAGCAGCCTCGGGATTGGCGGCCAAACATCGTGTCAGGCGCAGGGTATGATCTGATGGCCGGCGAGGGCCTGCGCGTGTGGGAGGAATGCCAGGCGCGCGCCGCGCACACGCAGCCGTTGCCGCTCATCGTGGATGCGCGCGAGCCGGAGGGCGCGCGGTATGGCGAGCCGCAGCTCGTGCGGCCGCGCCTCGGGCAGGGCACGTTCCGCGTCGCCGTGACCGGCGCCTACGGAGGCGCGTGCGCGGTCAGCCGGGAGCACTCGCTTCCCGTACTCGAGGCCGCGCACATCCGTCCGTATGGATCCGAGGGATCGCACGAGATCGCGAACGGGCTCCTCCTCCGGGCCGACATCCATCGGCTCTTCGATTCCGGGTACGTGACGGTGACGCCTGACCAACGCTTCGTCGTGAGCCACCGGCTCGCGGAGGAGTGGGAGAACGGGAAGGCGTACTACGCGATGGAAGGGCGCGAGATCGCCGTTCCGAGGCGCGTGGCCGACCGCCCCGATCCCGAGCTCCTGCGCTGGCACAACGAGAACGTCTTCGAGCGGACGGCGGCCTGAGTGGACGTCGCGACCGTCACCACCTCGGACCGGTCGCTCCTCCACGCCGTCCGTGGCGCGTTATCGGACGCCGAGGAGGCGCTCCTGTGCGTCGCGTTCGTGCAGGAGAAGGGCCTGCGCCTCGTCGAGCGGGAGC
>DASTGH010000550.1:0-11089 GCA_035719345.1 Anaeromyxobacteraceae bacterium
GCGCTCGCCGTCGGGGTCCTCCCCCACCACCGGCAGGATGCCGGGGCCGCGCAGGGCGGTGGCGCGCACGCCGGCGGCGAGCACCTCGGGCGCCGGCGCCGCCGGGCGCTCCCAGGCGGGCGCGGCCTCCGCCGGCGGATCGTCGGGCGGGAAGGGCAGGTGCGGCGCGCCACGGGCGCGGACGGCGGCGAGCTCGGTCTCGAACTCGGCGCGGAACGCGTCCCAGCCGATCTTGCGGATGAGCCACTTCATCCGCGCGGCGTTCTTGTTCTTGCGCTCGCCCATGCGGTGGAAGACGGCGAGGACCGCCTCGGCCAGCGCCAGGATGTCGTCGGCGGGGAGGAAGTCGACGAGGACGCGGGCGGAGGTGGGGAGGGTGGCGGTGCCGCCGCCGGCGCGCACCTCGAACCCGCGCCGTGGTGCGCCGCCCTCGGTGGAGATGCGCGCGCGGAAGCCGAGGTCGTGGATGCTGGTGAGGGCGTGGTCCTCGGGGCACCCCTCGAACGCCATCTTGAACTTGCGCGGCAGCGTCGAGGAGAGCGGGTGGCGCAGCAGGTGGCGGGTCAGCGCCTCGCCGTACGGCGTCGGGTCGAACACCTCGTCCTTCGCCACGCCGGCGCGCGGGCAGCAGGTGATGTTCCGGACCGAGTTGCCGCACGCCTCCTTGGTGGTGACGCCCGCGTCGGCGATGAGCCGCATCGCCGGCTCGACCTCGGCGAGCTTCACGAAGTGGAACTGCACGTTCTGGCGGGTGGTGAGGTGGCAGAAGCCGCGCGACCAGCGGTCCGCCACCTCGGCCAGAGCGCGCAGCTGCGCCGCCTCCAGCACGCCCTGCGGGATCTTCACCCGCAGCATGGAGAGGTCGCCCTCCTGCCGCTGGCCGTAGGTGCCGTTCAGGAGGCGGAAGCCGCGCCAGGCGTCGGCGGTGATCTCGCCCCGCTCGAACTTGCCGAGCGTCTCGAGGAAGAGGTCGACGTCCTCGGCCCGGGCGAACGGCGCGCGGGTGGTGGGGGAGGGTGAAGCCGTCATGGTGTGCTCCGGAGGGCCGCGGGCGAGGCGGCGAGCTGTTCCTGGGTCCGGGCCAGCGACACGACGTCGCCGACGACGATGGTGCCGGGCGCGCCGGCGGAGGCGTCCACCGGCGCGTTGCCGAGCGCGGCGAGGGTCCCGACCCACTGCGATGCCGCGGGCGTGCCGGCGGCGAAGAGGATGGCGACCGGCGTCGAGGCGGGCCAGCCGCGGAGGAGGAGCGCCTCGGCCAGCGCGGCGCGGGTGGCGAGGCCCATGAGGACGACCAGCGTCATCGAGCCGGGCGCGAGCCCGTCGACCGCGCGCAGCAGCGCCTCCGGGGCGTGCCCGGAGAGGACCGCGAACGCGGACGAGATGCCGCGGTGGGTGACCGGGATGCGCGCCAGCGCCGGCGCGGCCAGCGCCGAGGAGATGCCGGGGACGACCTCGTACGGGACGCCGGCCTCCTCCAGCGCCAGCGCCTCCTCGCCGCCGCGGCCCAGCACGAACGGATCGCCGCACTTGAGCCGCACGACGCGCTTCCCCAGCCGCGCGCCGTCCACGAGCATGCGGTGGATGGTCGCCTGCTGGATGCTGGGTCGGCCGGCGCGCTTGCCCACGAAGAAGCAGTGGGCCCGCTCCGCGAGCCGCAGCACCTCCCCGTTCACGAGCGCGTCGTAGAGGACGAGGTCCGCGCGGCGCAGCCGGTCGGCGGCCTTGAGCGTGAGGAGCTCGGGGTCGCCGGGCCCGGCGCCGACGAGGGAGACGAAGCCGGTCACAGGGGCACCTCGATGGAAAGGGAGCGGGTGCGGGTCGAGGTCGAGGATGGGGTGGGGGACGAGGAGGCGGTCCGGGTCTTGGAGGTCGGGGTCGGATCCCCCTCTCCCGCATCAGCGGGAGAGGGCCGGGGTGAGGGCCCGTTCCGCGCCTGATACAAGGCCTCCAGCGCCCTGAGCAGCAACGGCCTCCGCTCCCCCATCGGCACCTTCGCCGCCTTCCACTCCGCCCTGAGCCGCTCCGCCAGCGCCGTCCACCCCGCGACCTCCGCGGGCAGGAGCGCCTCGAGCGCCTCGCGCAGGAGCCCGGCCAGCGCCGGCGCGCGGCCCTCGGTGGAGACGGCCAGCACCACGCCGCCCTTTCGCACCACGCCCGCGCAGTACGCGGAGGCCGCGGCCACGTCGTCCACCGCGTTCACGAAGACGCGCCGCGCCTCGGCGGCGCGCGCCACCTCGCGGTTCACCTCGGACGGCGCCGCCGCGACGCACAGCCAGGCGCCGTTCAGGTCGGGGGCCACGAAGGGCCGCCGGTGGATCTCCTCGGCCAGCGGCACGATCTCGGGCCGGATCTCCGGGGCCACCACGGCGATCCTGGCCCCCGCGGCGGCGAGCTGCCGCACGCGCTGCGCCGCCATGGCGCCACCGCCGACGACCAGGGCGCGCCGGCCCTGCAGCTTCAGGAAGAGCGGGACGAGCTCGTTCACGACGCGAGCCTCTCCGCCGCGGCGGACAGGAGCCCGCGGCGGCGCAGGTGGGCGAGGATGGTCGCGGCGCTGACCTCGACCGCCTCGGAGTCGCTGTGGACGGTGACGTCGGGCGACGGCGGCGGCTCGTAGGGATCGGAGACGCCGGTGAAGTGCGCGATCTCGCCGGCGAGCGCCTTGCGGTAGAGGCCCTTGGGATCGCGCCGCGCCAGCGCCTCCAGCGCCGCCGACACGTACACCTCCACGAAGGGCACGCCGTCCGCCTCGGCCAGTCGCCGCACCTCGGCCCGCGTCCCGGCGTAGGGTGAGATGGCGGCCGTGACGACGGCGACCCCGTTCCGCGCCAGGAGCCGGGCGACGAAGCCGATGC
Source organism: Anaeromyxobacteraceae bacterium (assembly GCA_035719345.1). Classification (GTDB taxonomy): domain Bacteria; phylum Myxococcota; class Myxococcia; order Myxococcales; family Anaeromyxobacteraceae; genus Anaeromyxobacter_A. The sequence goes on from DASTGH010000550.1 coordinate 2,859, forward strand.
GACGGATGTTGGTGTCGCGGTCCTCGCGCGAGAAGCCGAGCCCCTTCGACAGGTACTCGCGCACCTCGTCGCCGTCGAGGATCTCCACCCGGCGCTCGGCGGCGAGCGCGGGCGCGAGCGCGCGGGAGAGCGTGCTCTTCCCGGCGCCGGAGAGGCCGGTGAACCAGAGGATGTAGCCGGAGCTGGTCATGATGCCTTTCCCGCGTTCACGTGTAGCCCGCACTCGCGCTTCCCTCGCCCGCGCCAGCGCCCGGCGCGCGGGTCCTCGCCGATGCCCACCGGCGTGGTGCACGGCGCGCAGCCGATGCTGGGGTAGCCGCGCGCGTGCAGGGGGTTCACGGGGACGTCGTGCGCCGCCACGTAGGCGGCGACGTCGGCCGCGCTCCAGCGGACGAGCGGGTTCACCTTGACGAGCCCGAACTTCGCGTCCCACTCGACGGGCCGGGCGGAGGCGCGCTCCGGCGTCTGGTCGCGGCGGATGGCGGTGATCCAGGCGTCGAGCCCGCCCAGCTCGGCGCGGAGCGGCCGCACCTTGCGCGCCTCGCAGCAGGCGTCCGGATCGACCTCCCACGGCGCCGGCCCGTCCGCGGGCGCGCCGGAGGCCTGCTCCTCCTCGAACCAGGGCCGCACGCCGCGGATCGTGATGCCGTAACGCTCCTCGAGCCGGTTCCAGAGCGCGTACGTCTCCGGGAAGAGGTAGCCGGTGTCGAGCGTGAAGACGTCCGCCCCCAGCCCGGCGCGCGCCACCATGTCGACGAGGACGCAGCCCTCGGCGCCGAAGCCGGTGGCGAACCCGAGGCGCGGCGCGAAGCGCGCCGCCGCCTGGGCGAGGATCTCCTGGGGCGGGCGCTCCTCGAGCGCGCCCGCCCAGCTGGCGAGCTCCTGCTGCGTCATGGGTGCCGCGTCCCGCCGCTACTTCGCGGCGGCGAACGCCTCCGTGAAATCTTCCTGGATGTCCTCGATGTGCTCGATGCCGACCGAGACGCGGACCTGGTCCGGCGTCACGCCCGAGGCTCGCTGCTCCGCCTCGGAGAGCTGCTGGTGTGTGGTCGACGCCGGGTGGATGACGAGCGTCTTCGCGTCCCCGACGTTGGCCAGGTTGGAGGCGAGCTTCACCGCGTTGATGAACTTCTTGCCCGCCTCGAGGCCGCCCTTGATCCCGAAGGTGAACACCGAGCCGAACCCGTTGCGGAGGTACTTGCGGGCGCGCTGGTGGAACGGGTGCTCCTCCAGCCCGGTGTAGTTCACCCAGGAGACCTGCGGCTGCGTCTTCAGCCACTTCGCCAGCGCCAGCGCGTTGTCGACGTGGCGCTGCCCGCGCAGCGAGAGCGTCTCCAGGCCCTGCAGGAACTGGAAGGCGTTGAAGGGTGAGAGCGCCGGCCCGAAGTCGCGCAGGCCCTCGACCCGGGCGCGGATGATGAACTGGATGTTGCCGAACGGCCCCTTCGGCCCGAAGACGTCGTTGAAGACGAGCCCGTGGTAGCCGGGCGACGGCTCGGTGAAGAAGGGGAACTTGCCCGACGCGCCCCAGTCGAACTTGCCGGAGTCGACGATGACCCCGCCGATCGAGGTGCCGTGGCCGCCGATCCACTTCGTGGCCGACTCCACCACCACGTCCGCGCCGTGGTCGATGGGGCGGACCAGGAACCCGGCCATGCCGAAGGTGTTGTCGACGATGAACGGGATCTTGTGCTCGTGGGCGAGCGCGGCCAGCGCCTCGAAGTCGGGGACGTTGCCGGCGGGATTTCCGAGCGACTCGACGTAGATGGCCTTGGTGCGCCCGTCGATCGCCTTGCGGTAGTCGCCGAGGTTGTCGCCCTCGACGAACTTCACGCCGATGCCGAGGCGGGGGAAGGACACCTTGAACTGGTTGTACGTGCCGCCGTAGAGGAGGCTCGTCGAGACGATGTTGTCGCCCGCGCCGGCGATGTTGGAGATGGCCAGGAACTGCGCCGCCTGCCCCGAGCCGGTGGCCAGCGCCGCCACGCCGCCCTCGAGCGCCGCCACGCGCTTCTCGAAGACGTCCGTGGTCGGGTTCATGATGCGCGTGTAGATGTTGCCGAACTCCTGCAGCGCGAAGAGGCGCGCCCCGTGCTCCGCCGAGTCGAAGGTGTACGAGGTCGTCTGGTAGATCGGCACGGCGCGGGCGTTCGTGCCCGGCGCCGGCTCCTGGCCGGCGTGCACCTGGAGCGTCTCGAAGCGGGGCTTGCGGGTCGGGGGCAGGGCCATCGGCGCGTCGTCCTCTCGTGATGGGGGAGCGGAATCCTAGATAGCGGACAGCCTTCCTGTCAAGCGGAGGCAGCCCGCGACGTCCCGCTCAGTACCTGGGAATCGTGGGGTCCACGTCGTCGCTATAGCGGAGGATCCCGCCCGCCAGGCTCACGACGCGCCCGAACCCGGCGGCCGCCAGCGCCGCCGCGGCCCGCCGCGATCGCACGCCGCCCTTGCAGTACACGACCACCTCGCGCGAGCGGTCGAGCGCGCCCTCGGCGCTCGCCGGGAGCCCGGAGAGCGGGAGGAGCGTGGCGCCCGGGATGTGGCCGATGGCCCACTCGTGGGGGTCGCGCACGTCGACGAGCTGGAAGTCCTCGCGCCGCTCGCGCCTGGCCGCCAGCTCGGCGGGCGTGATCTCGACGACCGGCGCGGGCGGCGAGGGCGCGTGCGCCGCCGGACCGGCGCAGAGCGCGTCGTAGTCCTGCAGCGCCCGGATCTCGCGGGTGCCGCAGGCCGGGCAGCGCGGGTCGCGCCGCACCTTCACCGTGCGGAAGCGCATGCCGAGCGCGTCGACGAGGAGGAGCCTGCCCACGAGCGGCTCGCCGATGCCGGCGAGGAGCTTCAGCGCCTCGGTCGCCTGCACCACGCCGAGCAGGCCGGGCAGCACGCCCAGCACGCCGCCCTCGGCGCAGGACGGGACCGCGCCGGGGGGCGGCGGCGTGGGATAGAGGCAGCGGTAGCAGGGGCCGTCGGCGGTGGCGAAGACCGAGGCCTGCCCCTCGAAGCGGAAGATGCTGGCGTAGACGTTCGGCTTGCCGGCGAGGACGCAGGCGTCGTTCACCAGGTAGCGGGTGGCGAAGTTGTCGGTGCCGTCCACGACGAGGTCGTGGGCGCGCACCAGCTCGAGCGCGTTGTCGCGCGTGAGGCGGCCCTCGTGGCCGGTGACCTCGACGTGCGGGTTCACGTCCCGCATCCGGTCGATGGCGCTCGCCAGCTTGGGGCGGCCCACGTCCTTCGTGCCGTGCAGCACCTGGCGCTGCAGGTTCGTGACGTCGACGGCGTCGAACTCGACGAGGCCGATCCGGCCCACGCCGGCGGCCGCCAGGTAGAGCGCGACGGGCGAGCCGAGCCCGCCCGCGCCGACCATGAGCACGCGCGCGCCCTTGAGCCGGCGCTGCCCCTCCATCCCGAACTCGGGGAGGATGAGGTGCCGGCTGTACCGCTCGATCTCGGCGTGGGTGAGGGACGGCAGCTCGCGGGCGGCGGTCGGCACGTTCACCCTCCGGCGATGGCGGGGACGACCACGATCTCGTCGCCGTCGGCGAGCGGCGTGTCGAAGCCGCGGGCGAAGCGGATGTCGTCGTCGTTCAGGTAGTAGACGACGTAGGCGTAGGGCTGGCCGCGGTCGTCGCGCAGCCGCGGCGCCACCTGCGGGAAGCGCCCGGCGAGCTCGGCCACGGCGCCGCCGACGGTGCCGGCGGCGACCTCGTGGAGCGTCTTGCCGCCGGCGAGCGGCGCGAGGACGGAGGGGAGGCTGAGGGTGGCGGGCATGGCTCGGGGCTCCTCGTGGGGCTACGGGTGGCGGTCGACGAGCGCGGCGACCTCGCGCAGGCGCGGGGCGACCACGGGCGCCTCCGGGAGCGCGCCCTGGACCGCCTCGACGGTCTTGAGCCCGTTCCCGGTGATGCAGAGCACGACCTCGTCGTCGGGCCCGAGCCGGCCGGCGCGCGAGAGCGCCAGCGCCGCGGCCACGGTGGTCCCGCCGGCGGTCTCGGTGAAGACGCCGGTGTCGCGGGCCAGCACCCCGATGCCCTCCACCAGCTCGGCGTCGGAGACCTTCGCCGCCCAGCCGCCGCTCTGGCGGATGGCGGCGGCGGCGAAGCGGCCGTCGGCCGGGTTGCCGATGGCGATCGACCTCGCGATGGTGTCGGGGATGACCGGCTCGACGCGCTCGCCGCCCGACTCGACCAGGTTGACGATGGGCGAGCAGCCCGCCGCCTGGGCGCCGTAGAGGCGCGGGGCCGGGCCGCGCGCCAGCCCCGCGTCGGAGAACTCGCGAAACGCCTTGCCCAGCTTGGTGAGGAGCGAGCCGCCGGCCATGGGCGCCACCACCGCGGTGGGGAAGCGCCAGCCGAGGCCCTCGACGATCTCGAAGCCCATCGTCTTCGAGCCCTCGCCGTAGTAGCCGCGCAGGTTGACGTTGACGAGCCCCCAGCCGAAGCGGTCGGCCACCTGTGCGCAGAGGCGGTTCACGTCGTCGTAGGTGCCGCGGACGCGGACCAGGCGCGGCCCGTAGACGAGCGTGCCGACGACCTTCCCCAGCTCCAGGTCGTGCGGGATGAAGATCCACGCCTTCAGCCCGGCGCGGGCGGCCGCCGCGGCGACGGCGTTGGCGAGGTTGCCGGTCGAGGCGCAGCCGATGGTGTCGATGCCGAGCGCGGCGGCCGCGTTGACGGCGGTCGCCACCACCCGGTCCTTGAAGGAGAGCGTCGGGTGGGAGACGGCGTCGTTCTTCACCCAGGCGCGCGCCACGCCGAGCCGCGCCGCCAGCCGCGGCGCCTCGAGGAGCGGCGTGAACCCGGCGTCGAGCGCGTGCACCGGGTCCGCCACCGGCAGCCATTCGCGGTAGCGCCAGAGCGATGCGGGGCGGGAGGCGATCTCCTCGCGCGTCGGCAGGCGGCGCGCCGGGTCGTAGACGGGCTCGAGCGGCCCCAGGCACGAGGCGCACACGGCGACGGCCGACGGCTCCTGGCGCGCGCCGCACAGCCGGCAGACCTGGGGTCGCAGCCGCGGGACGGCGGGGACGGCGCTGAGCGAGGCTGCGGCGATGGCCATGCGTGTCTCCGGGGTGCGGCGGTCGGTCGCAGGCATATCCTTCATGACGGAGGACTATCCTGTCAAGCGGATATGCGATCGGGCGCCTGCCGCAGGTGATATATCGGCGCCCCTTCCGTGTCGCTGCAGGCGGTGGACGAGCGTCCGGCATGGCGGACGGGCGGACCCATCGCGGTCGCACGCGCTCGCGGCGCGGCCGCTAGCATCCGCTGCCCCACGAGCCCCCTTGACCCCGCCCGACCGCGAACCCCGCAGCGTCCCCGCGCTCTTCCTGCAGCGCGTGGGGAAGACCCCGGACGCGGAGGCGTTCCGCCACCCCTCCGGCGGCGGCTGGCGGAGCCTCACCTGGCGCGAGACGGAGGGCCGGGTGCGCGCCATCGCCGGCGGGCTGCGCGCGCTCGGGCTCCAGGCCGAGGAGCGCTGCGCCATCCTCGCCTCCACCCGCATCGAGTGGGTGCTGGTGGACCTCGCCGTGCTCTGCGCCGGTGGCGCCACCACCACCATCTATCCATCGAGCACGGCCGAGGAGTGCGCCTTCATCCTGGCGGACTCGGGGAGCGCGCTGGCGGTGGTGGAGGACGCGGGCCAGCTCGAGAAGCTGCGCGCGCGGCGCGCGGAGCTGCCGGCGCTGCGCAAGGTGATCCTGCTCGACGGCGACGCCGGCGGCGATCCGTGGGTGACGACGCTCGCGGCGCTGGAGGCGGTGGGACGCACCGGCGACGCCGAGCGGCCCGGCGCCTTCGAGGAGGCGGCGGAGGCGGTCGGGCCGGAGGCGCTCGCCACGCTCGTCTACACCTCCGGCACGACCGGCCGTCCCAAGGGCGTCGAGCTCCTGCACGGCGGCTGGGTGGCGCAGGCGAAGGCCATCGACCGGGCCGGCCTCCTGAACCACGATCGCGCGCTGCAGCTCTTCTGGCTGCCGCTGTCGCACGTGTTCGGGAAGATGATCGGCACCGCCCAGCTCTGGATCGGCTTCCCCACCGCCGTCGACGGCCGCGTGGAGCGCCTGGTCGAGAACCTGGCCGAGGTTCGCCCGACCTTCGTCTGCGCCGTGCCCCGCATCTTCGAGAAGGTGCACAACCGGATCGTCTCGCAGGCGCAGGCGGGCGGGCCGGTGCGGGTGGCCGCCTTCCGCTGGGCGCTCGGCGTGGGCCGCGAGCGGGCGCGGGCGCGGCGCGAGGGGCGCCAGCCGGCGCCCTGGATCCGCGCGCAGGCGGTGCTCGCCGATCGACTGGTGCTGGCCAAGGTGCGCGCGATCTTCGGCGGGAGGCTGCGCTTCTTCATCTCCGGCTCCGCCCCGCTCTCGCGCGAGGTGCGCGATCTGTTCGAGGCCGCGGGCCTGCCCATCCTGGAGGGGTACGGGCTCACCGAGTCGGCGGCGGCGACGCACGTGAACCACCCCGACCGGCCGCGCCCCGGGACGGTCGGGCCGCCGCTCCCCGGGGTCGAGGTGCGGCTGGCGGAGGACGGCGAGGTCCTCATGCGCGGGCCGTGGATCATGCGCGGCTACCACGGGCTCCGCGAGCAGACGGCGGAGGCGCTGGCGGGCGGCTGGCTCCGCACCGGCGACGTCGGCACCGTCGACTCGGACGGCTACCTCACCATCACCGACCGCAAGAAGGACCTCATCAAGACCTCCGGGGGGAAGTACGTGGCGCCCCAGGAGCTGGAGGGAAAGCTCAAGGCGCTCTCGCCGCTCGTCTCGCAGGCGCTCGTCCACGGCGACCGGCGCAACTACATCACCGCGCTCGTCACGGTCGACCCGCAGGCCCTGGCGAGCTGGGCGGCCGCGCGCGGCCTCGGCACGCGCGGCGCGGCCGAGCTGGCCGGCCACCCCGACCTGCGCGCCGAGATCCAGGGCGCGGTCGACCGGCTCAACGCCGCGCTGCCGCGCTTCGCGAGCGTGAAGCGCTTCACCATCCTCCCCTCGGACTTCAGCGAGGCGGCGGGCGAGGTGACGCCGTCGCAGAAGCTGAAGCGGAAGCTGGTGGAGCAGAGGTACCAGGCGGTGCTGGACGCGATGTACGGCGAGGCGATCCGGGCGCCCTAGCGGCCCGGCTCACCGCTCGTCCGCGAGGAGGCCGCGCAGCCGTTCCAGGGACGATGCGGTACCGTCGACGACGTCGCCGTCGACGCCGGCGCGGCGCGCCGCCGCCAGCGTCTCCTCGTAGGCGACCACCGCCTTCTGCAGGAGCACGCGCAGCCGGGCGCGCAGCTCCTCGCGGTAGGCCCGCTCCTCCTCCGGGCCGAGCCCGGGCGGCAACGGGGCCGAGGTGAGCTGCGCGTGGAAGGCCTCGTAGAGGTCGCCGACGCGGCCGCCGGCGGCGACCGCGAAGGTGGGATCGCCGGCGCGGATGGCGCGCAGGTACGCGTCCTGCGCCGCCAGCAGGAGCTGGGCCTTCCGCTCGAGCGCGTCCGCCAGCGCGGCCTCGTCCCCCGCCTCCGGCGCGAGCCGCACCTCCAGGAAGCGGGCGCGGCGCACCTCGCCGAGCCAGTAGCGCGCCTTGGCGAGGTCGGCGGGATCCACCCGCTCGCGCGCGGCGAGCGCGTCCTGCTCCGCCACGGCGTCCGTGAGCGAGCGCTCGGCCGCGCTCGCGTCGCCGTCCTCGAGCTCCACCACCCCGCGCTCGCACCGCGCGCGGGCGCGCCGCGCCGGGTCGAGATCGGAGCGCGACGCGAGCCCGTCGAGGAGCGCGCGCGCCTCGCCGTGCCGGCCGAGGCGGTAGAGCGCCTCCGCCTCGAGGAAGCGCGCCTCCTCCGCATCCGGCCCGCCGAAGCCCTCGGCCAGCTCCCGGAAGCGGGCGGCGGCGGCGTCCCAGCGCTCGAGCGCGCGCAGCGCCATGCCCGCGTCCCACAGCGCGGCGGCGCGGTGGCGCGAGGAGGGGAAGCGGTCGGCGAGCCGGCCGAGAGCGGCCGCCGCGCGCTCGTGATCGCCGGACTGCAGCGCGGCGCGGCCGATCGTCCACAGCTCCTCGTCGTTCTTGCCGGCGAGGTCACACGATCAGCGAAGTCCTCGACCTGTTCGCGTTCGTCCTCGTGTTCGTTGCCGCGACGCAGCGTGCCTTCTTCGGCAGCCCGGCACCGTCTCGATGACCCGCCTGACGGCCATCTCCTGGCGGACCCTCCCGCTCGCGACCCTGGCCGTCGTCGTGATCGCCCTCGCCGGCTGCTCCGGCGGGGCG
>DASTGH010000551.1:0-26341 GCA_035719345.1 Anaeromyxobacteraceae bacterium
CTGCAGCCGGCGGCGGCGCCGCTGGCCAGCGCGAGGGCGAGGGCGAGCGGCGCGAGGCGGCGCGCCGCCGCGCGGGACCTGGCCGGCGCCTGCCTCACGGCACGAGCACGACCTTACCGACGTTCTGGCGCGACTGGATGCGCCGGTGCGCCTCGGCGCCCTGTTCCAGCGGGAACGTCGCGTCGACGCGCGCGCGCAGCTCCCCGTGCGACCAGTGCCCGAGGAGCGCCTCGAGCTCCTCGCGCAGCATCGCGGCCTCGCCCCACAGGTGGCCGATGTTGATGCCGGCGACGGCGCGGTTGTCGCTCATGAGCCCGAGCGGCGTGAAGAACGGCGTCCCCGCCAGCGCGACCGCGCTCCGCACGACGCTCCGGCGCTCGCCCGTCGCCAGGTTGGCCGCGCCGTAGCAGACGAGCCGCCCGCCGGGGCGGAGGAGCCGGTAGCCCCTGCGCGTGTCCCGCCCGCCCAGCGGGTCGAGCACCACGTCCACGCCCCGGCCCATGGTGATGCGCCGCACCTCGGCCTCGTAGTCCTGGGTGCGGTAGTCGATGGGGTGCGCGCAGCCGAAGTCGCGCAGCGCGGCGTGCTTGCCGGCCGAGGCGGTCCCGAACACCTCCACGCCGGCGATGGTGCGGAGGAGCTGCAGCGCGCACAGGCCGACGCCCCCCGCCGCCATGTGCACGAGCACCCTCTCCTTCGGGCGCACGGACGCGACGCGGAAGATGGCGTGCCAGGCGGTGATGCCGTTCACCGGCAAGGCGGCGGCCTCCTCGAAGCCCATCCCGTCGGGCATCTCCAGGACCTGCGCCGCGGGCACGCAGACCGCGTCGGCCTGGCCGCCGAAGCGCGTCAGCGCCAGGACGCGCGCGCCGACGGGTGGTCCGGCGGCCCCCTCCCCCAGCGCCTCGACCACGCCGGCCGTCTCGTACCCCATGACGCAGGGAGGCCTCGGCGCGTCCGGGTACAGCCCGAGCCGCGCCATGATGTCGGCGAAGTTGAGGCCCGCCGCCCGGACCCGCACCTTCACCTGGCCCGGGCCGGGCACGGGGTCGGGCCCCTCCACCACCCGGAGCACCTCGGGGCCGCCGTGCCGCGTGATCTGGAGCGCGCGCATGCGCGAGGAGGATGCCGAGATCCCCGCTCCGGCGCGAGCGGCCGCGCGGGGCGGCCTAGCCCAGCTGGGCGATCTTGTCCCGGAGCATCCGCTGGTGCTCGACCTCCTCGTCGCGCAGCTCCTCGAAGAACTTGCGGACCTCCGGGTTCTTCACGTGCGGGATCGCCTTCGAGTAGAACTCGAAGGCGCGGATCTCGGCCTTGAGCGCGATCTCCAGCGCCTCGCGCGCGCTGATGTGCTCGCCCACGCCGTCCGGATCCGGCGCCTCGGCGTCGGCGTCGTCGAGCAGCGACGTCTCGATCCGCTTCGGCTCGTTCCGGAAGAGGACGTCGCGCTTCGAGACCAGCTCCTCGCGGTGCTTCGCCTCGTTGCGCACCATCATCTTGAAGACGTCGAGCGCGCCGCCGTCCACCAGCCGCGTGAAGTGCTGGTACCGGAGCTGCGCCTCCTCCTCGATGAGGATGGCGAGGTCGAACGCGCCGCGAAGGTCGAGCCGGGAGAAGTCGATACCCGCCATGGGGTCCTCCTGGCGTCTATCTGAACCCTGGACGGGCTCCCGTGACAAGGGGTCAGGCGGGCCGGTGTCCCCCCACGGCGGACTGTGGAGGGGCCAGGCTCACCTCGACCATGAGGTCCGTGGCGACGCGCTCCAAGCGCGCCCGGAGGCGCGCCAGATCGGCGCCGGCCGGCACGTACACCCGGGCCCGGGCCCGGAAGATGGGCGCGCCCGACATCGCACCGGCCGTGCGGTCGGTCACCAGCTCCTCGATGTTGACGCGCTCCTCGGCCAGCGCCCGCGCGATCTCCCGGACGATGCCCGGCCGATCGGTGCCGGTGAGGTCGAGCTCGAGGAGATCGCGGGTGGGCGGCGCCGCCGGAGCGGGGCTCGGCGCGACCGTCACCTCGAGGCCTCCGCCGCGCAGCCGGCGCAGCGCGTCCGCCAGCGCGGCCGCCCGATCCTCCGGCACCTCGACTCGGAGGATGCCGGCGAACTGGCCGGCGAGGTGCGCCATCCGGCTCTCCAGCCAGTTGCCGCCGTGCTCGGCGACGGGCGCGGCGACGGCCTCGACGAGGCCGGGGCGGTCCTCACCGAGGAGGGTGACGACGAGGTCGGTCATGCGGCGGGATATAGCGAACGCCGGGCGCGGCGCCCTCCGGGCCGCGCCGCCTGCCGTCGGCGCGCCGCTACGGGCCTCGAGCCCGGCGCCGGAGCGCGGCAGCCAGGCTCGGGCCTGCCCGCGCCGCGGTCACCCCGGCGGCGGCTGCAGCCAGCCAGCGGAGCGCCGTCCGCACCGTGATCATCGTGAGAAGGGCCGTCATCGCGCCACCCCGCCGTCGCTCGCCGCACGAAATCCCGTGGGCCGGCGCGCCCCTGTGACGCGCCGGCTCACGGCCCGCGCCGCGGCGGAGAGAGCGGCCGCCGCGGCCCACACCTTCGAGAACCCGGCGAGCCGGTCCGGGTGAAACACGTTCATGGAATCGTGAGGTGCACGACGCCTGCCACGGATTCTCCCGGCGCCGCGATTCCTCTCACACCCTCTCGGGGCCGCTGGTCGCCGGCGGCACGGCCTCGAAGATGCCGGTCTGCCGGTCCTTGCGGACGTGCTCCCCCGGCAGGCAGCGGCCGTTCATGGCCACGTAGACGCCGGGCGGCAGCACCTGCGCGAAGGAGAGGGCGCTGCCCAGGTTGAAGAGCCCGTCGGACGAGCCGAAGGCGTACGGCACCATGGCGCCGGTGAGGACGACCGTCTTCCCCACCGCCGCCGCGTGCAGCGCGCGCGCCGTGTCGGCCATGGTGTCCGTGCCGTGGGTCACGACGATGCGCGCCTCGACGCACCGCCGGCAGCTCTCCACGATCCGGCCGCGGTCGGCGTCGGTCAGCTCCAGGCTGTCCATCATCATGAGCGTCTCGAGCCGCACCTCCAGCCGGCAGCGGGCGAGCCGCAGCATCTCGGGGAGGTGGGTGTGCTTGAAGTACAGCCGGCCACCGATCTCGTCGTACTCCTTGTCGAAGGTCCCGCCGGTCACGAACACGCGGATGGGCTCGTTCACGTGTGCTCCTCCCGCCCGGGCCCGCCGGCCGCGCGCCGGCGCATGATAACGTCCCCGGCGCGATGGGCCAGGAGACCCGACCCCAGCCGGCCGGGCAGCGCCGATGCGCCTCCTGCCAGAAGGAGCGCGCCGCGGAGGAGCTCGCGCCGTGCGCCATCTGCAAGCGGCCGGTGTGCGCCGCCTGCCTCGGCCCGTATGGCCATCACATGCTCGCGTGCGAGGACTGTCGCCTCGCGCCATGGTGAGACGCATGGCCCAGCACAACAGCTACTTCGAGGGGAAGGTCCAGAGCGTCGGGTTCGAGCGGAACGGACGGCGCGCCACCGTGGGCGTGGTCGAGCCCGGTGAGTTCCACTTCGGCACGCAGGCGCCGGAGCGGATGACGGTCGTCTCCGGCGAGCTGTGGGCGAAGCTGCCGGGCGAGGCGGCGTTCCGGGGCTATCCGGCGGGAACCGCCTTCGAGGTGCCGGGCCAGAGCGGCTTCGACGTGAAGGCGGTCGCGCCCGCCGCCTACCTGTGCGAGTTCTTGTGAGCGCCGTCGACGGCAACCTCTTCGCGCAGGTCGAGGCGCGCGCCGATCCCGCCGCCCCGTTCATCGAGAGCGACGACGGGCGCTCCTTCACCTACAGCGACCTCTTCGCGCTCTCGGCCCGCTACGCCCGCGCCCTCGGCGCCGCCGGCGTCCGCCCCGGCGACCGCGTGGCGGGGCAGCTGGAGAAGTCGCCCGAGGCGTACGTGCTCTGGCTGGCGGTGGCGCGCATGGGCGCGGCCTGGCTGCCGCTCAACACCGCCTACCAGCCGGCCGAGGTGGAGTACTTCCTCCGCGACGCCGAGCCCGCGGTGCTGGTGTGCGATCCGGCGCACCTCGACGAGCGCCGGGCACTCGCCCGCGCCTGCGGCGTCGGCGAGGTGCTGACGCTCGGCGCCGACGGCCGCGGCACCCTCGCCGACCGGGCCCAGGCGGAGCCGGCGGAGTTCGCGACCGTCGCGCGCGCCGCCGACGACCTCGCCGCCATCCTCTACACCTCGGGCACGACCGGGCGCTCCAAGGGCGCCATGCTCACGCACCGGAACCTCCTCCAGAACGGGGACGCCATCGCCCGGGCCTGGGGCTTCGGCCGCGGCGACGCGCTCCTCCACGCCCTCCCCCTCTTCCACACCCACGGGCTCTTCATCTCCGCGAACTGCGCGCTCCTCACCGGGAGCTGGATGCTGTTCCAGCGCAGGTTCGACGTGGACCGGCTGGTGGACGCCATGCCGCGCGCCACCGTGGTCATGGGCGTGCCCACCTTCTACACACGCCTCCTCGACTGCCCGCGCTTCGACCGCGCCGCCTGCCGCACCGTCCGGCTCTTCGTCTCGGGGTCGGCGCCGCTCCTGGCGGAGACGAGCCGGCAGTTCGCGGAGCGCAGCGGGCAGGTGCCGCTCGAGCGCTACGGGATGACCGAGGCCGTGGTCATCACCACGAACCCGCTGCGCGGCGAGCGCCGGGCCGGCAGCGTCGGCCAGCCGGTCGAGGGCGTCGAGCTGCGCATCGCCGACCCGGACGACCGGCCGCTGCCGCGCGGGCAGACCGGGATGATCCAGATCCGCGGGCCGGCCGTCATGAAGGGCTACTGGCGCAACCCGGAAAAGACGGCCGAGGAGTTCGCGCCCGGCGGCTGGTTCCGCACCGGCGACCTCGGGGTGCAGTCCGAGGACGGCTACGTCAGCATCGTCGGGCGCGCCAAGGACCTCGTCATCTCCGGCGGCTACAACGTCTACCCGAAGGAGATCGAGCTCGCCATCGACGCGCTCCCCGGCGTCGTCGAGTCGGCGGTGATCGGCGTCCCCCACCGCGACCTGGGCGAGGCGGTGACGGCGGTGGTGGTGCGCCGCGATCCGGCGCTGACCGAGGCGGACGTCGTCCGCGCGCTCAAGGAGCAGCTCGCCTCGTACAAGGTTCCGAAGCGGGTCCACTTCGCCGCGGAGCTGCCGCGCAACGCGATGGGGAAGGTGCTGAAGTCGAAGCTGCGGGAGACGTACGGCGGGGGGTGAGCGCGTCAGATCCCCAGGTACGCCTCGCGGATCTGCGGGTTCGCCCGAAGCTCGGCGCTCGTCCCGGTGAGCCGCACGCGGCCGGTCTCGATCACCGTCCCGCGCTGCGCGATCTCGAGCGCCTTGTGCAGGTTCTGCTCCACGAGCAGCACGGTCATGCCGCGCGCGTGGAGGTCCGCCACCGTGCGCATCACCTGATCGACGAGGATGGGCGCGAGCCCGAGGCTCGGCTCGTCCAGCATGAGCAGCGACGGCTCGCTCATGAGCGCGCGGCCGATGGCGCACATCTGTTGCTCGCCGCCGGAGAGGCTGCCGGCGAGCTGCCGCGATCGCTCGGCGAGGCGCGGGAAGAGGCCGAACACCCTGTCCATGTTGGCCGCCGCACGCGGCCGCACGCGCGCGGCGTAGGCCCCGAGCTCCAGGTTCTCGCGCACCGTGAGCTGCGGCCACAGCTCGCGCCCCTCCGGCACCAGCGCGACGCCCAGCTCGGCGCGCGCCGCCGCCGGGACGTCGCGGAGCGAGCGGCCCCGGAACCGGACGTCGCCGGCCCGCACCGGGCGCAGCCCCGCCACCGCGCGCAGCGTCGTGGTCTTGCCGGCGCCGTTCGAGCCGAGGAGCGTCACGATCTCGCCCTCCCCCACCGAGAGCGAGAGCCCGTACAGCACCTGCACGTCCCCGTAGAAGACGTCGATCCCCTCCACCTCGAGCAGGGGGCTCACGGGCGCGCCTCCCCGCCGCGGCCGAGGTACGCCTCGACCACCGCCGGGTCGCGCGCCACCGCCGCGGGCAGGCCCTCCGCGATCTTCTTCCCGTGGTCGAGCACCGCCACCCGGTCGGAGAGCGACATGACCGCCGGCATGACGTGCTCGATCATGACGATGGAGACCTTCCGCTCGTCGCGGATGCGCCGGATGAGCGCCGCGAGCTTCATCGCCTCGGCCGGGTTCACGCCGGCGATGACCTCGTCGAGCATGAGCACGCGCGGGGCGAGCGCGAGCGCCCGCGCCAGCTCCAGCCGCTTGCGCCCGGCCAGCGTCAGCGCGCCGGGCAGGTCGCGGGCCCGCTCGCCCAGGCCCACGAACTCGAGCACCTCGGCGGCGCGCGCCCGCGGCGACCCCGCCGCGCGCCGCCCGCCGTGGATGGCGCCGACCAGGACGTTCTCGGCCACCGTCAGGTTCGGGAACGGCCGCACGATCTGGTGGGAGCGCACCACGCCGGCGCGCGCCACCCGGTGCGCGGGCAGGCCGGAGAGCCGGCCGCCGTCGAGCAGGACCTCGCCCGAGGTGGCGGGGATGGAGCCGGCCATGACGCTGAAGAGCGTCGTCTTCCCGGCGCCGTTCGGCCCGATGACGCCCAGGATCTCCCCCTCGGCCAGCTCCAGATCGACGCCGTCGAGCGCGCGGAGCCCGCCGAAGCGCTTCGTGAGCGCGCGCGCGGCGAGGAGCGCCACGCTCAGGCCCTCGCCGCCGGCGCGGCCGCCGGGCCGCGGGCCCGGGCGCGGCGCGTCAGGCGCAGCGCCAGCCCGGTGAGCCCGAGCGGCTCGAAGAGGATGATGAGGATGAGCAGCACGCCGTACAGGCCGAGGTAGAGCTGCGGGTAGGAGGCGAGCAGGTACTGGCGCAGGAGCACGAACACGACCGCGCCGTAGACCGGCCCGAGCACCGTGCCCACGCCGCCGATCACCGCCATGAGCACGAAGGCGATGGAGCGGTCGAAGCCGAACATGTCGTTCGGCTCGATGAAGCTGAAGTAGGAGGCGTAGAGTGCGCCGGTCACCCCCACCACCGCGCCGGAGAGCGCGAAGACGAGGTCCTGGTTGAAGGTGGCGGAGACGCCGACGTCGGCGGCCGCGTCCACGTCCGCCTTGATGGCGAGGAGCTGCAGGCCGAGCGAGGAGCGACGGATGAGGTACGACGCCGCCAGCACCAGCGCCACCAGGGCGAGCCCCCAGAAGTAGAGCCGCGCCTTCATGTCGGGGTCGATGGGGAGCGACAGCCCGGACGCGCCTCCCGTGAAGTCCTCCCAGTAGGTGAAGAGGAGGCGCGAGGCCTCGCCCACGCCGATGGTGGCGATGGAGAAGTAGGGGCCGCGCAGCCGGAGCATGGGGTGCGCGCCGAGCGCGAACACCCCCGCCACCAGGCCGCCCGCGATCCAGGCCAGCGGCGCGGGCGGCGCGGGCTCGAGCAGGAGCAGCCGCCCCGAGACGAAGCCGCCCAGGCCGAACATGGCGGCGTGGCCGAAGCTCACCTGGCCCACGAACCCGCCCATCCAGTTCCAGGCGAGCGCGCCGCCGATCATGAGGAAGGCGAGCGTGAGGAGGTTCCGGCTGTAGGGGGTGAGGTCGAAGAGGAAGGGCAGGACGGCCAGCGCCGCGACCGCGGCGGCGAAGGCGGCGGCGGCGCGCGGCTGGACGAGGCGCGGCGCGCGCGCCGTCACCCGAGCACCCGCTGGCCGAAGAGCCCGCCCGGCCGGAGCACGAGCACCAGGACCAGCACCACGAACCCGACCGCGGCGGTGAGGTAGGAGGGGAGCACCAGGATGGCAAAGACCTCGACCACCGCCAGGATGAGCGCGGCGAGGCCCGTGCCGACGAAGCTCCCCAGGCCGCCCAGCACCACGACCACGAACGCCTTGAGCAGCTCTCCCGATCCCGAGGCGGGGTTGAAGGAGAAGAGCGTGGCCGAGAGGAGCCCCGCCAGCCCGGCCAGCGCCGTGCCGATGCCGAAGGTGATGGTGTAGACGCGCTCCACGTCGATGCCGACCAGCGTGCAGCTGTCCGCGTTCTGCGCCACGGCCCGGATCGCGCGCCCGAGGTAGGTGCGCGTCATGAGCAGGTGCAGCAGCGCCGGGGTCACCAGCGCGATCGCCAGCACCGCCAGCCGGTTCACCGACACGTGCGACCCGAGCAGCGGGACGGAGCGCGTCGAGTACCCGGTCCGGATCGCCTGGTCGTTCCCGGTGAAGAGCAGGTAGGCGACGTTGCGCAGGACGAGCCAGACGCCGAAGAGCAGGAGCAGCGAGGCGGGCCCGCCGGCGGCGCCGCGCGGCAGGTGGCGCACGAGGCCGCGGTACAGCGCGGCGCCCAGGACGAAGCAGGCCGCCACCACCAGCGGGAGCGCGAGGTAGGGGTCGAGGCCGGCCCAGCCGTGGAGCACCCAGCCCAGGTAGGCGCCGGCCATGATCACGCCCGCGTGCGCCAGGTTCACGACCCGGAGCACGCCGAAGATGAGCCCGAGCCCGTACGCCATGGTGGCGTACAGGCCGGCGAGCAGCACCGCGGAGACGGCCAGGTCGACCAGCCGGTCGAGCATCACTTGCAGCGCGGGTTCGCGCCCGTGCCCTGCCCGGTGGCGACGTCGTGCGGGAAGATGATGGGAGACGTTCCGTCCGGCATGTTCTGCTGGATGACGAACGGGTTCTGCGCCTGCTGCCCGTCCTTGGGATCGAGGTGCAGCGTGCCGCCCGGGAGGAGCGACGGGACGCTCATGCTGGCGAGCTGGGCGCGGACCGCCTCCCGGTCCACCTTGCCCGCCTTCTGGATGGCGGTGAAGAGAGCGCGAGCGCTCTCGTAGCCGAGCGCCTGGAACCACTCCGGCGAGCGCCCGCCGTAGCGCGCCTTGAACGCCTCGACGAAGTCCTTGGCCGGCCCGGGCTTGTTGCCCAGCTGCGGGCTCCACCACACCCCGGAGAGCACGTAGTTCACGTTCTCCTGGCCGAGCGCCTGCACCGCGTCCTTCTCGGCGCCGCGCGCGCCGTAGCTCACCACCTTGTGGCAGAGCCCGGCCGACACGTACTGCCGGTGCATGGTGATGTAGTCGGGGAGGTGGGCGTCGACGAGGAACAGGTCCACGCCCGCCGCCTTCACCTTCCCCAGCAGCGCGCCGTAGTCGCGGGCGTTCAGCTCGAACGACTCGTCCACGGCGATCTGGTACGCGCCGCCGCTCTTCCCGGCGAAGTCGGAGACGCCCTTGCGGAAGTCCTTGCCGTGCGCGGTGTTCTCCCAGAGGAGCGCGATCTTCGCCGGCTTCGGCAGCTTCCCCGCCTTCTGCTGCTCGTCGATCCACTGCATGAGCGTGTGGCCGAGGAGCTCGACGGGCGAGATGAGGCCGAACAGGTACTTGAAGTTCCGCTTGTAGATCTTGGTCGCGCCGCCGCCGCCGTTCACGTACGGCACCCGGTTCTGCTCGGCGACCGTGCTCTGCGCCTCGACCAGGTGGCTGGCGTAGGTGCCGAGCAGGAAGTCGACCTGGTCGTTGTTGACGAGGCGGTCGGCGAGGCTGACCGCGGTCGCCTGGGTGGAGGTGTCGTCGAGCAGCTTCAGCTCGACGGGGAGCTTCTTCCCGCCGACCTCCAGCCCGCCCGCCTTCGCCACCTCCTCGAAGGCGAGGTCGTACCCCTCCTTGAAGAAGCCTCCGACGCGCGCCTCCGAGCCGGTGAGGGGGAGCGTCGCGCCGATGACGATCTTTCCCTTGTCCGCGGCGCGGGAGGCGACCGGGAGCGCCGCGGCGGCGAGCGCGGCCGCGAGCAGGAGCGGGATGGATGGGCCGGCGACGGCGGGACGAGCCATGAGCACCTCCGTGGGCAATGCGCGCAGGAGAATGTCATCCGGCGCGCGCCGCGCCGCTGCAACGACGCTTCCCAGGAGGGGCTCGCTCGCCTGGTGAACGCGCTGCAGGGGCCTCGCCCTCGACGCAGCGCGTGGAACGGTCTCGGCATGCGGCAGGCGTCGCGGCACCGATGATCGCGATCAAGGCCGTCGCCGGTTCACCTAGCGTACGTTCCCGTCGTTCATCGATCTCGCCGGGGGTCCTCCGTGAACCGCCACGCTCTCGCCTGCGCCGCCGCCACCGCCCTGCTCGCCGCCTCTCCGGCGCGGGCGCAGACCAATTCCAACACGGCCGTCTACACGGCCGTCGACGCGGTCTCGCTGAAGGGCGACCAGCTCACCGTGACGGGGGTCGTGCAGGGGGAACAGGCCGCCACCACCCGCACGTTCGACCTCTCCGCCGTCGGCATGCCGACGACCGGCGTGGTCGCCTCCGGCTGGAGCGCCGGGGACGACGCGGTCATGCAGACCTGCACGCGCTTCGCCACGCTCGCGATCATGAAGCCCGGCGCGTTCCTCTTCACGGTCCAGGGCTACATCGGGTTCGGCCCGTTCCCCGGCTGCACCCTCACCCGCGTCACGCCGTAGGGCGGGTCCATCGTGCGCCGCGCGCTCCTCTCCGCGCTCGCCGCGGCGGCCCTCGCCTGCGGGGCCGCGTCCGAGCCCCAGCCCCCGCCGTCGCTGCCACCGGTCACCGACACCGCGCCGTGCCACACCGCGACCGGCGCCGCGGGCGCGTTCATCACCGGGTTCGTCGACGCCGACGGCGACGGCCACGGCGCCGGGCCCCCGGTGGTGCTCTGCGTGGAGCCCGGCGCCGGGCTGCCGCGCGGCTACGCCGCGACCGCCGACGACTGCGACGACCGCTCACCGACCGGCTGGCGCCTGCAGCCGTTCTACGCCGATGCCGACCACGACGGGGTCGCCGAGGACCCGGCGATCCTCCTGTGCGCCGAGGCGCCACCGCCCGGCTACTCGGCCACCGCCGGCGACTGCGCGCCCGGCGACCCGACCCGGTGGCAGCTCCTCCCCTACGCCTTCCGCGATCGCGACGCAGACGGCTTCACCGTGCCCGAGACCGGGACGGTCTGCTCCGGCGCCACCCTGCCGCCGGGCTACCTCGACGTGCCGAGCGGGCTCGACTGCGACGACTTCGACCCCGGCCGCTTCGCCAGCATCATCGGCTACCTCGACGGCGACGGGGACGGCGTCGGAGACGGCGCACCCGTCACCTTGTGCACGGCCGGGGCGCTCCCGGCGCCCTACGTCGCGTCGGGCGGCGACTGCGCGCCGTTCGACGCCTCCCGCTGGCAACTCCTCCCCTACGCCGCGACCGACGGGGACGGCGACGGGTGGCTCGCCGCGGCCGCGGGCACGCTCTGCAGCGGGGCGGCGCTGCCGTGGGGGTACGCAGCGGAGGTCCCCGCGGTGCAGGACTGCGACGACCACGACGCCGGGTGGGGTGGCCCGCGCCCGGCGTGGCCCGACGCGGACCGCGACGGCGTCGGCGACGGCGAGCCGGTGTACGTCTGCTACCGCCCGGGCTCGGCGCCGCCGGCCGGGCTCGCCGCGGCGCCGGGCGACTGCGCGCCCGACGACGCCAGCCGCTGGCAGGTTCTCCCGTACGCCTACCGCGACGCCGACGGGGATGGGTTCTTCGCCGCGCAGCCGGGGACGGTGTGCTCGGGCCGGGCGCTCCCCGCCGGCTACGCGAACGGCGCCGGCGGC
The DNA here is from genome assembly GCA_035719345.1 of Anaeromyxobacteraceae bacterium. Lineage (GTDB taxonomy): Bacteria > Myxococcota > Myxococcia > Myxococcales > Anaeromyxobacteraceae > Anaeromyxobacter_A. Next base: position 11,538 of record DASTGH010000551.1, read on the forward strand.
GGGCTCGACTGCGACGACGCGGATCCGACCGTCCACGCGTCGCTCGTCGGCTTCGCGGACGCCGACGGCGACGGGGTGGGCGCCGGGCCGGCCGTGACCTTCTGCACCGCCGGCGCGCTGCCGGCGGGCTGGGTCGCGACCGGCACCGACTGCGCCCCCGAGGACCCGGAGCGCTTCCGCACCGTGACGAACGTCTTCGCGGACCGCGACGGCGACGGGTTCACCGTGCCCGAGCCGGGCCCGCTCTGCGTCAGCGCCGCGCTGCCCGCCCCCTACCTGGCGGCCGCGCACGGGAAGGACTGTGACGACGCCGACCCGGCGCGCTGGCGCTGGACGGTCGTCTACCCGGACCAGGACGGCGACGGCGTCGGTGCGCCACCGCGCTCCATCCTCTGCCTGGGGGCCGACCTCCCCGCCGGCGTCTCCACCGCCGGCTGGGACGTGGACGACGCGAACCCGGCGGTGCAGTGGGACGGGGCCGACGCCGACCTGGTCCTGACGCTCTGGTGACGGGCGCGCCGGGCGCGGCGCGGCTATGCCGCCGCCATGTCCGGCGCGTTCAAGGACCACTTCTCGGGCGTGGCGAGCGGCTACCGCGCCTTCCGCCCCCGCTACCCGGCCGCGCTCTTCGCCTGGCTGGCCGAGGTCGCGCCCTCGCGGGCGCTCGCGGTCGACATCGGCTGCGGCAACGGGCAGGCCACGGTCGCGCTCGCCGGCGAGTTCGAGGCGGTGGTCGGGATCGACCCATCGGCCGAGCAGATCGCGAACGCCGAGCCGCACAGGCGCGTCCGCTACCGGGTCGCCGCGGCGGAGGCGACGGGCCTCGACGGCGGCAGCGCCGACGCCGTGCTCGTGGCGCAGGCGCTGCACTGGCTCGACCTCGACCGCTTCTACCCCGAGGTGCGCCGGGTGGCGCGTCCCGGGGCCGCGTTCGCCGCGGTGACCTACGCGCTGGCCCAGATCGATCCCGCGGTGGACGCCGTGCTCGGGCACCTCTACCACGACGTCGTCGGGCCGGACTGGCCGCCGGAGCGGCGGCACACCGAGAGCGGCTACCGGACGCTGCCCATGCCCTTCCCTCCGCTGGAGCCGCCCGCCATCGCCATGGAGGACGACTGGACCCTCGACCAGCTCATCGGGTACCTGCGCACCTGGTCGGCGGTGACGCGCCACCGGGCGCGCACGGGCCAGGACGGCGTCGCCCTCGTCGAGCCGCGGCTGCGCGAGGCGTGGGGCGCAGCGCCCGCTCGTCGCGTGCGCTGGCCCATCGCCATCCGCGCCGGGGGCGTCGTCTAGAAGGCCTGGAACTGGAGGCCGGTGGTGAAGCCGGGATAGACCTTCTGCAGGCCGTAGAGGCTCGTGGCGAACGGGATCTGTCCGCGCGCGAAGAGCCAGATCCCCGCGCCCGCCTCGAAGTAGACCCCGGGCGCGGCGGAGAGGACGGTGCCGCCGGTGTTCTCCACCTGGGGGACCAGGTTGCCGTCCGCCTCGGTCTGCCGGTCTCGCATCGCGTAGCGCCCGTCGACGCCGAGGTCGAGCGCCAGGCGGCGCATCGGCCGGTACTGTCCGTGAACGCTCCACAGCACGGCGTCGCCGAACTTGTACTTGCTCCCGTCGTCGTACGTCGCCTCGGTGCGGACGCGGTAGGAAGCGTTGGCGAAGGCGAGCCAGTCCTTCTGCTCGAAGAGGAAGGCGAGGCCGAGGAACGGGCCCCAGCCGCCGGTGCCGATCTGGCCGTGGGCGTCGATGAGCACGCCGTCCGCCGTGGCGTTGTGCTCGCCGGTGGGGAGCATCGAGCCGCCGGTGACGGCCACCTCCCAGGCGCGCTGCTTGGCGAGATCCACGGAGCGGAAGAACGCGTAGCGCGCCGCCACCTCGATGTCGCCGAGGCCCGTCAGGTCGGACATCGGGGTCGTGGCGCCGCCCTCGGATGCCTTCATCGTCTTCGAGACGAGGGGGACCGTGACCAGGAAGGAGAGGTCGTCGATGGGCCGGTAGGCGGCGTTGAACCGGTACGACCACTGCGAGAGCTGGTCGGTCGAGTTCGGGTTCCCTTCGGTCCCCGCGTCCATGCGCAGGTAGTCGGTGTCGAGCTGCAGCCGGAGCTTGCCGGTGATGGCCGCCGGGTCGCTGGCGGCGAGGAGAGGATCGCCGCAGCCGCAGACGGAGCAGGCGCGAGCGGGTGAGGCGGAGGCGAGCGCGGCGGCGGCAGCCGCGCCCAGGAACAGCGTGCGAGAAAGCTTCATGGCAGGTCCTCCCGGGGACCGTTCTTGTCTTGGAGCACGAGGAGACGTCGATCGCTTCGGCGGACGGCGCGGGCCGCGGCGACGCCGCGGCGACGGCTACGCCGGGCGCGGAGGCGGCGTCTCGGGCTCGTGCGCCCGGTCGACGGCGGACGCGGGGGTCTCGGGCGAGGCGGTCCGCCCCGCCGGCGGCGGCAGCGGCGCCGTGCGCGCGGCGAGGGCCAGCGGCTCCGGCGCGGCCTGCGGCGTCCGGGCGCTCTCCGGCACCTTGCAGCACGGCGACACGCAGTGCGAGCGCCCGCTGATCCGCTGTGCGCCGCGCGCGCAGGTACAGGGCGTGGCTCCGGCGTGGTGGCAGGCGCAGGCGGCAGCCGCCCGCTCGACGCGCGCCCGCGGCACGCCGGTGGCGAGCGCGGCCAGGCACAGGGCGACGGCGGTACGGGAGGCGGAACGCGTCATGGAGACCGAGGCGACACGCCCACTTAGACATGGGTGTGCGCAGGCGCGCAACCCTGGGTTTCACACGACTTGCGGCGGCGGCGGAGAGCTCTTAGCGCCCCGACCCAGGGTCGTGCCGGCGGGCGCGTCCGGCGCCGCACCGCCGGTGCGCGGGCGGGCGGGCAGGCGGGCGCCCCGGCCGCGCCTCACACGTGTGGCCCGGGGCTCACGGTCGCCCCGGCCGGCGCGCTGAATTTCTCCGTGTTCTCGCACGTCCGGCTGGTGGTCCGCGGCGTGCACTTCCGCGGATCGGAACGACCGGACCCGTCCGGAGGACACCATGAGAAACCTCGCCATCGCCCTCGCCCCGCTGCTCGCGCTCTCCGCCTGCGTCACCACGTCGACCACGACGCGCACCTGGGGCGACCCCTACGGCGGAGGCTGGCAGCGGACCGGGTACGTCCAGAACGTGCAGGAGAACATCACCCGCACGCAGGGAAACCCTGCCGGCGGCGCGGTGGCGGGCGCGCTCATCGGCGGCGTCCTCGGCAGCATGCTCGGCGGCCACACGCATTACGACGCGTGGGGGAACGGCTACCACCACGCGAGCGGCGTCGGCGCGGTGGTCGGCGCCGTCGGCGGCGCGGCGGTCGGCGCGGCGGCGAGCCAGGGCGGCAGCGAGGAGCGCTGGTACGAGGTCTTCGTGCAGTTCGACGACGGCGGGCAGGAGCGGTACGTGTACCGCGGGTACTCGCCGTTCCAGCCGGGCGAGCCGGTGGTGGCGACGCCGGAGGGGCTGGCGCGCAGGTAGCCCCCCTGCGATCGCGCTACGCGATCTCCAGCCACTCGAACCAGACCGGGTGGTGCTGCTTGTACCACTGCAGCACCTTCCGGATCGCCGCCTGCTTGTCCTTGGGCATGACCTTCTCGTCTACCCGGTCGAAGTGGACGCGCAGGGTGTCGCCCTCGTACTCCAGGGCCTGCGAGAGCATCGTCTGCAGCTCGTTGCGGATGCGCCCCGAGTCGCTGATCTTCACCGGGCGCCGGGTGTGGTCCACGCCGGAGAGGAAGCGGACGAGCAGCGGGCTGAAGACGTGCCGCGCCTCGGAGAGCGGCTCCATGAGCCGGAACGTGAACGTGATGCGCGACGACGCCTTGCGCGTGGCGAGCCGGGTCGTCACCCGGTACACGCCGTCGGCGACCTGCTGCACGCCCGGGTAGCCGGTGTACGGGTCGTCGCACATGTACCCGATGCTGGCGAGGACGCTCCAGTTCTTGTCCGGCAGGAAGTCGTCGGCGCGGAGCACACGGCGACCCAGCGGCATGTTCGAGTCGACCGCCTCCTGGATGGCCTCCGCGTAGCTCTTCACCTTGTCCGGCCCGACCTCGGCCACGCCCCAGATCTCCGCCACCCGCCGGGCGAAGTCGGGCGCCCTCGGATCGAGCCGCATGAGCTGGCCCTCCTGGTGGCACGGCAGCTCGAACGACGGCGAGAACATCGCCATGCTGGCGTCGAGGTCCAGCACCTCGGAGAGGCTGGCGGCCTGCATCGCCTCGGCGGTCGCGGCGTAGCCGTCGCAGAGGAAGACGTGGGTGGCGCCGGAGCCGTCCTTCCAGCTCCCCACCAGGAAGCTCGGGGCGTAGGTGCCCGAGTCGGTGAACACCTCGAGGCCGGAGGGCGCCTTCCACCCGTCCTCGACGAGGTGGACGCCGAGCGCCTTCCACTCCTCCCACAGCTTGCCGAGGCGCCCGACGCGGCTCTTCCCGCGCAGCGTCCAGACGTGGATGTTCTCGCGCTTGATGCCGGGGTAGGTGGCCTCCACCGCCTCCGCCACCATCTTGCGCGGCGTGCGGTAGTCGATGAGGACCGCGGCGCGCTCGGCGGTGTCGGCCACCCGGCGCGGCACGGTGAGGCAGCCCATGTACGACTCGTACGGCTTCGACACGATGAGCGGCGAGTCGAAGAGGTGCAGCACGGCCATCGGGCCGGTGGGCTTGCCCTCGGCGAAGCGCGAGGTGTTCTCCAGGGTGTCGATGGCCGCCCCCCACAGCGTGATGCCGCGGTCCTTGAGCCAGCCGTAGAACTGCTCGAAGGAATGACCGGGCTCGTTGAGGAGCCGCCGCACGCGCCGGTCGACGGTCCGCGCCACCTCGGGGCGCGCGTAGACGCGCCCGAACCCGAGGAGCGGGTTGGCGCCCATCTCCGGGGTCTCGCCGGCCTTGGGCATGAGGCCCTCGCCCAGCGAGACCATGATGGCGTGGTTCTCGGGGAGGTTGCGGGTGAGGTGCCAGAGGCCCTCGCTCATGACGTAGGCGCTGATCGCGTCCGCCGCCTTCTTCACCTGGTTGTAGGCCTGCTTGTCCTTGCCCGCGCCGCCGCCGTAGTCGCCGAAGAGGCGCGTGCCGAGCGCGGTGGCCGCCGAGGTCATGGCCAGGCAGCGCGCGATGGGGCTGGGCGTGAACGTGTACGCCGAGACGGGGCCCTCCTGCGAGCGCTCCACCTCCACGTCCTCGAGCCAGAGGTGATAGCGGAGCAGGACCGGGCGCGTGTCGAAGGCCCACTGCGCCACGAGGTTGCGCTTCTCGGCGTCGTGCACGGAGACCTCTCCCGTCGGTGGTTTGGAAAGCCGGCGCATTCTAGAGGAAAGAGGGGCGAGCCTGGAACCGGGCCGGCTCATGGCGGTGCTTGTTTGACTTGATCGCGGCGGCACCGCCCCGCCATGAGATGAGTTCCGGCGCCTGGCGGCGCCTCACTTGCGGGGGGAGAACTCTCCCCCCGCAAACACCCCCCATCGCGAGCGTCAGCTCGACGGAGCAGCGCCATCAGCCGGGCAGCGGCCGCGGCTCGAGGCCCTTCGACGCCAGGAACGCGCGGTCGAGCACCTTGGAGGCATAGCGGCTGCCGTGATCGCACAGGAACGTGACGATCCGCAGGCCCTCGCCGCGGTGCCGCCTCGCGATCTCGTACGCCGCCCGGACGTTGAGCGCGGCGGAGGTGCCGACCACGAGCGCGTCCTCGCGCGCCAGGTGGTAGAGCATCTCGATCATCTCCTGATCCGAGACGCGCATCGCCTCGTCCACCCGCGCCCGGCGGAAGTTCTCGGTGATGCGCATGATGCCGATGCCCTCGGTGATGGAGGTGCCGCTGCCCTCGACCTTCCCCTCGCGCAGGTAGCAGTACAGGCCGGAGCCGGCCGGGTCGACGAGCACGACGCGCGTCTCCGGCCGCGCCGCCTTGAGCGCCCGGCTCACGCCGGAGATGGTGCCGCCCGTCCCGACCGACGAGACGAGCACGTCCACGCGGCCGCCGCACTGCGCCAGGATCTCCGGCCCGGTGGTCTCCGCGTGGAAGTCGCCGTTGGAGACGTTCTCGAACTGGTTCGCCCAGAACCAGCCCTCGCGCTCGGCCTCGATCCGGGCGCGGTGGAAGAAGTGCGCCGGGTTCGCGAACGGCACCACCGGGCCCTTCTGGATCTCGACGCCCATGGCCTCGAGCAGCTCGTACTTCTCCCGCGCCTGGTTGTCGGGCATGGTCACGACAACCCGGTAGCCGCGCTCGACGCCCAGGAGCCCCAGGCCGATGCCGGTGTTCCCGGCCGTGCCCTCGACGATGGTGCCGCCCGGCCGGAGGAGGCCCTTCTCCTCGGCGGCCCGGATCATCCCCTTGGCGGCCCGGTCCTTGATGCTCCCGCCCGGGTTCATGAACTCCGCCTTGCCCAGGATCTCGCAGCCCGTCCGCTCGGAGAGCGAGCCGATGCGGAGGAGGGGCGTGTTGCCGACGCAGTCCCAGAGCGACCCGATCCCGGAGGGCATCGGCGCGCTATAACTTCGGCGGCTCGCGTCCACCACCGGAGGCCCCGCATGATCGTCCGTCTCGCCGCCTGTCTCGCCCTCGCCGCCGCCGCCGCCCCCGCCCCGGCGCGCACGGTCGAGGGCGTCGAGGTGCCCGACGAGGTGACGGCGGAGGGCGCCCGGCTCGCGCTCAACGGCGTCGGGCTCCGCCGCGCCACGCTGTTCAAGGTCAAGGTCTACGTCGGCGCGCTCTACCTGGCGACCCCGTCGCGCGACGCCGACGCCATCGTCGCCGCCGACGAGCCCAGGACCGTGCACATGACCTTCCTGCGCGACGTCGAGAAGGACAAGGTACTGGGCGCCTTCCGCGAGGGCTTCGAGAAGAACAGCGCCTCGCAGGCCAGGGAGCTCGTCCCGCTGCTCGACCGGATCGCGAAGGTCATCCCGGCGACCATGAAGCCGCGCCAGGCGCTGGTCGTCACCTACGCCCCGGGCAAGGGCACGACCGTGGTCGGCCCCGAGGGCGCGGCGACGGTCGAGGGCAAGCCGTTCGCGGACGCGCTCCTCCGCAACTGGCTCGGCCGCGACCCGGCGGACGGCGACCTCAAGAAGGCGATGCTCGGCTCGTGAGCGCGCCCGCCTCCACCGCCGCGCCGGCCGCCACCCTCCCCGCCCCGCGCGCGCTGCGCGGCGACGCCGAGGTCGTCTCGCTCGTCGCGTTCGCCCACGCCACGTCGCATTTCTTCCAGCTCCTCTTCCCGCCCCTCTTCCCCTGGCTCATGTCCGCCTTCGGCCTCTCGTTCACGCGGGCCGGCGCGCTCATGACCGCGTTCTACGTCACCTCCGGCGTGGGGCAGGCGGCGGCCGGGTTCGCGGTGGACCGGATCGGCGCGCGACGCGTGCTGCAGGGGGGCATGGCCCTCTTCTCCGCCGCCGCGCTGGCGCTGGCCACGGCGCGCGGCTACCCGCAGCTCCTCGCGGCGGCGGTGCTGGCGGGCCTCGGCAACAGCGTGCTCCACCCGGCGGACTTCACGCTCCTCAACCGCCGCGTCTCGCACGCGCGCCTCGGTCCGGCGTTCTCGGCGCACGCGCTCTCGGGGAGCGTGGGGTGGGCGGCCGCGCCGGCCTTCATGACCGGCATCGCCGCCGTCGCCGGCTGGCGCGCCGCCGCGCTCGGGGCCGCCATCGTGCCGCTCGCGCCGCTGGCGCTCCTCGGCCTGCGCCGGGCGACGCTCGCCGACGGGCCGTCGCTCCCGGGGCCGGCCAGCGCGCCGCCGGCGGGGGCCCGCGGCAGCGGCGCGTTCGCCTTCCTGGCGGTGAGCGCCGTCTGGATGTGCTTCCTCTTCTTCCTCGTCTCCACGATGGCGTTCGGGGCGCTGCAGAACTTCGCCGCGCCGGTGTTCCAGGCGTCGTACGGCCTCTCGCTGGCGGCGGCCACCTCGGCGCTCACCTTCTACCTCCTGGGCAGCGCCGGCGGGATCGTGGTGGGCGGCGTGCTCGCCGCGCGCCGCTCCGAGCACGACCGCCTCATCGCCATCGCCCTGCTCGCCGCCGCCGCGACGGCGCTGGCGGTGGCGGTCGGATCCGTCCCCCCCTGGACGGTGCTGCCGGCGATGGCGGTCATCGGCTTCTGCACCGGCGCGGCGTCGCCGTCGCGCGACCTCCTCGTGCGCCGCGCCGCGATGGCGCGCTTCGGGGCCGGGTCGTTCGGGCGCGTCTACGGCTTCGTCTACTCGGGGCTCGACCTGGGGCTGTCGCTGGCGCCGCTGTTCTTCGGCGGGCTCATGGACCGGGGGCTGCACCGCCCGGTGCTGATGGGCGTGGCCGCGCTGCAGACGCTGGCGGTGCTGGCGGCGCTGCGGGTGGGCCGGCAGGCGCCGGGCCCGGCGCCGGCGGGGCGCTGAGCGAGGACGAGGGCGGGGACCGGCTGCCCGGTCCCGCCGCCGGGCGGCAGCCGCGGCTGACCTGGAGCGTGAGGACGATGGCGAGCGCCACGACGAGCGCGCCGACGAGCCAGGCGAGACCTCGGACGGGCATGGCCGACTCCCTCAGCTCCCCAGCACCGCCGTCTCCAGCAGGATGAGGATGATCCCGATGATCGCGCCGCCCGCGATGATGCCGGCGCAGAGCGTCTCCTTCTCCGCCACGAGCACCCGGTGCGCCGGCGTGCCCGCCCGCGCCGTCCGGCCGGCCAGCCAGAAGAGGAGCGCGCCGCCCCCCATGGAGAGCACGTCGGGGAAGGTGACGACCGTGGCGAGCCCGAACGGCACCGGCGAGATGGGGAACCGGCCGCGCGTGCGGAGGTTCGCCCATTCGACGGCGATGCCCGCGAGGCCGCCGATCGCCATCGCCCAGCGGGCGCTGGGGTGGACCGACGAGAACCCCTTCGCCAGCAGCTCCGCCACCGCCCGCCACACCTGCGCGGAAGGCATGGGGAGGAGGTCGCTCGTGAAGAGGGCGATGTTGCCGCGGAAGATGAGGTAGTAGACCGGCACCACCACGCACGCGCCGGCGAACACGCCGATGACGTGGCCGATCGCCTGCTGCCGCGGCTTCGCGCCGAGCATGTACCCCGGCTTGATGTCCATGAGCAGGTTCGACGCGGAGAGCACCGTGTCGGAGGTGATGCCGGCGGTGATGAGGTTCGTGCTCATGTTGCCGGGCGCGAGCAGGCCGTAGGTGAGCTGGGTGAGCTTGCCCATGGCGCCGCCCGGCGTGATGGCGGTGAGGCCGGTCGAGTTCACGGCGATGATGGAGAACACGAAGACGAGCGGGACGGCGATGACCCCGAGCCACCACGTCACGCCGAAGAAGGCGTGGCCCATGGCCACGATGATCGCGCCGATCAGCGGGATTCCCCAGAGCGACACGCGGATGGGCAGCTCGATGTGCTCGAGCACGTCCCCGCCCGCCTGCGGGCCGCGCGCGCGCCGGAACGCGCCCACGATGATCGACGGCTTGGAGAAGAAGCCGAACAGCGAAGCGGTCGTCATCATGGCGACGCCCCACCACAGCGACCACTTGGTGATGTTCCGGAAGCCGGTCCCGGCGATGACGCCGGCGTTCATCATGATCGGCGCGAGCACGGCGTAGTTGAAGAGGCCGCCGAGCAGGAGCGACCCGCCCGCCTTCGGCCCCATGAGCCCGCCCGTCCCGAAGAGGACGATCGAGGTGTCGACGCGCAGGTTCAGGTCCTGGAGCGGGATGCCGGCGAGCCGGGGCGTGAACCAGCGATAGAGCGGTCCGTCCAGGAACTCGGGGATGGTGAGGAACGGCGCCTTCACCGCCGCCATCACCTTCTCCGAGCGCAGGAGCTGCACGGCCGCCGACACGAACCCGCCGGCGCCGAGCACCTTCGCCTTGAACAGGCCCTCCTCCCCGCTCGACGCGTGCAGGCTGTCCATGACCACGCCCGCGGCGTAGCCCTCGGGAAACGGGAGCTGCTCGTCGTTGACGAACCGCTTCTTGAGCGGGAACGCGAAGAGCACCCCGAGGATGGGGAGCGCCGAGATCCAGAGGATGACCTGCCACGGCGGGATCACCCGCATCGTCACCAGCATGTAGGCCGGGATGGAGGCGATGAGCGGCGCGGTCATGTATCCGGCCGACGTCGCGATGGACTGCATCGCGTTGTTCTCGAGGATGGTGAGGTCGCGGCCGAGGCCGACGCGGGAGAGCAGCTTGAAGGCAGCGTAGGCGAGGACGACCGAGGTGATGCCCACGCCGAGCGTCCAGCCGGTGCGGATCCCGACGTACAGGTTCGTGAGCGAGAGGATGCCGCCCAGCACGACGCCGGTCAGCGCCGAGCGCAGCGTGAGCTGCGGCATGTCCCCGCGGTAGACGTTCTCGAGCCACCAGCGATCCTTCTTCTCGAGCGGCCAGTCGTGGATCTGGTCGGGCGTGAGGTGCGGGATCGCCATGGCGTGAGTCTCCGGTGCGCGCGGAGCATGGCCCGGGGACGGGGGCCCGGCAAGGAAGGCGTCCGCCGCCCCTCTCCCGGCGCCGCGCTGCGGCATCGCGCCGAGGGGAGCCGCCGCACGAGCGGCGTTATCATCCGGCCATGCAGATCGACCTCCGCTACGGCCGCGGCAACCTCGCCGTGCAGCTCCCCGACGACCTCGACGTGACCGTCGTCCGCAAGCCGGCGATGCCCGTCATCCCCGACGCGGCCGCGGCCATGGCGCGGGCGCTCTCCACACCCGTGGCGGCGCGCCCGCTCGCCGAGGAGGCTCGCGGGGCGAGGAGCGCCTGCATCCTCATCTGCGACATCACCCGGCCGGTGCCGAACGGCCTCGTCCTGCCGCCCCTGGTGAAGGAGCTGCTCGCCGCCGGCGTGCCCCGCGAGCGCATCACCGTCCTCGTGGCCACCGGGCTCCACCGGCCGAACGAGGGCGCGGAGCTGGCCGAGCTGGTGGGCGACCCCTGGGTGCTCTCGCAGGTGAAGGTCGAGAACCACTTCGCGCGCGACGACGCGGCGCACGTGGACCTCGGCCCGACCGAGGCCGGGACGCCCGTCAAGCTCGACCGCCGGCTGGTCGAGGCCGACGTCAAGATCGCGACCGGCCTCGTCGAGCCGCACTTCATGGCCGGCTACTCCGGCGGCCGGAAGGTGATCGCGCCCGGCGTCGCCCACCGCGACACCATCACCACCTTCCACAGCCACCGCTTCATGGCGCACCCGCGCGCCGAGAACTGCACGCTGGAGGGGAACCCGCTCCACACCGAGCAGCTCGCCATCGTGCGCAAGCTCGGGCGCGTCCTCGCCGTCAACACGATCATCGACGAGCACCGCCGGCTCTCGTTCGTGAACTACGGCGGCGTCGTCGAGAGCCACGCCGCCGCGGTGGCGTTCGTCGAGCGCTACGCCATCGTCGAGGTGCCGCGGCGCTTCCGCACGGTGGTGACGAGCGCCGCCGGCTACCCGCTCGACAAGACCTACTACCAGACGGTGAAGGGCATGGTGTCGCCGCTCGACATCCTCGAGCCCGGCGCGCGGCTCGTCATCGCCTCCGAGATCTCGGAGGGCATGGGGTCGCGCGAGTACGTCGACGCGCAGCGCCGCTTCGTGGAGCAGGGGCAGGAGGGGTTCCTCGCCGACATCGCCAGGAAGCGCTTCGCCGACGTCGACGAGTGGCAGACGCAGATGCAGGTGAAGCCGATGCGGGTCGCGGAGGTGCTCCTCTACACCCGCGGGTTGAAGGCGCAGGACCTCGCCCTCACCGGCGTCGAGCTGGCCGACTCGATCGAGAGCGCCGTCGCGGAGAGCGTCCGCCGGAGCGGCGACCGGGCGGTGGCGGTCATCCCGGAGGGTCCGTACGTGGTCCCGGTCCTGGCGGCGCCCCGCCGGGCCGCGGTCTAGCCGATGCTCGCGCCAGGCCGGGCGGCCGCGTGCGCCGCCCTCGCGCTCGCCCTCGCCGCCTTCGCGGCACCGGCCGCGTCCGCAGCGCCCGTCGCGCCGGAGCCGCTCGGCATCGGGATGGAGGGGTACCCCTACCCCTTCCCCGTCCGCTTCCTGCCGCTGAGCCTCGACGGGCAGGACCTGCGCATGGCGTACATGGACGTCGCGCCGGCCGGTGCGCCGAACGGCCGGACGGTGGTCCTCCTCCACGGCAAGAACTTCTTCGGCGCGTACTGGGAAGGGCCGATCCGGGCGCTGGCCGCGGCGGGGTTCCGGGTGGTGGTGCCGGACCAGCTCGGCTTCGGCAAGTCGTCGAAGCCGGACCTCCACTACACGTTCGAGCTGCTCGCCTCGTGCACGAAGCGGCTCCTCGACGAGCTCGGCGTGAAGCAGGCGGCCGTGGTCGGCCACTCGATGGGCGGCATGCTCGCGACCCGCTTCGCGCTCATGTACCCGGACGCCGTCACCCAGCTCGCGCTGGAGAACCCCATCGGCCTCGAGGACTACCGCGCCAAGGTGCCCTACCAGAGCGTGGAGGCGAACTACCGCAACACGCTCGGCCAGACCGAGGAGAGCCTGCGCAAGTTCATCGGCTCCTACTTCGTCCGCTGGAGCGACGCCTACGAGCCGTACGTGCAGGTCCCCTACCGATGGACGCTCTCGGCGGAGTACCCGCGCTACGCGCGGGCCTCGGCGCTCACCTACGACATGATCTACACGCAGCCCATCGTGCACGACCTGCCGCGCCTGCGCGTCCCGACGCTCCTCGTCATCGGGCAGAAGGACCACACCGTCGTCGGACGGCAGCTCGTGCCGAAGGAGATCCTGGCGACCATGGGCGACTGGCCGGCGCTGGGCCGGGCGGCGGCGGCGGCCATTCCCGGCGCGCGTCTCGCCGAGGTGCTGGACTGCGGGCACATCCCGCACCTCGAGGCACCCGACCGCTTCCGCCAGGCGCTGCTCGAGTTCCTGCGCTGAACGGGAGGCCGCTCCCTCCCGCTACGGCGCCTTCTGGGGCACCACCTGCCCGCCGCGCAGCTCGCCCCACATCATGTTCGCGGCCGAGACCGCCTCGTGGTCGTCCGGCCCGAACGGCTTGAAGTAGGTGCTGGTCGCGCCGTCGTACGTCTCGCCCAGGTCCTCCAGCGCCGCCTTGACCTTCGGCCCGTCGGTCGTGCCCGCCTGCTTCATGGCGAGCGCGAGGAGCTTCACGGCGTCGTACGTCTGCGCGGCGCCGGGCGCCGGCTCGACCCGCTCCACCCCGTAGGCCTTGCGGTAGGCCGCGAAGAACGCCTTCTGCGCCGGCTCGACGGCTCCCGCCTCGATGACCGTCTGCGGCAGCGTCGTGCCCTCGCCGAACGGGCCCGCCGCCTGCGTGAAGTCGGAGCTGGAGAGGCTGGACGTGCCGATCACCTCCGCCTTCCAGCCGACCTTCTCCAGGGCGCGCGACACCGCCGCGCCCTCCTTGGCGAGCGCGAAGAGGAGGATGACGTCGGCCCCCGCGTCCTTCGCCGCCTTGACCTGGGCCGACGCGTCCTCACCGGGCTTCACGCCCGCCTCGTGGACCGGCTTCACGCCGCGCGTGCCGAGGAGCGAGGCGAGGCGCGCCCGCCCGCCCTGGCCGTGCGCGGTCTCGTCGTGCAGGATGGCGGGCTTCCGCTTGCCGCGCGCCGCGAACGCCTCCGTCACCATCATCTCGGCCTGCAGCGCCTCGCTCGCCGCCAGCCGGAAGACGTAGTTGTCGGGGAACTCCTTGAAGAGCTCGTTCACCTTGTTGCCGACGGCGTTCGAGACGACGTGCGGGACCTTCTTCTCGTTGGCGGTGCGCGTCGACGCGGCCGCGACGCCCGTCTGGGCGGGGCCGAGCAGGGCGGCCACTTTCTCCTTCTCGACGTAGTCCTGCACGATCTGTGCGGCCTTCTGCGGGCTCCCGGCGTCGTCCGCCTCGAGCACCACCAGCTTGCGCCCGAGGACGCCGCCGGCGGCGTTGACCTCGTCGACCGCGAGGCGCGCGGCGTTGCGCATGGCGGTCCCGGTGGCGGCGTAGCCACCGGTCAGCGGGAAGTAGCCGCCGATCTTGATCGGGTTGCCGTCGCCGGCGGACAGGGCGAGCGCGAGGAGCGCGGACGTGATGACCATGGGTGATCCCCCTCCCGGGGCGAGCGACCTGCACCACGGGTAGCAGACGGCCGCGCGACCGCCAAGGATCCGGGGTGGGAGCGCGGCGCCACGTGCGGCACACGGCGCGTTGCGGGCCGCGCCGGGGCGGCTTAACCCTCGGCGCGAGGAGAGAAGACCGTCCATGATCGAGATCCGAGGGTGGGCCGCCCCGTCCGCCAGGTCGCCGCTCGCGCCCTGGTCGTTCCAGCGCCGGGAGCCCGGCGACCACGACGTGGTCATCGACATCGCCTACTGCGGTGTGTGCCACTCCGACATCCACCAGGCGCGCGACGAGTGGGGGGGCAGCGTCTTCCCCATGGTCCCCGGCCACGAGATCGCCGGGAAGGTGGCGCGGGTGGGGAGCGCGGTGAAGCGCTTCCGGCCCGGCGACCTCGCCGGCGTGGGCTGCATGGTGAACTCCTGCCGCTCCTGCCCGAGCTGCCAGCGCGACCTGGAGCAGTTCTGCGAGCGCGGCGCGGCCATGACCTACAACGGCACCGAGATGGACCGGAAGACGCCCACCTACGGCGGCTACTCCCGGCAGATCGTGGTCGACGAGCGCTTCGCTCTCGCCATCCGCGCCGGCCAGGACCTGGCCGCGGTCGCGCCGCTCCTCTGCGCCGGCATCACGACCTGGTCACCGCTCCGCCACTGGAAGGTGGGCAAGGGGTCGCGCCTGGGCGTCGTGGGCCTGGGCGGTCTCGGCCACATGGCGGTGAAGCTCGGCGCCGCCCTCGGCGCCGAGGTGACGATGCTCAGCACCTCCCGGTCGA
>DASTGH010000552.1:0-5557 GCA_035719345.1 Anaeromyxobacteraceae bacterium
GGTCGATCGTGGCGCGCAGCACGAGCCCGGTGAGCTCGACGAGCCGGCCCGCGGGGCGAAGCGGCGCGCGCGCCGGGAGCGCCGCGACGCGCGCGGCGAGCGCGGCGCCGCTCAAGGCTCCCCCAGAACCCGCCGCAGGGCGGCGAGCTGCGTGGCGAGCCGGGCGTCGACCCGGCCCGCCTCCGTCTCGAGCACCGCGCCGCCCCGGCCGACGGCCTCGTCGGGGACGAGCCGCAGCCCGCGCCCGTGCGCGAGGCGTCCGGCGGTCGCCTCCGCGACCGCGGCCAGGTCCTCGGGGTGGACGCGCAGGGTCATCCGGCCCCACACCCGGGCCGTCTCCACCGCGCGCGCCGCGGACTCGACCGCGACCGCGCGATCGCGCGCGGCGGCCGCGCCCACCACGCGCTCCGCGATGGCAAGCGCGAGCTCGACGAGCTCCGGCTCGGCGGCGGCGACGGCGCTCTGGGCCGCCAACGCGGCGCGCGCCACGAGGCCGGTCGCGTAGGCCGCGCCCTCCTCCCTCCCCTCGGCCGCGGCGCGCGCCCGGATCGACCGGGCGTCGGCCGCGGCCTCGGCGAGCAGCCGCTCGGCGTCGAGGCGCGCCCGACCGGTGACATCGGCCGCGGCCCGCGCAGCGTCGAAGACGGCGGAGGGGACCCGGCGGCTGCCGGGCGGGCGCGGGAGGCCGGGAGCGGGCTCGAGGACGGGAGCGGGCACGGTCCGCGGCCGTGCAGGAGGTGGGCCCGGAGCCAGGCGAGTCGGATCGCGGACTTGTGCTCGGGTGGGGGGACGGCCGGCGGACGGTGGGAACGCGGCGCGGACCGCCTACAAGGCAACAGGCTCCAGACTACAGGCTACAGGGCCTTTCGACCCGATCGCCTGTAGCCCGGAGCCTGTCGCCCGAAGCCTTGCTCAGGCCGCCTCGGCCTCGCGCTCGGCGCTCACCGGCTCGAGATACCGGTTCAGGAACTGCTTCGTCTTGAGCTCGACCTGGCGGACGCGCTCGCGGGAGACGCCCCAGCGCTTGCCGATCTCCTCCAGCGTCTTGGGCGAGTCCTGCTGCAGGCGGTTGTGGACGATGTCCCAGCCGAGCTCGCCGATGCGCTTGCGGACCTTCCCGAGCGCGTCGCGGACCTCGCGGTCGCCCTCGAGCGAGAGGTAGCTGTCCTCCGGCCCCGGCCCGTCGTCCTCGATGCGCTCGAGGTGGGTGACGTCGCCCTCCTCGTCGATGGCGCTGTCGAGGGAGAGGTCGGGCTGCGCCACGGTGCCGCTCTGCGGACGCACCGTCGACCGCGCCTCCTTCAGGTACTTGCCGATGTAGGCGCGGATCCACCACACCGCATAGGTGGAGAAGCGCGTCCCCGCGTGCGGGTCGAACTTCTCGACCGCGCGCATGAGGCCGACGTTCCCTTCCTGGATGAGGTCGTCCAGCCGGACCGTGCCGCGGCGCTGCTTGCGAGCGATGGCCACGACGAAGGCGAGGTTGTGACGCACGAGCTTCTGCTTCGCGGAGACCTCGCCCTTGCGGGCGCGGAGGGCGAGCGTGTGCTCGTCTTCGCGCGTGAGCGGGGGATAGTCGCGCACTGCCTTGAGGTAAGGCGCCAGTTCTTCGAACTCTCTGCTGCTACGCTGGGTCGTGGCCGTCCTCATCTCCTCACCTGTGCCTGCTCGAGCTGATGGTGTCCGGGGACTTCCGTGAGAGGGGGTAGGTTACGTAACGTCAGTTTAGAATTATGGACCAATCAAGTCAATATGCCGTATTACCGCGAACGGTCTACGGGATTCGGAACCCGGCGAGGAGCCGCACACCTCGCCGGACGGGACGGTGTCGCGCGAATATACGACCCCCGCCGGCGGTGACCAGCCCCCCTGTGGGAGGATGTCGTCGGGGCGAGAGCTAAATGTGCGTTTCCGCTCCGGAACAAGCTAGGCGCTCCTGCGGCGGGTCGTGTTCGCCGGGTCGGCCGCTCGCAGCCGCCGGCCCGGACGGAGCCTCCTGCCGAGCTCGTCGACCTGCGGCGTCGTCATTAGATGCCGCACCACGCACGAAGGCCCGCACCCCAGATGGGGAGCGGGCCTTCGCACGGCACGGGCGCCGTCGTCGCTAGTCCTCGGCGGCGACGGCCAGGGCCTCCTCCGCCTGCTCGACCGCGTCGACAGGCGTCTCGACCTCGATGTCGAGGTGCTTGTAGGCGGCCAGACCGGTGCCGGCCGGGATGAGCCGGCCCATGATGACGTTCTCCTTCAGGCCGCGCAGGTTGTCGGTCTTGCCGGAGATGGCCGCCTCGGTGAGGACCTTCGTCGTCTCCTGGAACGACGAGGCCGAGATGAACGACTCGGTGGAGAGCGACGCCTTGGTGATGCCGAGCAGGAGCGGCTCGCCCTGCGCCGGCTTGCCGCCGGCCTGCATCACCTTCTCGTTCTCCTCCTCGAAGACGAACTTCTCGACCTGCTCGTCGGCGAGGAAGCTCGTGTCGCCCACGTCGACGATCCGCACGCGCCGCAGCATCTGCCGCACGATCGTCTCGATGTGCTTGTCGTTGATCTTCACGCCCTGCAGCCGGTAGACCTCCTGCACCTCGTCCACGAGGTAGCGGGCCAGCTCCTTCTCGCCGAGCACCTTGAGGATGTCGTGCGGGTTGGCGGCGCCGTCCATGAGCGCCTCGCCGGCGCGGACGCGGTCGCCCTGGTGCACGCTGATGTGCTTGCCCTTGCCGATGAGGTACTCCTTCGCCAGGTCGGGCCTCATCTTCGCGTCCACCTCGGGCGTGATCACCACCTTGCGCTTGCCCTTCGTGTCCTTGCCGAAGGAGACGACGCCGTCGATCTCGGAGATGACGGCGTGCTCCTTGGGCTTGCGCGCCTCGAAGAGCTCGGCCACGCGCGGCAGACCGCCCGTGATGTCCTTCGTCTTCATCGTCTCGCGCGGCATCTTGGCGATGATCTCGCCGGCGTCGACCTCGTCGCCGTCGGCCACCACGATGTTCGCACCCTCGGGCAGCATGTAGCGGGCGTCGGCGTCGGAGCTGGGCAGCTTGCGGGTCTGGCCCTTGTCGTCCTTGATCGACACGCGCGGCCGCGCGTCGGGGTCCTTCGAGGCGATGACCACCTTGCGGGCGAGGCCGGTCACCTCGTCGAGCTGCTCGGTGTAGGTGACGCCGTCGACGAGATCGCCGTACTTCACGCGGCCGGCCACCTCGGTGATGATCGGCATCGAGTACGGATCCCACTCGGCGAGGAGCGTGTTGCCCTCGATCTTCTGGCCGTCGCGCACCAGCATCTTGGCGCCGTAGACCACGCCGTAGCGCTCGCGCTCGCGCCCCTGGTCGTCGGCGATGACCACCTCGCCGTTGCGGTTCATGACGATGAGCGTGCCGTCCTTCTTCTTGGCCACGTTCACGTTGTGGAACCGGACGACGCCGGCGTTGCGGTTCTCCACGGTCGACTGCTCGGCGCGCCGCGAGGCCGCGCCGCCGATGTGGAAGGTGCGCATGGTGAGCTGCGTGCCGGGCTCGCCGATCGACTGGGCGGCGATGACGCCGACCGCCTCGCCGATGTTCACCTTGCGCCCGCGGGCCAGGTCGCGCCCGTAGCACTCGACGCAGATGCCGCGCCGGGCCTGGCAGGTGAGCACCGAGCGGATGCGCACCTTGTCGATGCCGGCGTTCTCGATGGCCTTGACCTTGCCCTCGTCGATCTCCTCGTTGGCGTGGACGATGATGGCGTTCGAGAACGGGTCGGCGATGTCCTCCAGCGCCACGCGGCCGAGGATGCGCTCGCCCATGGGCTCGATGATCTCGCCACCTTCGACCAGCGAGCCGAGGGTGATGCCGTCCATGGCGCCGCAGTCGTACTCGGTGATGATGGCGTCCTGCGCCACGTCCACCAGGCGGCGGGTCAGGTAGCCGGAGTTGGCCGTCTTGAGCGCCGTGTCGGCCAGGCCCTTCCGCGCGCCGTGGGTGGAGATGAAGTACTGGAGGACGTTCAGGCCCTCGCGGAAGTTGGCGGTGATGGGCGTCTCGATGATCTCGCCCGAGGGCTTGGCCATGAGGCCGCGCATGCCGGCGAGCTGCCGGATCTGCTGCGCCGAGCCTCGCGCGCCCGAGTCGGCCATGATGTAGATGGGGTTGAACGACGGCTGCTTGCGCTCCTCGCGCTTACCGTCCTTGCCCACCCCGACCGCGGTCTCGGTCCCGATCTCCGACATCATCTCCTGGGCCACCTCCTCGGTGACCTGGGCCCAGATGTCGATGACCTTGTTGTACCGCTCGCCCTTGGTGATGAGGCCCTCGGTGTACTGGTTCTCGATGTCCGCCACCTCGGCGGAGGCGCGGTCGAGCAGGACCTGCTTCTTCTTCGGAATGTGCATGTTCGACAGCGCGATGGAGATGCCCGCCTTGGTCGCGTTGCCGTAGCCCATCGACCGGACGCGGTCGGCGAGGAGGACGGTCTCCTTCTCGCCGCAGAGCCGGTAGGTGAGGTCGATGAGGTTCTGCAGCTGCTTCTTGTCCATCACCTTGTTGATGGCCTCGAAGGGCAGCCGCTTCGGGACGATGTCGTAGAGGAGGACGCGGCCGGTCGTGGTCTCCACGCGCTGCCCGTCCATGCGGACCGTGATCCTGGCCTGCAGCTCGATCTCACCCTGGTCGTAGGCCGCGCGCACCTCGCCGGGCGAGGCGAAGGTCTTCCCCTCCCCCCTCGCGAACGCGCGCTCGCGCGTCATGTAGTAGATGCCGAGGACGATGTCCTGGCTCGGCACGATGATGGGCTTGCCGTGCGCCGGCGAGAGGATGTTGTTCGTGCTCATCATGAGCACGCGGGCCTCCATCTGCGCCTCGATGGAGAGCGGCACGTGCACGGCCATCTGGTCGCCGTCGAAGTCGGCGTTGAAGGCGGTGCAGACGAGCGGGTGGAGCTGGATGGCCTTGCCCTCGATGAGCACCGGCTCGAAGGCCTGGATGCCGAGCCGGTGCAGCGTCGGGGCGCGGTTGAGGAGCACCGGGTGCTCCCGGATCACCTCGTCGAGGATGTCCCAGACCTCGGGGCGCTCCTTCTCCACCATCTTCTTCGCGCTCTTGATGGTGGTGACGTACCCCTTCTCCTCGAGCTTGTTGTAGATGAACGGCTTGAACAGCTCGAGCGCCATGATCTTCGGCAGGCCGCACTGGTGCAGCTTGAGCTCGGGGCCGACCACGATCACGGAACGGCCCGAGTAGTCGACGCGCTTGCCGAGCAGGTTCTGGCGGAAGCGGCCCTGCTTCCCCTTCAGCATGTCGGAGAGCGACTTGAGGGGGCGCTTGTTCGGGCCGGTGATGGTCTTGCCGCGGCGGCCGTTGTCGAAGAGCGCGTCCACCGCCTCCTGCAGCATCCGCTTCTCGTTGCGGATGATGATGTCAGGGGCGTTCAGCTCCTGGAGCCGCTTCAGGCGGTTGTTGCGGTTGATGACGCGGCGGTAGAGGTCGTTGAGGTCGGAGGTGGCGAACCGGCCGCCGTCGAGCGGGACGAGCGGGCGCAGGTCGGGCGGGATGACCGGGATGACCTCGAGCATCATCCAGTC
>DASTGH010000553.1:0-3525 GCA_035719345.1 Anaeromyxobacteraceae bacterium
TCCAGACGCCACTCGCCAACGTCCTCGGCCAGAAGTGGACCTCGCCCATCCCCACGCCGACGAGCGTGAAGCGCGCGACCTACTCCCGGAACCCGACGGCCGGGATCACCTCCATCGACGTGGCGGCGGTGTCCGCGCCCGGCCAGCAGATCCTCATGACCGGGTCCGGCGTCCCGAGCATCGCGCTCGTGGGCGACGCGCTCGGCAACTACTTCGGCCACGTCGAGATCCCGGCCACCTCCGTGACGCCCGCGGGCGTCACGGTCACGAACGCGACCTCGAACCCCGTCGTGAACGTCCAGGCGGCGCTGGTCGACCTCGTGAACGTGACCTCCGCCAGCTTCGACACGCTCACCCGCTCGCTCAAGGTGTCGGCCACGACGAGCGACCTCTCCGTGCCCGCGCCGGCGCTGGTCGTGGCGGGCCCGCTGGGCGGCGCCATGACCGCGGGAGCCTACAGCACCACGATCGCGGCTGGCGCCCTCCCGCCGCTGCGCGTCACGGTCAACTCCGCCGCCGGCGGCAGCGACTCGGACGACGTCGTCATCCTCCCCGGCCTCCCCATGAACAAGTCGGGGGCCCCGGTGGCGGTGCCCGACGCCGTCACCACGAACGAGAACGTGGCGGTGACGGTGCCGGTGACCGCGAACGACGCCGCCGCCAGCGTCGGCTCGGTGGTGGTGGTGACGGCGCCCACCGGCGGCACCGCCGTCCCGGCGGCCGCCGTCGGCAGCGTCACGTACACGCCGGGCGCGAACTTCTTCGGCGCCGACTCCTTCCAGTACGTGCTGGTGGACGGCACGGGCAACATCTCGAACGTCGCCACCGTGAACGTGAACGTCGTCTTCGTGGCGGTCGGCCCCACGGCCAACGGGGATGACCTCGCCATGATCCAGAACACGACCACGCCGCTCGTCGGCCGCACGATCAACGTCCTCGCCAACGACACGGCGGCGGCCGGGACTGCCATCAACCCCGCCTCGGTGAAGGTCGTGGCCCTGCCTCTGCACGGCACCGCGGTCGTGAACGGGGACGGCACCGTGACCTACACCCCGGCGCTGAAGTACACCGGCGCCGATAGCTTCCAGTACACGGTCTCGAACACGAACGGCGTCGCCTCGACCGCTGCCACGGTGAGCGTCGTGGTCGAGGGCGGCACCGAGTCCGTCTCCATCTCCAAGGCGAACTACACGGTCTCGAAGCAGCTCTGGACGATCGTCGGCTCGACGAACTGGTTCGGGCCGACGCTGCTCCACACGACGGCCACCTGCTACGTCGGGAGCACCACCACCGGGCCGGTGATCGGCACGGCGCCGATCGACACGACGGGCAAGTTCCAGCTCGTGCCGCCGGCGCTCTCGACGCCGCCGCCCGACGCGACGAACATCTTCACCTGCCAGACCTCGAACGGCGGGAAGGTGTCCGCCGTGGTGCGGCTGCAGTAACGACGCCAGGGCGCGACCCACGTCGAGCAGTTCGAGGAGCCCGGTCCCGGGAGGGGGCCGGGCTCCTCGCTTTTCGGAGGTCCGCGCGCGCCCGCGGCGCCGCCCGGCCCGAGCGCCGGGGTCGCGCACTGTCCCACGCGCACGGGGGCCACGATCGAGACGGTGATCGCGTGGCGCGCCGCGGCGGGACCGGGTGTCTCCCCATTCGATTCCGGGGCAACGCCCGGCTCGGGGGACGACATGAACGCGGCTCGCAATCTCGACGGTCACAAGCACAGGAAGCTCTTCCTCGCGGTCGCGGTGGCCGCGCTCGGCGCGCTCACCGGCTGCGACGGGCAGCTCGAGCCCACGCCCGGGCGCGCCCAGGATGGCGCGCCCTCGCGGCCGGCCGAGGTGGCCCCGGGCTGGATCGCCGCGCCTGCGCCCACCGCCGTCGAGGCGCAGGCCGCCGGCGGCCCCGTCTATGCCGTCGGACAGGCGCAGCCCGACCCCGAGGCCTTCTCGCACAGCTACGCTCCGCCGCCTGCGCCTGCGGCCGCCCCCGCTCCCGCCGCTGCTCCTGCCGCCGCCCTCCCGAGCGACGACCTGGGCGAGAACGTCGCCCGCACGCCGCCGGCCGGGAGCGGGCTGCGGCCGAACATCGCGAACGTGAGCCCCTCGCGCGGCGAGCCGGGGACGCAGCTCACCATCACCGGGTCCGACTTCGCGAACGTGCAGGTCATGATCGGCGGCGCGGTGGCGCAGGTGACGAGCCAGTCGTCGAACGCCGTCACCGTGATCGCGCCGGAGGGCACCTCGGGCCCGGCGGCCATCGTGGTGACGAACCGCGACGGGACCTACTCGGTCGCGGGGAACGCCTACCGCTTCATGTGACCCCGCCCGGGCGCGCGCCCGGAAGGACGCCTGACACGCCGACGCCGCCCCGCGCCCCGAGCGCCGGGCGGCGTCGCCGCTTCCGGCGTCCGCGGTCCTGGCCGCCGCCCCCCGCCCCGCCCGACGGGGGCGCCGGCGCCCTCCGGAGCGTGTCCCTGCGACACGGGACACACCACCGGGATCTCGAGTTCATGGCGCACCGCGACGGGTCTGCGTGTCTTCCACGACGTTCCGGGTGAACGCCCGGCCGAGGGAAATCATGACGAACACGAACTCCAGGCGGACGATGTGGATCGCGCTGGCGGCGCTGGCGGCGCTCACCGGGTGTGACGGGCAGCTCGAGCCCTCGCCCGCGCGCTCGCAGGGCGCCGCACCGGCGCGCCCGGCCGAGATGGCGCCGGGCTGGATCGCGGCCCCCGCTCCGATCGCCGCCGAGCCGCAGGCGGCCGGCGTCCCCACCTACGCGGTGGGTCAGGCGCAGCCCGATCCCGAGGCCTACTCGCACAGCTACGCCCCTCCGCCCGCACCTGCCGCCGAGCCTGCGCCGGCCCAGGCCGCCGCCGCCCCGAGCGTCGATCCGGGCGAGAACGTCGCGCGCACGCCGCCGGCAGGGAGCTCGCTGCGGCCCAACATCGCCAACGTGTCGCCGTCGCGCGGGGCGCCCGGGACGCAGCTCACCATCACCGGCTCCGACTTCGCGAACGTGCAGGTCATCATCGGCGGCGCGGTGGCGCAGGTGACGAGCCAGTCCTCGAACGCGGTCACGGTGGTCGCGCCCGAGGGGCACGCCGGCCCGGCCGCCATCGTGGTGACGAACCGCGACGGCACCTACTCCGTCGCCGGGAACGCCTATCAGTACATGTGAGGTCGGCGGCCTCGGCCTGCAGAAGGCTCCAGGCTTCCGGCTCCAGGCTTCGGGAACGGCGGGTGTCTCGCGCTCGCCGCGCCGTAGCCCGTAGCCTGAAGCCTGTAGCCCGTAGCCCGTAGTCTGCTAGAAGGCGTCCGTGCTGAAGCTCGAGGTGAGCCCGGACGCCGCCGGCCAGCGTCTCGACAAGTACCTGCGGCGCGCCCTGAAGGACGTGCCGCTGTCGCACGTCTACAAGCTCCTGCGCACGCGCAAGGTGCGGGTGAACGGCGCGCGCGGGCGGCCGGAGCAGGTGCTTGCGGCCGGCGACGCGGTACTGGTGCGCGGCGACGAGGCGCGCCT
>DASTGH010000554.1:0-7854 GCA_035719345.1 Anaeromyxobacteraceae bacterium
CTGGGCGAACCAGTTCCTGCACCCCTACCACGGCTCGCTCAGCTTCAACGCCGCCCGCTCCATGGGGCTCGGGTTCTACACGTCGTTCGGCTATGCGTTCGCGGGCTCCGCCATGTGGGAGCAGTTCATGGAGGTCCAGCCACCCTCCATGAACGACCAGGTGAACACGCCGTTCGGCGGCGCGCTGCTCGGGGAGGTGCTGTGGCGCATGCACCGCCTCGTGCTCGACAGCGGCGGCGCGAGGCCGGGCGGATGGCGTGAATTCTTCGCAGGGCTCATCTCGCCCGTCGCCGGCGTGAACCGCGTCGCCTTCGGCGACCGCTACCGCGGGGCGCCGCTCCTGCCGACGTCCTGGAGCGGCGAGTTCCGCGGCGGCCTGCTCCTCGGTGGCACCTCCACCGACAACCGCACCGGCGCCCGCACGAAGACGCTCGGCCCCTGGGCGTCGTTCGGGGCGCACCTCGTCTACGGCGTACCGGGGGCGCCCGAGCTGAGGCTCCGGGCGCCGTTCGACCACTTCGACGTGGACGCCGGCCTCTCCACCACCGACACGCCCCAGCCCACCGGCGCGCTCATCATCCAGGGGCTCCTCCGCGGCGAGACGTTCGGCGAGGGGCAGGCCACCGGCGGGCTGTGGGGGCTGTACGCCACGTACGACTTCGTGGGCATGCAGGCGTACCGCGCCTCGGGCTTCGGCCTCGGCCCCGGCGTGGAGCTGGTGCACCGCTGGGACGGGGGGTTCGAGCTCGGGGGGAGCGCGCTCCTCGAGCTCCTCCCCTGGTCCGGCGCCGGCTCGACGGTGCCGCTCGGCGCGCGAGACTACCAGTACGGCGTCGGCGCCAAGGCCTACGCCCAGCTCCGCCTGGCGTACGGGAACCGCGCCACCCTCCGGCTCATCGGCCGCGAGTACTGGGTCTCCGGCAGCTACGCCCGCGGCTCGTCCGAGGACGTCTCCTACCTCACCGCGGCGCTCACCGTCCGGGTGTGGGGGCCGCACGCGCTGCGCGGCGGCTTCGACTGGTCGCGGCGCACCGCGATGCACGCCGACGAGCCCACGGTGGATCAGAAGGGGCGCACCTGGACCATCGAGTACGCCTTCCTGCAGGGGTGGTGAGGTCCGCTCAGGGCAGCTTCTTCACGACGTCGCGGCAGTCGGAGGAGAGGTCCTTCTCGTTCCGCCGCAGGCACGCCAGGATCCGGCCCGAGCCCTCCGGCACGTCGTGGCAGAGCCGGCCGATGTCGCCGGCGCAGCTCGCCTGCAGCTTCGAGCGCTCGAGGCGCACGCGGTTGAACGCGCCCTGGCAGGACTGGGAGACGAAGCTCTCCTTGTCCTTCAGGCATGCCAAGAGCCGCCCCTCGCCGGGGGTCGTGTCGGCGCAGAGCTTGCGGGCGTCGGCCTCGCAGTCCTTGCCGTACTCCTCGGCCACCGCCAGCAGCGCCGAGAGGTTCTCCCGACAGGCCGCGGTCACCTCCTTCTCCTGGCCGTGGAGGCAGCCGAGCACCGCCACCTCGCCCTTCGCCTTCGAGCAGAGCCGGGCCGCGTCGGCGGCGCACGGGTCCTCGGCGCGCGCGGGGAGCGAGGCGGCAGCGAGCAGCAGGGCCAGGAGCGAGGTGCGCATCTCGACAGTGTAGACGAGCGCGCAGGACGCGGGCGAGGAACGCCCCTGGGCCAGAGACGCCACCGCGCGGGCCCTCGCGGACCCGCGCGGCGGGTGAGGCCGGCGCAGCGGAGGGCTCAGTGGCCGCTGCCGCCGCCGCCGTGCGCCTTGCAGACCTGGTCGGTGGTGTCGCACTCGAGGCCGGTGGCGCAGGGCGGGTTGCAGGTGCCGGGCGTGCCGCCGTGCTCGGTCTCCACCTCGCTGTGCGTCTTGCACACGCCGTCGTCGCACTCCTGGCCGCTGTCACAGACCGTGCTGCAGGAGCGCTTGCTCGGATCCTCCGAGTGCGCCTTGCAGACACCGTCGTCGCACTCCTGGGTGGAGGAGCAGGCCGGCGAGCAGGTCGCGCCGTGCTCCACCTCGACCTCGACCTCGCCCAGCGAGGACATCGTCGTCTTGTAGCTGTTGTGGTTGCGGTCCTCGACCTCGACGTTGGAGACGTTGCCGCTGTCGTCGACGAGCTTGAGCTTCACGTTCTGATCGTTGACCGTGACCGAGAGCTTGGCCTGCGCCGCCAGCGCCTGCCCGTGCGGCTCGATCTCGATGCGCTGCGACGAGCCGCTGTGCTTCGGCTCCGCCTCGCGCAGCGTCACGTCGACGCTGGTGCTGAGCGCGTTCGGCGGGATGGTGAGCGTGGTGCTCCCCGCCTGCAAGGTGCCACCGGTCGCGCCGATGCTCTTGGTCGTGGACGGCTTCGTGTTGCTTCCGCCGCAGGCGGCGGCGACGAGCGCCGCGGCCGCGAGCGTGACGACGATCTGCTTCGTGTGGGACATGTACCCTCCCTCGCTGGTTGACGGGCAACCTGGGGACAGGAGGGTCCCCGGGACAGTCGTTGGGTCGGGGGACAGGACGGCCGAGGTGCGCGCTTTCGCCACACCTTCACACGTCGTGGACCACGGCCGTCGACTTCTCCCGTCCGGTGGGCGATGCGGCCGGCGCGGCGAGCTCCTCCGGTCCCCGCGGGTGGCGCCGCTCCCACCACGCCAGCGCGGCGGGCAGCGCCAGGACCGCCGCCACGAGGCAGCACGCCTCGCCCAGCACGGCGACGAGCCCCATGCTCCGGATGCCCTGGTTGATGGAGCCGAGGAGCGCGAGGTAGCTCAGCATGGTGGTGAAGCTGCACAGCATGACGGCGGCGCCGGCCCGCCGGACGGCCTCGCGCACGCCCTCGCCCGAGCCGTAGCGCTGCACCACGTTGAGCGCGTAGTCGACGCCGATGCCGAAGGTGACGGGCAGCGCCACGAAGTTGATGAAGTTGATCTTCACGTGGAAGAGCTCGAGGAGCGCCAGGAGCCAGGCGACGCCGACGAGCAGCGCCGCGAGCACCAGGAAGACGAGCCGGCCGCGGCGGAACGTGACCACCACCGCCACCATGGTGAGCGCGAACGACGCCCCGAGCACCCACGGCATGTCGTGCAGGATGGAGCGCAGCATGTCGGCGAAGAGCATGGCGCGGCCGGTCCCGCGGATGCTCTCGCCCCCCGGCAGCGCCGTCTCGCGGAAGGCGTTCGTGAAGCGGAGCAGGTACTTGAGGTCGTCGACGTCCTGCCCGGCCGTCGGCTCGATGATGACGACCTTGCCGCGGATGCCGTCCCGCGCCGTGAACGGCCGCGCCACCGACGCCGGGAGGTCGTCGGCCCCCCAGGGCCGGAGGTCCTGCGGCGGGAGCACGGGCTCGACCTGCGCCCAGTCCGCGTCGGCGACGAGGCCGCGCGCCCGCGCCTTGCGCAGCGTCGCGGCGATCTCCTGCAGCACGGGCAGCTTCCCGGCCTGATCCTCGGGGACGAGGTCGAAGAGCGTGTGCACCGCCTCGAAGGGCCGGTCGGCGGCCGGCGCGGCGTCGCGCCGCGCCTCGAGCGCGCGCTGCAGCGGCACCACCTGGTCGACGCGGTCGGCGAGCACGACCACGCTGCCGTCGAGGCTGGCGCCGAGGGTCCGCTTGGAGAGCGTGGAGAGCCGGGACAGCTCTTCGGCCGACCCGAGGTCGTTCTGCGTGCGGCGTGCGTCGTACTCCAGCTGGTCGTGGGTGACGTAGCGGAGCGCGAGCGCGCCGCTCGCCACCGTCACCGCGGTGGCGAGGATGGCGATCGCCGCCGGGTAGCGCGCCACCAGGGCGACGAAGGGCCGGGCGAGGTCGAGCCCGTGGTGGCGGACGGCGTGCAGCCCGCGCCGCCGGGCACGACCGCGCCGCCGCACCGGCCGCACCCGCTCCGCCACCGCCAGGATGGCCGGCGTGACCACGAAGGTGGCGGCCCAGCAGAGGAGCATGCCCAGCCCGCCCACCAGCGCGAAGTGCTTCAGGCCGAGGAAGCTCGTCAGGCCGAGCGAGGCGTAGGCCGCGGCGGCCGCCGCCGCGGCGCCGAAGGTGGGGAGCCAGGTCTGGGCGCTGGCGACGCGGAGCGCGGCGGCGACGCCGGCCCGGGCGCGGCGCGCCTCGAGGTAGCGGGCGGCGTAGATGATGCCGGCGTTGATCCCGTTCCCGGCGACGATGCTCACCAGGAATGCGGTGGCGATGTTGAGGTAGCCGATGAGCAGCCAGGTCGCCCCGAAGGTGAGCGCCAGCCCGAGCGCGATGGTGCCGCCGAGCGCCAGCAGCACCCGCACCCGCATGAAGACGAGGAGGATGACGCCGAGCACGAGCGCCACCCCGAGCGCGCCCACCTCGGTGAGGTCCGTCCGGACGGCCCCGTACTCGAAGAGCGCGGTGACGAGGTCGCCGGCGTAGCCCACCTTCACGGTGGGGAAGGGAGCGAGCGCAGCCGCCGCCACCGAGCGCACGTGGTCGAACGCCGGCCGCGCCGCCTCGAGATCGCCCGGCCCGATCGAGGTCTGGATGAGGACGACGATCGCGCGGCCATCGGCCGACTGGAAGTAGCCGTCGGGGTAGCGCTGCGCGAGGGAGCGCGTGTCCGGGTCGCCGAGCAGCTCGCGGACGCGCGCCGGGTCGAGGGCGGGCGGCGGCTCGTCCTCGAGCCCCAGGTCGAGGCCGGCGCCGCGCATGACGGCGCTGGCCTTGGCCGCTCGCAGCTCGTCGCGGAGCCGCTCCAGGCGGGCGCGGTCGAGGAAGAGCCCCACCCGCGGCTGGAGGAAGGCGCGCGCCTCGTGCAGGCCGTCGCTGGCTTCGACGAGCCACGGCGGCGGGTCGCGCCGCAGCGCGCTGGCGACGGCGTCGCCGGCGCGGCGCAGCGCCGCGGTGTCGTCGCCCTCGAGCAGGATGGAGATGATGGACCCGTGCGCCACCCGCTTCGCCAGGCGGTGCAGCTCGATCACGCTCGGCTGGTTTTGCGGGAGGAGCTGGTCGAACTGGGTCCTGAGCTCCAGCCGGAGCGCGAGCGCGCCGGCGGCGAGCGCGGTGGCGAGCGCCGCGCCCAGGAACCACCAGGGCCGGCGGGCCTGCCAGCCGGCGAGGGCCGCGAACGCGCGGCTGGCGCGGCCCCAGGACCGCGGGTCGGCGCCGCCCGTCATGGGACCCGGACGAAGTCCCAGCGGCCCGTGATCCCGAGCTGCCACATCGACTGGTAGATGCCGGCGGTGGGCGCCTGCAGCGCGACGAGCCGCGCCTCGACGCCGACCGCGAACGGCTCGGCACGCCAGACCATGGCGCTCGCGGCGGCGAGGAAGCCGAGGTGGATGCCGGAGGAGGTGTTCTCCTGCGCGGAGACGCTCGTCCGCACGCTGACGTTGTAGGCCCCGATCCCGGCGCGGAGCCGGAAGCGGTCGATGTCGAAGCCCGGGCCGAAGGCGAGGCCCCAGGCCCAGGAGGAGTTGCTGGCGAAGCCGGTGGTGACGGGCGCCCCTTCGCCGGTGCCGACCACGCGCACGGCGGCGCCGCTCGCCACGATGGGGACGTAGGCGAGCTCGACGAAGGGGTGCGTGAAGTGCGGCCAGCGGTAGGCGACGCCGAGCGCGAAGGCGGCGTTGCCGTTCGACCAGGTGGTGGTGGCGGTGTCGAGCGCGGGCCAGGCGAGCTGGCCGTAGCCGGCGAAGGCGTCGAGCTCCCACGCGTGCGGCGTGGGCGCGTCGGCCGGCGCGGCCGGCGGCGTCGGAGCGCCGGCCGGGGCCGGCTCCTGGGCGAGGGCGGCCGGCGACGCCAGCAGCGCGAGGGTGAGGGCGAGCGTCCTCACGGCGACCCCGGTGAGAAGCTGGGGAGGACGCCGACCTCTTCCCAGCGCTGGTTGAGGAGCCCGAGGTAGTTCGTGAGGATGCCGTTCGGCACGCCCTCCCGGAGGAACGCGTCCATGGTGTTCGGGTCGTTGATGGTCCAGTAGCCGACGAACTTGTTCTGCGACTGCAGCGAGCGGGCGGCGTCCGCCATCGGCCCGCGCGTGTAGCGCGGCCCCCAGGCGACGCAGGGCACGCCGGTCACGTCCTCGGGGGCGTCCTCGATGAGGCAGAGCTGCCCCGGCGCGAGCTGCCCGGCGGTGCGTGCCTGCTCGTAGGTCGCCTGCAGCGTGGGGTCGGGCAGGCCCATGATCACGCGGTCGCGCACGCGCTTGCTCCCGGGGAAGAGGCACCTCTGGCCGGGCGCGGGGGTCGCGCCGCCGTCGCACGGCACGAGCGCCTGGTCGAGCTGCGCCAGGATCTGGCTCGTCGGCACGACCGTGTCCGCCGTCTTCATGTCGAGCCAGACGGTGAGGTCGGTGCGGGCGAGGCCGTACTCGAGCAGGTCGGCGACGCGCGGGATCACCTCGCCGTTGCGCAGGCGGCAGTTCGCGACGAGCTGCGCGTAGGTGAAGTCCTCGACCGCGCCGGTGCAGTACACGCCCTGCGTGAGCGAGGGGCCGAGGCCGAGGTGGAACGAGACGGGCACCCCGTCCTTGGTGATGCGGATGTCGAGCTCGAGGTAGTCGGCGTCGAGCTGCTTCGAGAGGATGAAGGTCTCCGGCGTGTTCTCGGAGATGCCGCAGTTGTCCACCGTCTGGCAGGCGCCGTGGTGGGCGCCGACGCCGAAGCGACGCACGCCGTCGGGCCCGAGCTTGCTCTTCCGGGCGCGCCGGTAGGTGACGTCGAGCGGCAGGCCTGGCTGGTTCTCGCCCGCGCCCGTCGCGCCGGAGAGCGTGGCGGTGCCGGGCGCCGGGGCCGTGCCGCCGGCGGGGCCGCACAGGAACTGCACCGCCTCGGCCGGCCCGACGAAGAGCCGGACGAGCCCGGTGGACGAGGCGTCGGGGTCGGGCGCGTCGAGGTAGCGCCAGTAGCCCTCGAGCACGACCTGGGTGACCGCGCCGGACGCGTCGGCGAGGCAGCCGGGCTGGAGCAGCGCGTAGGCGAGGTGGTCTCGCGCCAGGAGCGCGAGCGACGCCTGCACGTTGCCCGCCGCGCCCCAGGTGCTGGCGTGGACGACCACGGTGGAGCCGAAGCGGCTGGAGGTGTCGTAGACGCCCTCGAGCAGCGAGAGCGCCTCGGGGCGCGGCAGCGGGGTCGAGAGCGCCAGCAATCCGCCGGCCGGGAACTGCGGAGGCTTGGGGGCCTGCCGCGACATGCAGCCCGCCGAGGCGAGCAGGGACGCGGCGAGCGCGAGGGACCGGACGCTAGAACTCATAGCCCGCCAGGAGACCGAGATACAGGATCTTCTTCGGGGAGACCGACTCGCTCGACCCGGTCGACTCCACGTTGAACCAGAGCGGGTAGTTGGCCCGCGTGTCGTAGAGGCTCACGCCGTAGTAGACGACGCCGGCGCTGCGCGTGGCGTACTCGACGATGAGGCTCGCCCCGACGCCCTCCCACGTGCGCGAGTCGGGGCTCAGGACGAGGTCCCCGAGCTTCGCCGCCTGGTAGAGCGAGAGGTAGCTCTCGACCTGGAGCGTGAGCCAGGCGTCCCGCGCCACCCGCATCCCGACGCGGATCCCGGGGTCGAGGAGCAGGCCCCAGCCGACGGAGTCGAACTCCGAGGTCTGCACGAAGAGCTTGCCGAGGGTTCCGAAGAAGCCGTCCAGGTGGAGCATGGGCGCGACGCTGAACGGCCCGACCTGCGCCGCCCACTGCCCGCCGATGCCGAGCTGGTTGTAGATGACGACCGTCTGCAGCCGGGCGTCGGCGCTGAAGCCGTCGCCGAGGCCGCGCGCGTACGACGCCGTGAACATGGGGGCGATCTGCCAGACCCCGCCGGCGGTCCAGTGGCCGCGCCCCTCGTCCGCGCCGCCCGGGAAGAAGGTGAGCGCGCGCGGGGCGCCGCCCCAGGCATCGGCGGGCGGTGGCG
>DASTGH010000555.1:0-16689 GCA_035719345.1 Anaeromyxobacteraceae bacterium
GCCGGCCGCGGCCGCGCCGCGCACGCTGGAGCTCTCCGGCGGCGCTCGCGCCGCGGTGCTGCCCGTCGCCGACGGTGCGGCGCGGCTGGGCGTGATCGCGGCGCCGGGCGTGGACGCCGACGCCGACCGGCTGCGCAGCGCCGAGTTCGTGTGCAGCCACCTGGCCCTGGCGCTGCGCACGCTCGGCCACCTGCGGCAGGTGGAGCACCTCGCCTATCTCGACGACCTGACGCACCTCTACAACACGCGCTTCCTCGACCTGGTGCTGGAGCGCGAGATCCGCGGCGGGCGCCCGTTCACGGTGCTCTTCCTCGACCTCGATCGCTTCAAGACCGTCAACGACCAGCACGGCCACCTCGTCGGATCGAAGCTGCTCGTCGAGGTGGGGCGCGTCCTCAAGGCGTCGGTCCGCGACGAGGACGTCGTCGCGCGCTACGGCGGGGACGAGTACGTGGCGGTCCTCGTCGGGATCGACTCCGGCGGCGCGCTCAAGGTGGCCGAGCGCATCCGCCGCTCGATCGAGGACCACGTCTTCCTGTCGCGGGAGGGGGCGCGCCTGCGCGTCACCGCCTCCATCGGCCTCGCGTCGTGCCCCGAGCACGCGACCGCCAAGGCGGAGCTGCTCGACCTGGCGGACCGGGCGATGTACCGCGGCAAGCGCTCGACCCGGAACGTCGTCTACATCGCGTCCCGCGACCTGCCGCCGGTCCCGGCGCGCTAGGCAGCGCGTCCCCGGAGCCGGGGACGACCGGAGGAGGCAGGGCGGAAAAAATACGGGGCCCCAGGATTCACCCTGGGGCCCCGTCGGCGACGACATCCGGGTTCCGCCCGGACCAGGCGCGTAGTTGCGGTTGCCCTCGCCGTCACCGGACCGACCGCATCGTCGGTCCGCGATATCGTCATCCTGCCATGATCCGCCGCACGCGGTCAATGACGCGGAGCGGCATCATGCGCTAGACCTTAGTGATTCCGGCCTAGTAGTCCATGTCGTCCATGTCCCCACCACCCGGCATGCCGCCGCCGCCGGCGCCGGCGCCGCCCCGCTTCTTCTTCGGCGGCTTGTCGGCGATGGCGGCCTCGGTGGTGAGGAGCAGGCTGGCGACCGAGGCGGCGTTCTGGAGCGCCGTCCGCTCCACCTTCGTCGGGTCGATGACCCCCGACTGGACGAGATCCTCGTAGACCTCGGTCTGGGCGTTGAACCCGAACGCGCCCTGGCCGGACAGGATCTTGTCGATGACCACCGGGCCGTCGAAGCCGGCGTTCTGGGCGATGCGCCGGGCCGGGTGCTCGAGCGCGCGGCGGACCACCTCGACGCCGTGGGCCTCGTCCGAGCCGCCGGCCGTCTTCACGCCCTTGAGGGCGGCCAGGCAGCGGAGGTAGGCGACGCCGCCGCCGGGCACGATGCCCTCCTCGACCGCGGCGCGCGTGGCGTGGAGCGCGTCCTCGACGCGGGCCTTCTTCTCCTTCAGCTCGGTCTCGGTGGCGGCGCCGACGTGGATGACGGCCACGCCGCCGGCGAGCTTCGCCAGGCGCTCCTGCAGCTTCTCCTTGTCGTAGTCGCTCGTCGTATCCTCGAGCTGCCCGCGGATCTGCTTGATGCGGGCCTCGATGTCGGCCTTCTTGCCGGCGCCGTCGACGATGGTGGTGTTGTCCTTGTCCACCACCACGCGCTTGGCGCGCCCCAGGTCCTTCACCGTCACCTGGTCGAGCTTG
The DNA here is from genome assembly GCA_035719345.1 of Anaeromyxobacteraceae bacterium. Taxonomy (GTDB): domain Bacteria; phylum Myxococcota; class Myxococcia; order Myxococcales; family Anaeromyxobacteraceae; genus Anaeromyxobacter_A. Next base: position 1,714 of record DASTGH010000555.1, read on the forward strand.
ATGCCGAGCTCCTCGGCGATGACCTGGCCCCCGGTGAGGGTGGCGATGTCCTTCACCATCTCCTTGCGGCGGTCGCCGAAGCCGGGCGCCTTCACCGCGCACACCTGGAGGGTGCCGCGCAGCTTGTTCACGACGAGCGTGGCCAGCGCCTCGCTCTCCACCTCCTCGCCGAGGATGAGGAGCGGCTTGCCGGCGCGCGCCACGGCCTCGAGGACCGGCACGAGGTCGGCCATGGCCGAGATGCGGCGCTCGGTGATGAGCAGGTAGACGTCCTCGAGCACCGCCTCCATGCGCTCGGGGTTCGTGACGAAGTACGGGGAGACGTAGCCGCGGTCGAACTGCATGCCCTCGACCACGTCGAGCGTCGTCTCGAGGCCCTTCGCCTCCTCGACGGTGATGACGCCCTCCTTGCCGACCTTGTCCATCGCCTCGGCGATGATGTTGCCGATGGTGGTGTCGCCGTTGGCGCTGATGGAGCCGACCTGGGCGATGTCCTTCTTCCCCTGCGTCGGTTTCGACTGCTTCTTCAGCTCCTCGATGACGATCTCGACCGCCTTGTCGATGCCGCGCTTCAGGTCCATCGGATTGTGGCCGGCGGCCACGAGCTTCAGGCCCTCCTCGTAGATGGCCCGCGCCAGCACGGTGGCGGTGGTGGTGCCGTCGCCCGCCTTGTCCGAGGTCTTGGAGGCCACCTCGCGCACCATCTGGGCGCCCATGTTCTCGAACTTCGCCTCGACCTCGATCTCCTTCGCGACGGTCACGCCGTCCTTGGTGACGGTCGGCGATCCCCAGCTCTTGTCGATGACGACGTTGCGGCCCTTCGGGCCGAGGGTCACCGCCACGGCCTCCGCGAGGGTGCGTACCCCGCGCAGGATCGCCTCCCGGGCGCCCTGGTGAAACGCGATCTCCTTGGCAGCCATGCTGACGCTCCTCTTTCCAAGCTGTCGTGTTAACTGGCGTTTTACAACAGGCGAGGCTTGGCAGTCGCCTCGAGCGGGCGCTAACATAACGATCGGAGGGGAGCGGTCAAGCGCGGCGTTGATCCAGCGCTGCCGTCGCGCTAGCACGAACACGGTGTCCGCCCCGGCCGAAGGCCGCGTGCAGCGCCTCGTGGAGGAGGCGGCAGGTCACCTCGAGGCCGGCGCCTGGGAGGAGGCCGCCGCGGCGGCGCGCCGCGGCGCCCGGTTGGCGCGCGAGGCGGGCGAGCCGGAGGCCGAGGCGGAGCTCGCCTACGTGGAGGGCGCCGCGCTGGCGCAGCTGGGTGAGCCCGGGGCGGCGCTCCCCCGGCTCGAGGCGGCGCTGGCGCTCCGGCCCGACGACCTCGACGCGGCGCTGGAGCGCGGGCTGGCGCTCTTCGAGGTGTGCCGGTTCGAGGACGCGCGCCGGGCGCTCATGGCGGTCCTGCGCGCCGAGCCCGACGATCCCTGGGCCATCCACACGCTCGGGCTCATCGCGGAGCGGCGGGGCGACGCTGCCGAGGCGAAGCGCCGCTTCACCCGGGCGCGCCGGCTCGCGCCGGACGAGTTCCCCGAGCCCGTGGCCATGACCGCGCAGGACTTCGACGCCGCGGTGGAGGCAGCGATGGCGGAGCTGCCCGAGGGCGTGCGGCGCTGGCTCGCCAACGTCGCCATCGCCGTCGAGGACGTGCCGGCGGACGACGACCTGCTCGCGTCCGACCCGCCGCACTCGCCCTCGATCCTGGGCATCTTCCGCGGCGCCCCGCTCGGCGCGAAGGAGTCGATGGATCCCTGGAGCCACTTCCCCTCCAGCATCGTCCTCTACCAGAGGAACCTGCAGCGCCTGGCGGGCGACCGAGACGACCTCGTGGACGAGATCCGGGTCACCCTGCTGCACGAGGTGGGGCACTTCCTCGGGCTCGACGAGGAGGACCTGGCGCGGCTGGGGCTGGATTAGCGACAGGACGCCGGCGGACGGGGTGAGGGCCGGTCCCTGAGGAGATCCAGCCGAAAAATGGACAGGTTGCGGCCGATATCGGACGCTCGCGCGCACATGGCCCACGTCATCGAGTCCATGGAGCTGGCCCAGGTCCTCGCCGAGGCCGACGACATCGCGCGCAGCGTGAACCAGAAGCTGACGAGCGCGCACCAGCTCCTCGCCCTCTTCACCGTGCCGAACCGGGCCGAGCTGCTCCTGCGCGAGCGCGGCATCGACGAGGACCGCATCCTCGAGCAGCTGCAGGAGAAGCCGCGCGAGCCGGAGGGCGTCGAGCGCGACCTGCGGGAGCGGGCGCGCGAGGTGGCGGCGGGCGTGGGCGCGGAGGAGGTGGACTGCCTGCACCTCCTCATCGCCATGAGCCGCGTCCGCGCCTGCGCGGCGCACCAGCTCCTCGCCGCCTGCGGGCTCCAGCTCCCCGCGCTTCGCAACGTGGCGCTCTCGTACTTCACCTCGAGGATGCCGCGACGGCTCCAGAATCTCGCGCCGCAGCCGGCGACGGCTCGCCGCTCGGCCCTGTCGCCCGTGCCGCCGGCGGGGAGGACGGGCCCTCACCCCGACCCTCTCCCGCCTGGCGCGGGAGAGGGGGATCAGCCGCCGACCTCCAAGACCCCGACCCCGACCTCGACGCCGTCCCCGTCCCCGAACCCGAACCCGATCGCGGGCGAGGTCGTTCATCCTGAGCGTAGCGACGCGACAGCGTCGCGGAGTCGAAGGGCCCCCACCCCCACCGCCCGCCTCTCCCCCCACGCCCTCGACCCCCGCGAGTTCCCCTGGCTCTCCGCCCTCGGCCGCAACCTCACCGAGCTCGCCGCGGCGGGGAAGCTCGACCCGCTCGTCGGGCGCGAGCGCGAGGTGGAGGAGGTCATCGACATCCTCGGCAAGCGGCGCACCAACAACCCGTTGCTCGTGGGCGAGCCGGGCGTGGGGAAGACGGCGCTCGTCGAGGGCGTCGCGCAGCGGCTCCTCGCCGACCGGGCGAGCCGCGTCGTCGTCGAGCTGGACATGGCGAGCGTCGTCGCCGGCACGCAGCTCCGCGGCTCGTTCTCCGAGAAGCTCATCGGGATCAAGGACGAGGTGCGCAAGGCGGCGGGCCGCGTCGTCGTCTTCATCGACGAGGTGCACACCGTCATGGGCGCGGGCTCGACCGGCGAGGGGCCGCAGGACGCGGCCAACGAGCTCAAGGCGGCGCTGGCGCGCGGCGAGTTCCCGTGCATCGGCGCCACCACCCACGACGAGTACCGGCGCCACCTCGAGAAGGACCCGGCGCTGGAGCGGCGCTTCACTCCGGTGCTGGTGCGTGAGCCCTCGGTCGAGGACGCCGTGCGCATCCTGCGCGGGCTCGCCGGGCGCTACGCGCAGCACCACGGCGTCCGCTACGCCGCCGGGGCGCTGGAGGCGGCCGCCGCGCTCACGGCCCGGCACGTCACCGACCGGCAGCTCCCGGACAAGGCGGTGGCCGCGCTCGACCTCGCCGGCTCCCGCGCCCGCCGCGAGGGCGCCGGCCACGTCGAGGCCGCCGACGTGGCGCGGGCCGTGGCCAAGATGGCCGGCATCCCCGAGGCCCGCCTCACGGCGACCGACCGCGATCGCGTGCTCGAGCTCCGCCGCCTCCTGGGCGAGCGCGTCGTCGGGCACGCCGCCGCGCTCGACCGCATCGCCGCCGTGCTGCGCCGGAACTACGCCGGCTTCGCCTCGCGCCGTCCCATGGGCAGCTTCCTCTTCCTCGGGCCCACCGGCGTGGGCAAGACGGAGCTGGCCCGGGGCCTCGCCGACGCTCTCTACGGTGAGCGGGACGCCCTCGTCCGGCTCGACATGAGCGAGTGCGCGGAGGCGACCGGCGTGGCGCGCCTGGTGGGCGCGGCGCCGGGGTACGTGGGCTACGGCGAGGGCGGGCAGCTCACCGACGCCGTCCGCCGCCGGCCGGCCTGCGTGGTCGTCCTCGACGAGATCGAGAAGGCGCACCGCGACGTCCTCATGCTCCTCCTCCAGATCCTGGAGGAGGGCCGGCTCACCGACGGCCGCGGCCGCGGCGTCGACTTCTCCCACGCGGTGGTGGTGCTCACCTCCAACCTGGGCGGCGCCGAGGCGACGCGCGCCTCCAGCGGCGCGCTCGGCTTCGGCGCGTCGGAGCGCGCCGGCACGCGCGAGGAGCAGGCGCTCGCCGCCGCCGGCGCCGCCCTGCCGCCGGAGCTGTGGAACCGCCTCGACGAGCGCCTCTTCTTCCCGGCGCTCGGCCGCGACGAGGTGCGCAGGGTCGCGCTCCTCCTGCTCGCCGAGTCCTCGGCGCGGCTCTTCGCCGAGCGGCGCATCCGCTTCGTCGCCGGCGAGGACGTGGCCGAGCACCTCCTCGACCACGGCGGCTTCGACCCGAGCCTGGGCGCGCGCCCGGTGCGCGGCGCCATCCAGCGGCTCGTCGAGGCGCCGCTGGCGGAGCGCATCCTCGCCGGCGAGATCGCCGACGGCGCGGCGCTGCGCGTGGCGGTCGAGGGCGGCGCCCTGGCCTTCCGCGCCGCCTGACGCGGCCGGCCTCGCTCAGCCCTCGTCGGCGAGCCGCAACCGGATGGAGACGACGGTGCCGCCGCCCTCTCGCGGCCCGAGCGCGATGCGCCCGCCCCAGCTCGTCACCAGCGCCTGCGCCACGGCCAGCCCCAGGCCCAGGCCCTGCCCCACCGGCCGGCTCGACCAGAACGGCTCGAAGACCCGCTCCCGGTCGCGCTCGGGGACGCCGACGCCGGTGTCGGCGATCTCCACCAGCGCCGCCGGCTGGTCCGCCAGCCGCCGCAGCGTCACGTAGATCTCGTGCTCGCGCGGCGCGCCGGGCGGGATGGCCTGCACGGCGTTGAGGAGCACCTCCGACAGCACCTGGCACAGGCCGGCCGCGTCGGCGACCACCTGCGGGACCGCGGCCAGGTCGCGGACGAGGCAGGCGCGGGCGCGGATCTGCTGCGCCGCCAGCGAGAGGCAGGTCTCGAGCGCGCCGCGCGCGTCGGCGCGCGCGGGCTGGTCCGGGCGGGCCCGCGCCAGCGTCGAGAGGCTGCGCACGATCTCGCGGATGCGCGCCGCCCCCTGCAGCGCCTCGGTCAACGCCTGGCGCAACGATGGCACGCGCTCCGCCCCGGCGCCCTCCGCCAGCGCGGCGCTGACGTGCTGGACGTTTCCCATGATGCAGGCGAGCGGGTTGTTGACCTCGTGCGCGACGCCGGCGGCCAGGCGCCCGACGCTGGCCTGCAGGCCGGCGTCGGCCAGCTTCCGCTCGGTCTGCTGCAGCGCCTGCACCTTGGCCTCGAGGTCGGCGGTGCGCTCCGCCACGCGCGCCTCCAGCTCGCGGGCCAGCTCCGCCAGCCCGTCGCGGGCGGCGGCCAATCGGGCGGCGAGGTCCTCCTTCTCGTAGCGCAGCCGGAAGGCCTCGGCGAGCGAGCGGCCCGAGGTGCGCGCGATGAGCGTCACCGCGCCGGCGAAGAGGAGCAGCATCGCCCCCATCGCCACCTGCGTGTCCTCGCCGCTCGCCACGAGGCGCACCACCATGGGCGCGAGCGCCGGGACGGTGAACGCCGCGAAGGCGGGCAGGTGCGGCGCGCAGCTGGCGGCCGCACCGGCCGACATGCCGCCCAGCACGAAGGCGAGGAGCACACGCCCAGGCAGCCCGACGCCGTCGAGGAAGAGGAGCGCCGACGATCCCCACACCAGCCCGTTCGCCAGCGCGCCGGCGGTGAAGAGCGACGCCCAGCGCCCGGCGGTCTCGGGCGTGGCCGGCCGCTGGCGGTGGCCCTCCCAGCACAGGAGCCGCCCCACCGAGAGCGCGAAGAGCGCGGCGAACCACCCGGCGAGCGCCGTCCATTCCGTCTCTCGGCGCAGGACCCACGCCACCAGCGCGGCGTTCACGACCACGGTGGCGAGCGCCACCGGGAGGCGCGCGTACAGCTGCCCGACCGCCTGCGCGCGCACCCGCGCGGCGATGGGATCGGCGAGCGGCGCGGCGCGCGCCGCCTCCAGGACCGGTGGAGCTGCCTCCTTCACGGAGCGCGAGTCTACCCCAGACGCGGGGCCTGCCCTTCCCCCGTCCGGCGGGGCGCGCTCCGCCGCCGCGCGGATCAGGCGGCGGCCGCCTCGATCGCCGACAGGATCTCGGCGGTCATGTGCGGCAGCGGCACCACCTTCTCCACCGCGCCCACCTCGGCGGCCACCTTGGGCATGCCGTAGACGACGCAGGTGGCCTCGTCCTGGCCCAGCGTGTGCGCGCCGGCCTTGCGCATCTCGAGCAGGCCCTGTGCCCCGTCGGCGCCCATTCCGGTGAGGATGACGCCGACCGCGTTCCGGCCGGCGGCCTGCGCCACCGAGCGGAACATGACGTCCACCGACGGCCGGTGCCGGTTGACGCGAGGCCCGTCCTTCACCTGGACGTGATAGCGCGCGCCGGAGCGGCGGAGCAGCAGGTGCCGGTCGCCGGGCGCGATGAGGACGACGCCGGGCACCACCGAGTCGCCGTCGGCCGCCTCCTTCACCTCCACCTGCGAGACGCCGTCGAGCCGGTCGGCGAAGTAGCGCGTGAACATCTCGGGCATGTGCTGGGTGACGACGGTCCCGGGCGCGTTCGGGGGGAAGGCGCGCAGGATGCCCTCCAGCGCCACCGTCCCGCCGGTCGAGGCGCCGATGGCCAGGATCTGGTTGGTGGTGCGCGTCAGGGCCGGCACGCGCGCAGGGGCGGCCGGCGCCGCCGCGGCCGCGCGGGCCAGCGCCGCCGCGCGCGCCTTCAAGTCGACGTGCGCCGCCGCCTTCACCTTCTCCACCAGCGCGCCCGCCATGTCGCCCACGGTGAAGGCCGCGCCGGGCTTGCACATGACGTCGACGGCCCCGGCCGCCAGCGCCTCCATGGCCAGCTCGCCGCCGGCGGCCGTGAGCGAGGAGACCACCACCACCGGCAGCGGGTGGTAGTGCATGAGCTTGCGCAGGAAGGTGATGCCGTCCATGCGCGGCATCTCCAGGTCGAGCGTGACCACGTCGGGCTGCCGCTGCACGATGAGGTCGCGCGCGACGTAGGGGTCCGGTGCGCTGCCCACCACCTCCAGCTCCGCGTCGCGCGCCAGCTCGCGGCTGAAGATCTGGCGCACCACCGCGGAGTCGTCGACGACCAGCACCCGCGTCGTCATCGCCCCGCCCCGCGCGCCAGGTGGAGCGAGAGGTCGATGCGGCGCCCCTCCTCCTCCACCAGGGTGGCGGCGACGTCGGCCGCCGCCAGCGCACCGGCGCGCTCCGCCGCGTCGACGGCGCGCACGCGCGGCAGCCCGAGCAGGCAGCGGGCGGAGTCGCCGAAGACCTCGGCCACCCAGGCCCCGGCCACCATGTTGAGCAGCTCGCCCATGGCGTCCTCGTCGTCGCCGGTGGCGGCGGCGCCGCCCTCGTCCTCGCCGAGGAGGTTCGCGGCCAGCGTCGCCGCGAAGCTGCGCGGCGCGGAGAGCGACAGCTCGCCCTCGTGCGGCCCGACGTAGGCGAGCCGCGCCTCGAGCAGCGCGTCGTCGAGCGGCGCCCCCGCCTCGTCCGGCTCGGCGAAGACGAAGGCCGCCTCCTCCAGCGTGCGGCCGAGCGTGTCCGCGAGCAGCTCCGCCGAAGGCTCAGCGGTCATGGCCCCCTCCCCCGCCCTGCAGCAGGCTCTCCACCACCTCGCGAAACTGCTCCGGCCGGAAGGGCTTCTTCACGTATGCCCGGGCGCCGGCGCTGCGCAGCTCGTCCACGCGCGCCTGGCTCCGCTCCGAGGAGACGATGACCACCGGCGTGGCCGCCAGCGCCGGGTCGTCGCGCATGGCCCGCACCAGCTCGGCGCCCGTCATCTCGGGCATGTTGATGTCGGCGAAGACGACGTCCACCCAGGTGTGGCGCAGGAGCGCCAGCGCCTCGCGGCCGTTGGCCGCCTCGTGCACGCGCCCGACGTCGAGGCCGGCCATGCCGATGGCCTTCTTCACCATGCTGCGGACGATCGCCGAATCGTCGGCGACGAGGATCGTGTAGCTCAAGACATCCCTCCCGGCGCGAACAGCGCGGCCAGCTCGCGGATCTCGTCCAGGCTCTCCCCCGCCACGTGCTCCAGCCGGCGCGCCTTCACCGCCAGCCGCTCCTCGACGCCGCCGTCCACCGTGCGCGCCAGCTCGCCGGCGTCGCATCCGAGCCCGAGCGCGTGCGCCAGCGCGTCGGCGGCGTGGACGAGGTCGACCAGGGCCCGATCGGCGTCCTCGGGCGCGCCGCCCGGCTCGTGGTGCCAGCGCGCCACCAGCGCCACGGCCGGGGGGAGCCCCCACGCCTGCGCCACCAGCATCCCGAGCGCGCCGTGATCGAGCCCGAGCACCGCGCGCTCGGCGGAGACGAAGGCGAGGCCACCGCGCACGGCGTCCAGGATGGGCGCCCGCTCGCCCTGGACGAAGGCGCAGAGCGCGAGCTTGCCGACGTCGTGCAGCAGGCCGGCGGTGAAGGTGAGCTCGGGGCGCGCCACGCCCAGCTCGGCGGCCAGGCGCTCCGAGAGCACCGCCACCGCCACGCTGTGCAGCCAGAAGGCGGGCGCGTCGAGGTCGTAGCCCGGGAGCCGGGCCGGGAGGACGGGCGCGAGCGCGGCCGCCGCCGCCACCTCCGACACCCGCTTCAGCCCGAGCAGGGTGACGGCCTGGCGCACCGACTCGGCCCGGCAGCGGCGGCCGAAGTAGGCCGAGTTGGCGAAGCGCAGCAGGTTGGCGGTGAGCGCCGGGTCGGGGCGGATCACCTTCTCGAAGTCCGCGGCCGAGGAGCGCGGCTCGCGCGCCAGCTCGGACAGCCGCAGGCTGGCCGCCGAGAGCGTGGGCAGGAGCTTCACCTGCGCCAGGACCTGGTCCGGCCCGATCACAGCTCCCGCTCCTCGCCCTGCGAGCTGATGGTGCAGCGCCCGCTGCCCACGTGCAGGCGCGCGGTGCGGCTGCGCGCCCCGCCCACGTCCTCGGCGGCGATGATGACGCCCGCCCTCCAGAACATCTTGCGCAGCACCGTGTAGTTGCGCTTGCCGATGCTGAAGAGCCCCCGGTCGTCGTAGAGCGCGCCGCCGCCCGCCACCTTCACCACCAGGTCGGGCTTGCGGCAGCCGAGCGCGTACATCGACTGGAAGAGCAGCGGGATGCCGGTGTCGGCGAACATGGCGGGCCGGGCCCTCGCCTTGTCCGGCGAGGTCTCGGAGAACGGCAGCATGTAGTGGATCATGCCGGCCGCCCTCCGCACCGGGTCGTGGACCATCACCGCGATGCACGACCCGAGCGCGTAGGTGACGAGCAGGTCGTCCGGGGCGGCGCTGACCTTGAGGTCGGAGATGTCGACGGTCAGGGGCGTCATGCCGCGATCGCCTCCTGGCGCCGGAAGACGGAGGGGCGCTGCATCTTGAGGCCGTTGCGGATGCCGGAGAGCGTCTCGGTGTGGCCGATGCAGAGGAGGCCGCCCGGCCGGAGCAGCCCCTCGATGGCGGAGATGAGCCGCTGGCGCGTGGGCTGGTCGAAGTAGATGAGGACGTTCCGGCAGAAGACGACGTCGAGCGGCCCCTGCATGGGGAAGGGCGGCTCGGCCAGGTTGAGCCGCCGGAAGGTGACGAGCGCCTTGAGCGCGCCGGCCGCCTCGAAGGCGTCGGCCTCCGGGTCCTTCGGATCGGGGCGGCGCACGAACCAGCGCCTGCGCAGCGCCTCGGGCACGGGCTCGAGGCGCTGCGCCGCGTACACGCCCTGGGCCGCCTGCCGGAGCGTGTCGACGGCGATGTCGGTGGCCAGGATCTTGAGGTCGAGCGCCTCGACGCCGCGCACCCCGAGCGCGGTCATGGCCATCGTGTACGGCTCCTCCCCGGTGGAGCACGCCGCGGACCAGACGCGGAACCGGCCGCCTCCGGCGGCGACGTGGCGCTCCAGCTCGCGCTGGAGCAGGTCGAAGTGGTCCTGCTCGCGGAAGAAGCTGGTGAAGTGCGTCGAGATGACGTCGAGGAAGCGGGTGAGCTCCTCGCCCGAGGCGTCGCGCTCGAGGTAGCGGAGGTAGCCCTCGGCGTCGTCGATGGAGAGCGCGCGCAGCCGCTTCGCGACCCGCGCCGAGACGAGCGCCTCCTTGCCCTCCTTGATGCTGATCCCCGCCTTGTCATGGGCGAGCGCGGCGAAGCGCCTGAAGAGCTGGGGATCCATGTCCTGGGTCACCATCGCACGGTGCGTGCCACCCCGGCCGACCGGCGCGCCGTCGTTTTCGACCGACCTCGCGGGCGGTTGGCGCGGCGGCTGGCCCCCGTCGCAGGGTCGGCGGCCACCCGGAGTCGCGAGGTCGGACACGCCCGGGCCTGGCCTACGCGGCGACGGCCGCGGTCGCCACCTGGCGCGCCTCGGACTCGGACAGCACGCGGCCGATGTCGAGGAGGAAGATGACCCGGTCCTGGGCCTTGCCCACGCCCAGGATGAAGTCGGTGTCGAGCGCCTCGGCGCCGAACGAGGGCGGCGGCTCGATCTGGCTCCCGTCGATGGAGAGCACCTCGAGCACCTGGTCGACGAGGATGCCCATGGTGAAGGGGCGCTCCCCGTCCCCGTACTGCACCACGATGATCACCGTCTGCTCGGTGGCCTCGGTCCGCGGCATGCCGAACTTGAGGCGCAGGTCGACCACGGGGATCACCCTGCCGCGCAGGTTGATGACGCCGCGGAGGAACTCCGGGGTGCGCGGCACGCGCGTGATGTCCATGAGCCCGATGATCTCGCGCACCTTCAGGATCTCGAGGCCGTAGGCCTCGGCGGCGAGCTGGAAGGTCATGTACTTGCCGGCGAGCGCCGCCACGCCGGGACTGCCGTGCTGCGCCGGGGAGGCCTGCGTCGTCGTCGGTCGAGCCATGGTCGCGTTCCTCGAACGGTGGGTGAACGGCGCGCCGCCTGCGCGCCGGTGATCGCTGCGGCCAGCCTCGTCCACGAGGCGGCGCGCGCTGCCCGACGGCAGGCCGGTTCGCGGTGCCCTAGAAGTCCTTGAAGTCGGGATCGCCGTCGAGCGGGATCACGTCCTCGGGCCGGAGGGCGAGGCCGTTGCCGGCGTGCCCGTTCGAGCCGTTCTTCTTCGCGGCCGGCGCCGGGCGGACCACCGCCTTGCGGATCGCCTTCGCCGGCGCGCGCGGCGCGGGCGCCGGCGCCCGCGCCCGCGCGAGGTCGTGCCCGAGCGTGAACCCCTTCACCAGCGAGGTCAGCTCCTCGGCCTGCGACGACAGCTCCACCGCCGCCGACGACGACTGCTCGGAGTTGGCGGCGTTCTGCTGCGTGACCTTGTTCATCTGACCGACCGCGTTCGTCACCTGGTCGATCCCCGCCGCCTGCTCGCGCGCGGCGGCCGCGATCTCGGCGACGATGTCCGTCACCTTCCCGACCATGCCGGTGATCTCGGAGAGCTTCCCGGAGACGAGCTTGGCGGTGGCGTCGCCCTCGCCGCTCATCTTCACCGACTCGCGGATGAGCGCCTCGGTCTTGTTGGCGGCCTCCTTCGAGCGGAGCGCGAGCGAGCGGACCTCCTCCGCCACCACCGCGAAGCCGCGCCCCGCCGCGCCGGCGCGCGCCGCCTCGACCGCGGCGTTGAGCGCGAGCAGGTTGGTCTGGAACGCGATCTCGTTGATGTCCTTGATGATCTGCGAGGTGCCCTCGGACGCGGCGCGGATCTTCTCCATGGCGCCCGCCATCTCGTCCATGGCCGAGGCGCCGTCCGCGGCGGTGGCGCGGGCGGACTGCGCCAGCGCGCTCGCCTGCTGCGCGTTGTCGGCGCTCGTCTTCACCATGCTCGCCATCGACTCGAGCGAGGAGGACGTCTCCTCCAGCGTGGACGCCTGCTGGGAGGCGCCGGCGGCGACGGACTGCGAGGAGGAGGCGATCTCGGCGGCGGCCCCGGTCACGCCCACCGCCGACTGCTGCACCTGCGCCAGCGCCGCCGCGAGCGACTCGGCGGTCGCGTTCACCGCGTCCTTCATCCGCGCGTAGTCCCCGGCGTACTCGCCGGTCATGCGCGCGGTCAGGTCGCGGTGGGCGAGGCGCTGCAGGGCTGCGATGGCCTCGTGGATGGGCGCGTCGATGCGCTCCAGGATCCCGTTCAGCCCGACGACCAGCTTGCCGTTGTAGCCGGCGTACTTGCCGGCGTCGGCCCGCACCTTCAGGTCGCCCTGCTGCGCGGCGGCGATGAGCTTCTCCAGATCCGCGGCGCGCATGTTGGTCGCGTCGATGACCTGGTTCCAGCCGCGCTTGATCTCGTCGAACGCGCCGGCGTAGTCCTCGGCGATGCGCGGCGGAACCTCGCCGTGGCCGAAGGCCCTGGAGATGCGCACCGCCAGCGCGATCGGGCGCTCGAACGCGTCCACGGCGCGGTTCATGCCCTCCACCACCGGCCGGAACTCGACCGGCACGCGCGCCGGCTCGGCGCGCGTGGCGAGATCGCCGCGCTCCGCGGCGGCGGTGAGGCGCGCCGCCTCGTCCGAGAGCGCGCTCACCGTGCCGGTGATGCCCCGGGCGCCGGCGAAGGCGAGACCGGCCAGGGCGAGGACGCCCGCACCCGTGGCGACGAGCACGGCGGTGTGATCGCCGGACCAGCCGGCGACCGCCACGACGAGGAGGATGACGGCCGAGGCGGCGTACCCGCCGACGACCTTGGCGAAGGTGCTCATCTGCGCGGCTCCGTGCTGATGTGGCGTGGGGACAGCGGCGCTCAGGCGACGGCGGGGGCGGCGGCGGGGGCGTCGCCGCCCAGCACCTTGCCGATGTCGAGCAGGAAGATGACGCGGTCGCCGGCCTTGCCGACGCCGAGGATGAACTGGGCCTCGACCGCGGCCTCGCCCAGCGAGGGCGGCGGCTCGATCTGCGCGCCCTCGATGGAGAGCACCTCGAGCACCTGATCCACGAGGATGCCCATGGTCAGGTTGCGGCCGGAGACGGCGCACTGGACGACGATGATGACCGTCTGCTCGGTGGCCTGGCAGGGCTCCATGCCGAACTTGAGGCGGAGGTCGGCGACCGGGATCACCTTGCCGCGCAGGTTGATGACGCCGCGGATGAAATCGGCGCTGCGCGGCACCCGGGTGATGTCCATGAGCCCGATGATCTCGCGCACCTTCAGGATCTCGAGGCCGTAGATCTCGTTCGCCAGCTGGAACGTCATGTACTTGCCGGCGAGCTGCGCGCCGAGGTCGGCGGCCGGCGCCGCGACGGGCGTGGAGGTGGGCTGCGTCTCGGTGCTCATGCGGTGATCTCCGTCGGGGCGGCGGGGGCGGCCGGCAGCGGCGCCGGCCCGTGCTCGTGGAAGAAGTCCTTCGACTTGTGGACGAGCGTCGCGATCTCCTCGACGTTGAGGATGAGGCCGACGTGCCCGTCGGAGAGGATGGCCGCGCCCGAGAGGAAGCGGGTCGAGCCGAGCCCCTCGCCCAGGCTCTTGATGACGACCTGCTGCTGGGTGACGACCTCGTCGACCAGCAGGCCGATGCGGCGGCCCACGCCCTCGACCACCACCACCAGGGCCTCGGTGGGATCGGTCTTGGCGCCGTCCAGGTGGAAGAGCTTGTCGAGGCGGAGGAGCGGCAGGATCTCGCCGCGCAGGTTGATCATCTCGTTCGTCTGCGCCAGCGACACGAGCATCTTGCGGTCGGGCTGGATCGACTCGACGATGGAGAGCGTGGGGATGATGTAGCGCTCCGCACCGCAGGCCACGAGCATGCCGTCGATGATGGCGAGCGTGAGCGGCAGCACGAGCTTGAACCTGGTGCCGGCGCCGGGCGTGGACGTGATGACGACGCGCCCGCGCATCGCCTCGATGTTGCGCTTCACCACGTCCATGCCCACGCCGCGCCCGGAGATCTCGGTCACCCTGGCGGCGGTGGAGAACCCCGGCGCGAAGATGAGGCCGTTGATCTCGGCCTCGGTCATGCCGTCGGCGGTGGTGATGAGCCCCTTCTCGATCGCCTTCTTGACGATGCGCTCGCGGTCGAGGCCGCGGCCGTCGTCGTTGATCTCGATGACCACGCTCCCGCCCTCGTGGTAGGCGCTGAGCCGGATCTGGCCGATCTCGGGCTTGCCGGCGGCGGCGCGACCGGCGGCGTCCTCCAGGCCGTGGTCGCAGGCGTTGCGGATCATGTGGACGAGCGGGTCGGCGATCTGCTCCACCATGCTGCGGTCCATCTCCGTGGTCTCGCCGCTGGTGACGAGCCGCACCTGCTTGCCGCTCTTGCGCGAGAGGTCGCGGACGAGGCGCGCCATCTTCTGGAAGACGCCGGCGACCGGCACCATGCGCATGCGCATGCCGACGTCCTGCAGGTCGCGCGTCACCTTGGCGAGCTGGGCCAGGCAGTTGCGGACGCGCACCGAGGAGGCCTTCGAGATCTCGGGCGCGTTCACCACCATCGACTCCACCACCACCAGCTCGCCGATCATCTCGACCAGGCTGTCGACGCGCTCCAGGTCGACCTTGATCGTCTCCTTGAGCTTGACGGCGCCGGCGTCCTCGGCCTGCTGCACCCGGGCCTGCGCGCGCAGCGCCTGGGCCACCTGCGCCGGCTCCGCGGCGCCGAGCGCGACGAGCTCCTCGCCCAGCCGGCGGCCGGTGACGGCCTGCTGCTGCAGCGCCTTCTCCACGGCCGCGGGCGGGACGTTCAGGGGCGGGTGGGTGACGACCTCGCCCAGCTTCTCGCCCGGGAGGACCGCCGGCAGCTCCTTCTCCGGCACCCAGCGTCCCTCGGTCACGTCCTTGATCCGGCCGAGCAGCGTGGAGAGGCCCTCGCGCTGCGGGAAGGCGGTGCCGGCCTCGACCGCCAGGCGCACGCCCTCCAGCATCTCGCGCAGCGCGGAGGTGGCGTCGAAGACGAGGTCGATGACCACGCCCTTCAGCTTGAGCGTGTTCTCGCGGCACTTGTTGAGCATCGTCTCGGTCTCGTGCGCGAGCGAGACGACCTCGGACAGCTCCAGGAAGCCGGCGGTCCCCTTCACGGTGTGGAACACGCGGAAGAGGCTGTTGACGGTGTCGTCGTCGACGCCGTCGCGCTCC
>DASTGH010000556.1:0-9645 GCA_035719345.1 Anaeromyxobacteraceae bacterium
GGCCACCGCGCGGCGCGTGGGCAGCCGCTCGAGGCCTCGTGATCTGGGGTGGAGCCGCTCGGTCGTCGGGAGGCGCGGGGCCATCCGGGGGCGGCGTCGCGCGGCGTCGGCGCCGCGCGGGCGCGCTCAGGCGCTGGCCGAGGCCTGCTTCTTGGCGCCGTGCGCCGCCTTCACCACGCGGCCGGCCTTGAGGCAGCGCGTGCAGACGCGCACGTGCCGCACCGAGCCGTCCACCACCGCGCGGACCGAGCGCAGGTTGGGGAGGGAGCGGGTCTTCGTCTTGTTGTTGGCGTGGGAGACGTTGTTGCCGACGAGCGGCCCCTTCCCACACAGTTCGCAGCGGCGTGCCATGGCGTTCGACCTCGAAAGAGCGGGCCTTTATACGCGAAACCCCGGAAATCGCAAGCGGTACGGGCGGCCTCCTCGCCTCCGTCGCTACCGCAGCGTCTCCCGCTTGCCGAGCAGCTCCTGCGCGGCGGCGGCCGCCTGCACCCCGGCGTGGAACTCGCCCTCGAGGCCGAGGCCCGGCACCACCTCGCGGCCGGCGAAGACGAGGTTCTTGAAGGGAGAGCGCACCGGCAGGCCGGTCACGCCCAGCGCCTGCTCCAGCGCCACCTCGTAGAGCGGGTGGGGGAGCAGCCGCGAGCCGCGCCGCCCCTTGGGCGCCGCCAGCACCGGCAGCGACTCCCGGAGCAGGTGGCGCTCGAAGAACGGCACCGCATCCGCCACCGCCTCCCGGATCTGGGCGCCGAGCGCGGCGAGGTGATCGTCGCCCCGGTCGCGCGCGTCGGCCGGGACGAAGGCCGCCGCGCACAGGACCCGCTCGTCGGCGACGAGCTCGCTCGCGCCCTTCCCCTTGTCGCGCCGGGCGGGGAAGACCTGGAGCAGGACGGCGTTCTCGATGGCGTCGGGGCCGGCGGCATCGCGCAGCGCCAGCGCCACCGTGCCGAGCGCCGGCGGGAGCGCCGCCGTCTTCACCACGAGGTTCAGCGCCAGGAGCTGCCGGCGGGGGCGCACCCCTTCGAGCAGCTTCGCCATCTTCCCGCCCGCCTCGTCGGGCGGCAGGAGGCGGCGCATGGCGGGGGCGTCGGTCGCAGCCACGTAGACGCGCGCCACGTAGGCGTTGCTCGACCCGGCGAGCCGCACCGCCGTCACCCGGGCGCCGTCGATCTCCAGCCGCTCGGCGATGGCGGCGCCCTCGTCGGCGCCGAGCAGCTCGCCCCGCGACTCGGCGATCTTGCGGCGGATGGTGTCGCGCAGCCCCTGCACGCCCCCGGCGATCCGGTGGCTGCCGCGGAACACGCCGCCGAGGAGCCGCGCCGTGGCGAGCGGCGACGGATCGCCCTCGAGGTAGGCGAGGAAGCGCTGGGCGGTGCCGAGCGCGGCCACGAGCGGGTGCTGCTCCAGCCCGGCGAAGGCGCTCGCCTCGTCCACCGCCTCGCTGGGCGCCCCGGGCGCGGACCCGGCGAAGCGGATCGCCTTGGAGACGGCGCGACGCTCTCCGAACCCGGCGGGCGGGAGCGGCGGCATCGCCTTCATGAACGGGTTCGAGGCCTCGAAGTGCTTCGCCAGCCCGCTGAAGGCCGCCTCGAGCCGATCCGCGTCCTGCGGCCACTCGCGGCGGAACTCCTGCAGGCGGCGCGCGGGCTCGTGGCCCAGGTCCACGCGGTGGCGCGGCAGCAGGATCTGGAGGTCGGGCTGGCACGGCTCGAGCGCCCGCATCGTGTCGGTGGTGAGCCCGAGCTCGGCCAGCGCCGCCTCGCCGGCGGGGAGGAGCCGCGGCGAGGGAAGCACCGCCGGCGCGTAGGGGAGGAGGTACCCGCCGTCCTCGTAGCTCCCGCCCACGCCGTCGTGGTCGACGTGCAGCACGCGGTACCCGCGGCGTGCCAGGAGCGCGCCCGCCAGCGCGCCGCCGAGCTGCGAGCCGATGACGCAGACGTCGTAGATGCGCTGGGTGGCGGGCGGCTTGAACGTCTGGGCCATGACGGTCAGCGCTCCTCGTCCCAGGGGTGAACCCAGGCGCGCGCCTCCGGCGGGCGGGCGCCGTCGACGGTGACCCTGCGGCCGGCCAGGGCGAGGCGGCCGGCGGCGAACCAGGAGACGGCCTTCGGGTAGAGGCGGTGCTCCTCGGCCAGGATGCGACGCGCCAGCGCCGCGTCGTCGTCGCCGTCGAGCACCGGGACCACCGCCTGAGCGATGATCGGCCCGGTGTCGGTGCCCTCGTCCACGAAGTGCACCGTCGCGCCGGCGAAGCGGGCGCCGTAGGCGACCGCCTGCCGCTGGGCGTGCAGTCCGGGGAAGGACGGGAGCAGGCCGGGGTGGACGTTCATGACCCGCGGGCAGCCGCGGGTGGCCGGCGTCGGCCCGAACGCCCGCAGGAAGCCCGGGGTGACGAGCCGCATCCAGCCCGCGAGGCAGACGAGGTCGGGCCGGTGCGCGGCGAGCCGCTCCACCAGCGTCGCGTCGTAGGCGGCCCGGTCGGCGGTGCCCTTCGACGGGAGGAGCTCGGTCTGGACCCCGGCGCCGCGCGCCCGCTCCAGCGCCAGGGCGCCGGGCACGTTGCCGGCGACCACCACCACCCGCCCGTCGATGCGGCCGGCGGCGCAGGCGTCGAGCAGCGCTTGCAGGTTCGAGCCGCTGCCGGAGGCGAGGACGGCGATGCGGATCACCGCACGACCTCGCAGGTGGCCTCGCCCTGGCCTCGCTCGATCCCGCCCACGACCCAGCTCTCCAGCCCGTGGCCGGCGAGCACGCGGCGCGCCTCCTCGGCGTGCGCGGGCGCGAGCACGGCCACGAGGCCGAGGCCCATGTTGAAGGTCCGGTCCATGTCGTCCTGCGGGACGCCGCCCTCGCGTTGCACCAGGTCGAAGATGGCGGGCCTCGGCCAGCGGCGCGCGTCGAGCACGGCGCGCGTGCCCTCGGGCAGGTTGCGCGGCACGTTGCCGGGAAGCCCGCCGCCGGTGACGTGGGCGAAGGCCTTCACCGGCACGGCCTGGAGCAGCGCCAGGATCTCGCGCGCGTAGATGCGGGTCGGCGCGAGGAGCGCGTCGGCGAGGGTGCGGCCCGCCAGCTCCGGGGGTGCCCAGTCGAGCGGGTGGCGATCGAGGAGCGCCTTGCGGGCCAGGGAGTAGCCGTTCGAGTGCAGGCCCGAGGAGGCGACCCCGAGCACGGCGTCGCCGGGCGCGACCGCGCGGCCGTCGACGATGCGCGAGCGCTCGACGCAGCCGACGGCGAAGCCGGCCAGGTCGTACTCGCCGCGCGGGTAGAAGCCGGGCATCTCCGCCGTCTCGCCGCCGAGGAGGGTGCAGCCGGCCTGGCGGCACCCCTCGGCGATGCCCTTCACCACCTCGGCGCCCTGCGCCGCGTCGAGCTTGCCGGTGGCGAGGTAGTCGAGGAAGAAGAGCGGCTCGGCGCCCACCACCGCCACGTCGTTCACGCTCATGGCGACGAGGTCGATGCCGACCGTGGCGTGCCGGCCCGCGGCGAACGCCACCTTGAGCTTCGTGCCCACGCCGTCGGTGCCGGCGACGAGCACCGGCTCCTTCCAGCGCGCCAGGTCGAGCGCGAAGAGGCCCCCGAACCCGCCGATGCCCGCCAGCACCTCGGGGCGCAGCGTCGGCCTCGCGAGTGGCTTGATGAGCTCGACGAAGCGGTCGCCCTCGTCGATGTCGACGCCCGCGTCGCGGTAGGTGAGGGTCATGGCGCCCCGCTTATCGGAAGGCGCCAGCGACTGCAAGCAGCGCGGCGGAGACCGCCGCGCGCGCGTTCACTTGGGGTACGCGGCGAGCGATCGCTGCTGCTGCTGCTGAGGCAGCGGCGGCGCCGGGACGGCGGCGTGGCGCCCGGCGCGGGGCGCGGGCTCGGCGGCGCTGGTGGTGGATGGGCCGGACGACGCGATGGCCCAGAGGAGCGCGGCGGCGAAGAAGTACGTGGCGAGGCGCATCGGGCACCCTTCCTGCTGCGGAGTGTAGCGCGCGCCGGACCCGGTTGGGTAGTGGCCGGCCCGAGAATCCGGGCGCTTACATCGGCGCCACGCGCGTTGACAGCCGTCCAGCACGCGGGCTAAGCGTTCGACCTTCCGGCATGGACGACGGCCAGCTGCTCCACCGCTTCGGGCGGGAGTTTCCGCGGGGGACCGTCCTCTTCCGAGAAGGCGATCCCGGCCGGGAGATGTTCGTCATCCAGTCCGGCCAGGTCACCATCACGAAGCGCGCCGCCGGGGTGGAGAAGGTCCTCTCCACGCTCGGGCAAGGCGAGTTCTTCGGCGAGATGTCGATCCTGACGGCGCAGGCGCGCACCGCCAGCGCCGTCGTGGCCGAGGACGCGCGCATCCTCGTCATCGACTCGGGCACGTTCGAGGCGATGGTGCGCAACAACGCCGAGATCGCGATCCGCCTCATCAAGAAGCTGGCCGAGCGGCTCGCCGCCGCCGACGACCTCATCTCCAACCTCCTCTTCCACGACGCGTCCTCGCGCATCGTCCACTGGCTCGCCACGCAGGCGGAGCGCGTCGCGCGCGGCGGCGGTCCGGCGAGGCTCACGGCCACCCGGACCGCGCTCCCCGCGCTGGTGGGCGTCGAGCCGGCGGAGGCGGAGGAGGTGGTGGCGAAGCTCCTCCGCGCCGGCATCGTGGAGCTGGCACCGGGCGGCATGACGGTCCCCGACGTCTCCAAGCTGCGCCACTTCCTAGAGTTCCTGCAGATGAAGCCGCGCGGGGGCGCGCCGTGAAGCTGCGCGTGCTCGGGTGCTCGGGCGGGGAGCTCCCGCGGCACCGCACCACCTGCTTCCTCGTCGACGACGCGCTCGCCATCGACGCCGGCGCGCTCACCGCCTCGCTGCCGCTCGACGATCTCCTGCGCGTGGACGACATCGTCCTCACGCACGCGCACCTCGATCACGTGAAGGACGTGCCGCTCCTCGCCGACCTGCTCGTCGGCCGGCGGCGCCGGCCGGTGGTGGTGCACGCCTCCACCGGCTGCGCCCGCACGCTGCGCGAGAGCCTCTTCAACGACCGGCTCTGGCCCGACTTCACCCGCCTGCCGGACGCGCGCCGTCCGGTGCTCGCCATCCGCTCCTTCGACCCGACGCGCCGCTTCAAGGTGGGGCGCTACACGCTCCGGCCCGTGCCGGTGGAGCACACCGTCGAGTCGGTCGGTCTCCTCGTCTCGGACGGCGCCGGCGCCATCGCCATCTCCGGCGACACCGGGCCCACCCACGCCTTCTGGCGCGCGGTGAACGGGACCGAGGACGTGCGCGCGCTTTTCGTCGAGACGAGCTTTCCCAGCCGGCTGCAGGCGCTCGCCGACGTCTCCGGTCACCTCACCCCGCGCACGCTCGCCGGCGAGCTCGGGAAGCTCGAGCGGAACGGCTTCCCCATCCTGCTCTACCACCTGAAGCCCGCCTACGCGGCGGAGCTCCGGCGCGAGGTCGCGGCGCTCCGGCTCCGCGGCGTGAAGATCCTGTCGCGCGGCGACGAGTTCCGCTTCTAGAGGATTCCCCCATGGCCTGGTTCTCGAAGACGAAGAAGCTCACCGCCAAGGACGGGGCGCGCGGCGCGCCGGAGGCGGCCAAGAAGGGCGAGGGCGTCTGGCAGAAGTGCGACGGCTGCGGCGAGGTCATCTACACGCAGGACTGGGAGCGGAACTGGAACGTCTGCCCGCTCTGCGGCCACCACGACGCGCTGCCGCTGGCGCGCCGCCTGGAGCTGGTGCTGGATCCCGGCTCGTGGGAGGAACTCGATCGCGACCTCACCCCGCAGGATCCGCTCGGGTTCGTCGACTCCAAGCGCTACCGCGACCGGCTCCGGGGCACGGCCAAGGCCACCGGCATGAAGGACGCGTTCGTCTCCGGGGTCGGTCGCATCGATGGCAGGCCCGTGTCCGTCGGCTCCTTCGCCTTCGAGTTCATGGGCGGGTCGATGGGGTCCGTCGTCGGCGAGAAGGTGACGCGCGTCCTCGACCGCGCCTACGAGCGGCGCGTCCCCGCCGTCGTCTTCAGCTCCACCGGCGGCGCGCGCATGCAGGAGGGGATCTACTCGCTCATGCAGATGGCGAAGACCTCGGCGGCGCTGAACCGCTTCCGCAGCGTGCGCAAGCCCTACGTCTCGGTCATGCTCCACCCGACCACCGGCGGCGTGGCCGCCAGCTTCGCCTGGCTCGGCGACGTGATCCTGGCCGAGCCGAAGGCGCTCATCGGCTTCGCCGGGCCGCGCGTCATCGAGCAGACCATCCGCGAGAAGCTGCCGCCCGGCTTCCAGCGCTCGGAGTTCCTCCTCGAGCACGGGATGATCGACGCCATCGTGAAGCGCCCCGAGATGAAGGTGAAGCTCTCGCAGGTGCTCGACCTCCTGGGCTGATGGCGTTGGCCGATCGCGCTGCGGCCGGCGATGGGGGGTCCGGGGGGAGAGTTTCTCCCCCCGGTCTGAGGCGCCGCAGGCGCCGGAACTCGATCATGGCGGCGGAAGTGACGCTGGCAGATCACAGCGAGTGGCCGGCGCCATGACGGACGTCCACGGCTACCTCGCCTCGCTCCAGCCGCTGGCCATGCGCCTCGGCCTGGAGCGGATGGAGCGCGCGCTGGCGGCGCTCGGGCACCCGGAGCGCGGCCTGCGCATCCTCCACGTCGCCGGGACGAACGGGAAGGGGAGCACCTGCGCCATGGCGGCGGCGGCGCTCTCGGCCGCGGGCCACCGGGTCGGCCTCTACACCTCGCCGCACCTCGTCCGCTTCCACGAGCGCATCGCGCTCGGCGGCGAGCCCATCGACGACGCCGCCCTGGAGCGGCTCTCGGGCGAGGTCCGCCGCGCCTGCCCCTGGCACGACGCCGGGGGAGACGGGGAGCGCCTCACCTACTTCGAGTTCGCCACGCTCCTCGCGCTGCTGCACTTCGCGCGCGAGGGCGCGGGCGCCGTCGTGCTGGAGGTGGGGCTGGGCGGCCGGTTCGACGCCACCAACGCCGTCCGGCCGCTCGCCTGCGCCATCGCGCGGATCGGGCTCGACCACACCGAGATCCTGGGTCCGACGCTCGACGCCATTGCCCGCGAGAAGGCGGGCATCATGAAGCCGGGCGTGCCGGTGGCGGTGGCGCCGGGGCAGCCGCCCGAGGCGCTGCGGGCGCTCGAGGACGAGGCGGCGCGGCGCGGCGCGCCGCTCACCGCCGCGGCGGGGTGGGACGGCCCGGTCGCGCTCCCGGGGCCGCACCAGCGGGAGAACGCCGCGCTGGCGGCGGCGGCGCTGCGGCTCCTCGCGGGCGCGGGGCTGGCGGTGCCCGAGGCGGCGATCGCCGCCGGGATCGCCGGCGCGCGCTGGCCGGGGCGGCTCGAGACGGTGGGCGGCGTCCTGCTCGACGGCGCCCACAACCCCGACGGCGCCGCGGCGCTGGCGGCGGCGCTCCCCGCGCTCCACCCGCGAAGGCCCGTCGAGCTCGTCTTCGGCGTGCTGGCGGACAAGGATCACGAGGGCATGCTGCGCGCGCTGGCGCCGGCGGTGGCCGGGCTCCACCTCGTCACGCCGCGCTCGCCGCGGGGCCGCGCGCCCGCCACGTATCTGGCGCTCGCCCGCTCGCTCGTGGCGCGGGTGGATGCCCACGACGCGGTGGGCGACGCCATCGCGTGCGCGCGGCGAGCCGCCGGCGCGGGTGGCCTCGCCGGGGTCGCGGGTTCGCTCTACCTCGTGGGCGAGGCGCGCGCGCTGCTCGCCGGCGCGAGCGCTCGCTGAGTGGGCGCCGGGACCTCGCCGAGCGGTGCGCACGGATCGCGCCGGGGCTGCATGGCTAAAGCGCAGCGCCGTGCGCAAAGTGGAAGCAGTGCGTCAGCTGACCCTTCCGCCCGAACCCGACAGACGGCTCCCGCGAGGAGCGGAGCACACGGACTGGAAGTCGCTGTACCGGAAGTCGAAGTACGAGGTCCGGACGCGCGACGGCTGGACCCTGGTCGTGACGCGCTACCAGCCGCTGCCGCAGGCGTTCGAGCAACCGATCCGGGGAGAGCCGGTCCTGCTCGTCCACGGGTTCTCGCAGAACCGCCACGCCTGGACCTCGGGCGGCTTCGTGAAGCACATGCTGCTCTACGGCGCCGACGTGCACGTCCTCGAGCTGCGCGGCCACGGGCTGTCGTCCGTCGCCCTGCAGCGGGAGCGCGCCGCGGCGCGCGGCGAGCCGCTCCCCGCCGACGTCGACTACGGCTGGGACATCGACAGCTACTTCCTCGAGGACATCCCCGCCGCGGTGGCGGCGGTGAAGCGGATCACCGGCCGCGAGACGATCTTCTACTGCGGGCACTCCATGGGCGGGATGCTCGGCTACGGCTACGCCACGCTCGGCAAGGACCTGGCCGGTCTCGTCACCATCGGCGCGCCCGCGGACCCGGGCAAGGGTTACCTGCCGCTCCGCCTGCTCGCGCACCTGGGGCCCGCGCTCGAGCTCGCCATCGACGCCGCCATGCTGGCGCGCTGGGGCCGGACCTGGGCGGCATGGCGCGCGCGCGACGGGCTGCGCCGCGGTCTCGGCCACGCCCCCCGCGCCGCGGCTCGGCTGGCGCGCCTGCTGGGAGCGTGCACGCCCCCCGAGCGGCGGCGGTTCCGGTACTACCCGGTGGACCTCCTCCTGCGCCGGCTCGACCGCGCGCTCGGGAACCCGCGCACGTTCGAGGCCTGGGAGCGGCTGGCGCGGGTGCATCCCGTGATCGCGAACCCGGCGCGCATCACGCTCGAGGAGGTGCGCTGGCTCCTGCGCGAGGGCGGCGAGCGCGAGCCGCGGCGGGTCGTGGCGCAGCTCGCGCGCTGGATCCGGCAGGGCGACCTGTGCTGCTACCGCACCGGGTACGACTTCCGCGCCCACTTCCGCGACATCCGCATCCCCATGGCCATCATCGTCGGCGAGCTCGACCCGCTCGCCTCCATCGCCTCGACCCGCGAGATCTACCGCGCCGCCCGCAGCGAATATCTCCTGTGGCGGCCGGTGAAGGGGCACAGCCACCTCGAGCTGACGATGGGACGGGACGTCCGCCAGGTCTGCTTCGACGTGAAGAACCTGGTCGAGTACGCGCGCAGCTATCCCGCGAGCGCGGGGGGCGACGCTGTCGCCCATGTGGAGACCGGCACCCACATTCACCTCACGTGAGGCCTTCTTTTTCGGGCCCGCGACCCGCGTGCTATCGTGGCCACGACCTCCGTCCGGAGCGTGGCATGCGCCTCCTCGTCCTCGCCGTCACCTCGTTCATCGCCGCGCCGACCCTCGCCCAGGGTCCGGCGCTGAACCTCGTCACGAAGGTCGAGGTGAAGGATCAAGGCGGCGCCGTCGCCGTCACCATCCAGGGGTCGCGCCCCCCGAGCTTCACCACGTTCTCGATGGTGGACCCGCCGCGCTTCGTGATCGACATCTCCGAGGCCGCGTTCAAGGGGGTGCCCGAGGACCTGCCGGTCGGCGACGACGTCGTCAACGTCGTGAAGAACCTCTCCTACGGCAGCGACGTCACCTCCATCGCCCGCGTCATGATCGCGTTCCAGCGCGACGTGGAGCCGCCCGAGGTGCAGACCTCCGGCAACGCGCTCGTGGTGAAGATCGCGAAGGGCCCCGGCGCCGCGGTGGCGCAGGCCGAGCCCGCCAGGCCCCAGGCCCCGGCAGCCCCGGCGGCCGCTCCGGCCGCCC
>DASTGH010000557.1:0-3167 GCA_035719345.1 Anaeromyxobacteraceae bacterium
GAGGAGGGGAAGATGGATCTGCGCGAACGCCACCAGCACGTTCCCGGCATCGGCCGCGGCGCGGAGCCCGTCGCGCGGCTGCGGCACGAGGAGCTGCCGCGCGGGGCACGCGCGCCGTTCCCCGGCGAGGCGGCCCGCTCGCTCGCCGACGACCTCGCCCGCCGCATCGAGGCGGAGGTCCGCTTCGACGCGGGGAGCCGCGCGCTCTATGCCACCGACGGCTCGAACTACCGGCAGGTGCCCATCGGCGTGGTGGTCCCGCGCTCGCTGGAGGAGGTCCCGGAGATCCTCGCCGCCTGCCGCCGCCACGGCGCGCCGGTGCTGGCCCGCGGCGGCGGGACCAGCCTCGCCGGCCAGTGCTGCAACGTCGCGGTCGTCATCGACTTCAGCAAGTACTGCCACCGCATCCTGGCCATCGATCCCGACGCCCGGACCGCGTGGGTCGAGCCCGGGCTCGTGCTCGACGACCTCCGCGAGGCGGCCGAGCGGTTCCACCTCACCTTCGGACCCGACCCCTCCACCCACAACCACTGCACGCTCGGCGGGATGATCGGCAACAACTCCTGCGGCGTGCACTCGGTGATGGCGGGGCGCACCGCCGACAACGTCGAGGAGCTCGAGATCCTGCTCCACGACGGCACGCGCCTCACCGTGGGTGCCACCCCGGACGCGGCGCTGGAGGCCGCCATCCGGGCGGGCGGGCGGCGCGGCGAGGTCTACCGCCAGCTGGCGGCGCTCCGCGATCGCACCGCCGACCTGGTGCGCGCTCGCTTCCCGCGCATTCCCCGGCGCGTGTCCGGGTACGCCCTCGACGAGCTGCTCCCCGAGAACGGCTTCCACGTGGCGCGCGCGCTGGTCGGGTCCGAGGGCACCTGCGCCCTGACGCTCCGGGCGAAGGTGCGGCTCGTGCCGTCCCCCCCGGTGCGGTCGCTGGTCGTGCTCGGCTACCCCAGCGTCTACGAGGCCGGCGATCACATCCCGGAGGTGATGAGGCACGGCCCCATCGGCTGCGAGGGCCTCGACGACCGGCTCGTCGAGGACATGAAGAAGAAGAAGCTCCACCCCGAGCGGACCCGGATCCTGCCCGACGGTCGCGGCTGGCTGCTCGTCGAGTTCGGCGGCGCGTCGAAGGACGAGGCGGGCGCGAACGCGCGGCGCATGATGGACGCGCTCCGGCGCGCGCCGCACGCTCCGTCGATGAAGCTCTTCGACGACCCGGAGCAGGAGCACGTCCTGTGGAAGGTGCGCGAGTCGGGCCTGGGGGCCACCGCCCGGGTGCCGGGCGAGAAGGACACGTGGGAGGGCTGGGAGGACTCGGCCGTGCCCATCGATCGGCTCGGCGCGTACCTCCGCGGCCTCCGCGCGCTCTTCGACCGCTACGGCTACGGCTGCGCGCTCTACGGGCACTTCGGCCAGGGCTGCGTCCACACCCGCATCGACTTCGGCCTCACCACCGCCGAGGGCGTCGACACCTTCCGCCGGTTCCTCGGCGACGCCGCCCGGCTCGTCGTCTCGCACGGAGGGTCGATCTCGGGCGAGCACGGCGACGGTCAGTCGAAGGCGGAGCTGCTGCCCATCATGTACGGCGAGGAGCTGGTCGAGGCGTTCCGGGAGTACAAGCGCATCTGGGACCCGGCCTGGAAGCTCAATCCGGGCAAGGTGGTGGACCCCTACCGGATCGGCGAGAACCTCCGCCTCGGCCCGGGGTACGAGGAGGTCCGGCCGCGCACCTGGTTCGCCTACGCCGACGACCGGGGCAGCTTCGGCCGCGCCACCGCCCGCTGCGTGGGCGTGGGCGAGTGCCGGCGCGAGAAGGGCGGCGTCATGTGCCCTTCCTACATGGTGACCCGGGAGGAGAAGCACTCGACGCGCGGGCGCGCGCACCTCCTCTTCGAGATGCTGCAGGGCGATCCGCTCCGCGACGGCTGGCGGGACGCGCACGTGAAGGAGGCGCTCGACCTGTGCCTCGCCTGCAAGGGCTGCAAGACCGATTGCCCCATGAACGTGGACATGGCCACGTACAAGGCCGAGTTCCTGTCGCACCACTACGCGCGCCGGCTCCGGCCGCGGCACGCGTACGCCCTGGGGCTCGTCATGGTGTGGGCGCGGCTGGCCGCGCTCGCGCCGGGGCTCGCGAACCTCGTCACCCACGCCCCCGGGCTGGCGAGGCTCGCGAAGCTCCTCGGCGGCATCGCGCCCGAGCGCGAGGTGCCGCGCTTCGCACCGTACACGTTCCGCCGCTGGTGGGCTTCCCGGCGGCGCCCGGAGCGCGCCGCGACGCGCGGCCCGGTGGTGCTGTTCGCCGACACCTTCAACGACCACTTCCACCCGGAGACCGCCATCGCCACCGTCGAGGCCCTGGAGGACGCCGGGTACGAGGTCGAGGTGCCGCGCCGCCGGCTGTGCTGCGGCCGACCGCTCTACGACTTCGGCATGCTCCGCCGCGCGCGGCGCCACCTCGAGGACCTGCTCGACGGGCTCGCGCCGCGCGCCGAGGCCGGGGTGCGGATCGTCGGGATCGAGCCGTCGTGCGTGGCCGTGCTCCGGGACGAGCTCCCCGGGATGCTGGCGCGCGACCCGCGCGCGCGGAGGGTCGCCGACGCGACGCTGACGCTCTCCGAGCTCTTCGAGCGCGACCGGGTGCCGGTCCCGCGCCTCCCCGCCCGGGCGGTGATGCAGGGCCATTGCCACCACCACGCGGTCATGGGGCTCGACGCGCAGCTCGCCGTGCTGCGGCGCATGGGGCTCGACGTGGAGCGCCCGGACTCCGGCTGCTGCGGGATGGCGGGCGCGTTCGGCTACGAGCGCGGCGCGCCCTACCAGGTCTCGAAGGCGGCCGGCGAGCGCGGGATCCTACCGGCGGTGCGCGCCGCGCCGCCCGAGGCGCTCGTCCTCGCCGACGGCTTCTCCTGCCGCGAGCAGATCGCGCAGGGCACCGACCGTCGCGGGCTGCACCTCGCCGAGGTGCTGGCCCTGGCGAGCCGCGGCGCGGCGCTCGGTCCCCTTCCCGAGCGCCGCGCCGTCGGCCGCCTCCCGCGGCTGCCGTTCCGCGCGCGCGCCGCGCGCGCCGTCTCCCGGCTCGCGGTCGCAGCCGCGCTCGGCGTCGTCGCCGCGGCGCTGGCGCGGAAGCGCGGACGGTGATCGGGATCGGGGGCGGGGACGGGATC
>DASTGH010000558.1:0-6412 GCA_035719345.1 Anaeromyxobacteraceae bacterium
GGTGGACCCCTGGCCGCGCTCTCGCGGCCAGGGGCGGGGTCGCGAGGGTTCGGCGGCCGAACGGCCGTCGAACCCGAAGAAGGACGAGGATGAGACCTGCTTCACCCCCGCGCCAGCAGCGCCTCCGCCACCCTCTTCCCCGCCTTCCCATCCCACAGCGCCGGACACCTCCCGCGCGGCGGCGAGGAGAGCGCCTTGCCGGCGGCGGCCAGGATCCGGGCCGGGTCCGTCCCCACCACCGCGTTCGTTCCCTCGCTCACCGTGATCGGCCGCTCGGTGGTGGTGCGCAGCGTGAGGCAGGGGATGCCGAGCGCCGTCGTCTCCTCCTGGACCCCGCCCGAGTCGGTGAGCACGAGCCGCGCGCCGGCGGTGACCGAGAGGAAGTCGAGATACCCCATCGGCTCCGCCAGGCGCAGCGCCGCCGCCGCGCCGGCCAGGGCCGGCGCCGCGAGCCGCGTGCGCGTCCGCGGGTGCACGGGAAAGAGCACCGGCAGCTCCCGCGCCAGCCGCCCGAGCGCGCCCAGGATCCCGTGGAGCGCGTCGTGGTCGTCCACGTTCGACGGCCGGTGCAGCGTCACGAGCGCGTACCGGCCCGGCTCGAGCCCGAGCCGCTCCGGCGCGCGGCGGGCGCGCGCCGCCGGCAGCGCGGCCAGGAGCGAGTCGATCATGGCGTTGCCCACCCGCTCCACCCGGTCGGCCGGGATCCCCTCCCGAGCCAGGTTCGCGTCGGCGTCGGGCGAGGGGGTGAGGAGCAGGTCGGAGACGTGGTCCGTCGCGATCCGGTTGAGCTCCTCCGGCATCGTCCGGTCGAAGCTGCGGAGGCCGGCCTCGAGGTGCGCGACGCGGAGCCCCGCCTTGGCCGCGACCAGCGCCGCGGCCAGCGTCGAGTTCACGTCGCCCGGCACGAGCACCCAGTCCGGGCGGGGGAGCTCGGCGAGCGCGCGCTCGAGGGCGATCATGACCTTCCCGGTCTGCTCCCCGTGCGGTGCCGAGCCGACGCCCAGGTGCACGTCGGGTGAAGGGAGCGCCAGGTCCGAGAAGAAGACGTCCGACATGGTCGCGTCGTAGTGCTGGCCGGTGTGCACGAGCCGCTGGGCCGCGCCGCGGGACGCGAGCGCCCGCACGACCGGCGCCACCTTCATGAAGTTCGGCCGGGCGCCGACCACGTGCACCACCAGTGGCATGCCCGGCCAATCTACGGGCCCAGCTCCGGGCCGCCAGCCGCCCGTCCGGTGCGCGCCGGCACGTGCGCTCGCGTCCCGGGGGGAACCGGGTTGACGGATGGGATCCCGGGGAGTACTAAGGGGTCCCGGTTTGGGACCTGCGTGCGTCATCATTCCGGCCCGGTACGGCGCGACGCGCTTTCCGGGGAAGCCCCTCGCGGATCTCGCAGGAAAACCCCTCATCCAGCACGTCGTGGAGCGCGCGCGCGCCGCGCGCGGCGTCGCGCTCGTGGCGGTCGCCACCGACGACGCGCGCATCGCCGAGGCGGCCCGCGCCGCCGGCGCGCGTGCCGTCATGACGGGCGCCGCCCGAACCGGCACCGACCGCGTCGCCGAGGCGGCGCGCCGCCTGGAGCCCCGCCCCGCGGTGGTCGTGAACCTCCAGGGCGACGAGCCGCTCATCGAGCCGGCCGCCATCGAGGCGCTCCTCGCCGCGATGTCGGACCCGGCCGTGAAGATGGCCACGCTGGCTCGGCCGCTCGCGGAGGGGGAGCTCGTGCGCCCGCACGTCGTCAAGGTCGTCTGCGCCGCCAACGGCGACGCGCTCTACTTCTCGCGGGCGCCCATCCCGCACCGGCGCGAGGGGGGGGTGAGCCCGCTCGCCCGGGCGCACGTGGGCATCTACGCCTTCCGCGAGCCGTTCCTGCAGGAGTTCGCCGGGCTCGAGCCGGGGCGGCTCGAGGGGGAGGAGGCGCTCGAGCAGCTGCGTGCGCTCGAGCGGGGCCATCGCATCCGCGTCGTCGAGACCGGCTACGGCGGCTTCGGGGTCGACACGCCCGAGGACCTGGAGCGCGCCCGCGCGCTCCTGGCGCGGGCCTGAGTGAGGGTTCATCCATGGTGAAGCGCACGAAGAAGACGAAGTACCTGTTCGTCACCGGCGGGGTGGTGAGCTCGCTCGGCAAGGGGCTCGCGGCCGCGTCCATCGGCGCGCTCATGGAGAACCGCGGGCTCGAGGTCACCCACCTCAAGCTCGACCCGTACATCAACGTCGACCCGGGCACGATGAGCCCGTTCCAGCACGGCGAGGTCTACGTCACCGACGACGGCGCCGAGACCGACCTCGACCTCGGCCACTACGAGCGCTTCACCGGCGCCAAGATGACCCGGCGCAACAACTACACCACCGGCCGCATCTACAACGCCGTCATCCAGAAGGAGCGGCGCGGCGAGTACCTGGGGAAGACCGTCCAGGTGATTCCCCACATCACCGACGAGATCAAGACCGTCATCCGCGAGGCGGCCGGCGAGGCCGACATCGTCATCGTCGAGGTGGGCGGCACGGTGGGCGACATCGAGTCGCTCCCCTTCCTCGAGGCCATCCGGCAGATGAAGTACGACGTGGGCGAGGAGAACGTCGTCTACGCCCACCTCACGCTCGTCCCCTTCATCGCCGCGGCCGGCGAGCTCAAGACCAAGCCCACCCAGCACTCGGTGAAGGAGCTGCGCGAGATCGGCATCCAGCCCGACATCCTGCTCTGCCGCTCCGACCGCGAGATCTCGCGCGAGATGAAGGACAAGATCGCGCTCTTCTGCAACCTCGACACCTCCGCCGTCTTCACGGCGCGCGACGTCTCCTCCATCTACGAGCTGCCGCTCGCGCTCCACGCCGAGGGCGTGGACGACAAGCTGGCCGAGCTCTTCAACATCTGGAGCCGCGCCCCGCGCCTCGAGCGCTGGGAGCACGTGGTGGAGAAGGTGAAGAGCCCGCGCAAGGGCGAGGTCAAGATCGGCGTCGTCGGCAAGTACGTGGAGCTGGCCGAGAGCTACAAGAGCCTCAACGAGGCGCTCGTCCACGGCGGCATCTCCTCCGACGTGAAGGTGAGGAACGAGTTCATCGACTCCTCGAAGCTGGAGGAGGGCGACCTCTCGGCGCTCGACGCGGTGGACGCCATCCTGGTGCCGGGCGGCTTCGGCGTGCGCGGCACCGAGGGCAAGATCATGGCGGTCCGCTTCGCGCGCGAGCGCAAGGTGCCCTTCTTCGGCATCTGCCTCGGGCTGCAGATGGCGGTCATCGAGTTCGCGCGCGACGTGCTCGGGCTCGAGGGCGCCAACTCGCTCGAGTTCGACGAGAAGACGCCGCACCCGGTGGTCACGCTCATGGCCGCGCAGGTGGGGGTGGCCGACAAGGGCGGGACCATGCGGCTCGGCTCCTACGGCTGCCGCCTCAAGGACGGGACCAAGGCGCGCGAGCTGTACGCCGCCGACATCATCCACGAGCGGCACCGCCACCGGTTCGAGTTCAACAACGCCTACCGGGCGCAGTTCGAGGCGGCCGGGCTGGTGCTCTCCGGCGTGAACCCGGACCTCAACCTGGTGGAGATGATCGAGCTCAACAACCACCCGCACTTCGTCGGGTGCCAGTTCCACCCGGAGTTCAAGTCGAAGCCGTTCTTGCCGCACCCGCTCTTCGCCGGGTTCGTCGCGGCGGCGGTGGCGCACCGCGACGCTCGCGGCAAGGCGGCGGCCGAGATCACCAAGCTGCCGGTCGGCAAGGGCGCGTAGGCCGTGGGCGAGCCGGTCCGCGCCCGCGTCGGCGGCTTCGAGGTCGGCGACGGGCGGCCGCTCCTGCTCATCGCCGGCCCGTGCGTCCTCGAGTCGGAGGCCCAGGCGCTCTCGCACGCGCGGCGGGTGAAGGCGCTCGCCGCGCGCCACGGCGTCCCGGCCGTCTTCAAGGCGAGCTTCGACAAGGCGAACCGCACCAGCGTCCGCAGCTTCCGCGGTGTCGGCCTGGAGGCGGGCCTGGCGGCCTTCCAGGCGGTGAAGCGCGAGACGGGGCTCGCCGCGCTCACCGACGTGCACGAGGCCTGGCAGGCGGAGCCGGTGGGCCGGGTGGTGGACGTCCTGCAGGTCCCGGCCTTCCTCTGCCGGCAGACGGACCTCGTCCTCGCCTGCGCCCGCCACGGGAAGAGCGTCAACGTGAAGAAGGGCCAGTTCCTCGCGCCTCGCGACATGCGCCACGTGCTCGCCAAGTGCCGCGAGGCGGGGAACGCGAACGTCGTCCTCACCGAGCGCGGCGCCTCGTTCGGCTACGGCAACCTGGTGGTGGACATGCGCTCGCTCGTGCTCATGCGCGACCTGGGCGCGCCGGTCTGCCTCGACGCCACGCACTCGGTGCAGCTCCCCGGCGCGGCCGGCGACGCGAGCGGCGGCGAGCGCCAGTACGTGGCCCCGCTGGCGCGGGCGGCGGCGGCGGTGGGCATCGACGCGCTCTTCATGGAGATCCACGAGGACCCGTCGGTGGCGAGGAGCGACGGCCCGAACTCGCTCGACTTCGACATGGCGGACGCGGTCCTCGGCGACGTCCTGCGCATCCGGCGGGCGCTGGGGCAGCCGTGAGGCGGCCCCCGCGGCACGACCTCCTGGCCCGCGCCGCGCGCGTGAAGCTCCTCCTCCTCGACGTCGACGGCGTGCTCACCGACGGGCGCCTCTACTACGGCCCCGAGGGCGAGCTCATGAAGGCGTTCGACGCGCGCGACGGCCACGGGCTCGTCCTCCTCCGCGACCACGTCGAGCTGGGGGTCATCTCCGGCCGGCCGGGGCTGGCGCGGGCGCGGCTCGAGGACCTGCGCGTGAAGCACATGATCTTTTCGCAGCGCGACAAGCTCCAGGGCTACGCCACGCTCGCCCACCTGGGCCACGGCGACGACGAGGTCGCCTACATGGGCGACGACGTCAACGACGTGGGCCTGCTGCGCAAGGTCGGCCTCCCCGCCGCCCCCGCCGACGCGCACCCGGAGGCGCTGCGCGCGGCGCGCTTCGTGGCGACGCACCCCGGCGGCCGCGGCGCGGTGAGGGAGCTCGTCGACCTCATCCTCACGGCGAAGGGGCTGCCGCTCGTGCCGCCCTGACGCCGGCGAGCCGGATGGCGCCCCCCCTCCACAAGCGCCTGAAGCGCGCCGTCCGCTCGGCGCTCGTCCGCGCGGCGATCGGCCTCGTGGCGGTCCTGCCCCTCCGGGCGGCCGTGGCCCTGGGCGGGCTCGGTGGCCGGCTCGGGTGGCTCCTGGCGCGGCAGAGCCGGGCCCTGGCGCTGCGCCACCTGGCGCTGGCCTTCCCCGAGAGGACGGAGGCCGAGCGCCGGGCCATCGCGCGCGGCTGCTTCCTCCACCTCGGACGCATGGCCGGCGAGGTGATCGCGATCCGCAGCTACGATGCCCGCCTCGAGGAGCACGTCGTCTTCTCGGCGGGAAGCGAGGAGCTCCTGCGCGCGCGGCTCGCCGGCGGGCGCGGGGTCGTCTTCGTCACCGGGCACGTGGGCAGCTGGGAGCTCATGGCGCGACGGGTGGCGCGGGCCGGCATCCCGAACGCCGTCATCGCCAAGCGGGGCGCCGACCCTCGGCTCAACGCGCTCGCCGAGCGGTTCCGGGCGAGCGGCGGGGTCACCACGCTCTGGCGCGAGGACCCCGCCACCGGGCGCGCCATCCTCCGGACGTTCAAGGACGGGAAGGCGCTCGGGCTCCTCATCGACCAGGACACGAAGGTGCAGGGGCTGTTCGCGCCGTTCTTCGGGCGGCCGGCCCACACCCCCCGCGCCGCGGCCGACCTCGCGCTGCGCTTCGCCGCGCCCGTGGTCGTGGCCACCACCCGGCGCCGGGGCCCGGACCCCTGCGGCGGCCACGTCGTCGACCTGGTGGAGATCCCGTTCGACCCGGCCGCCCCGGACCGAGAGGCCGAGGCGGTGCGGCTGACCGCCGCCTGCAACGCCGTGCTCGAATCCGCCATACGGAGGAACCCGACTGAGTGGGTCTGGATGCACCGTCGCTGGAAGACGGAGCCCCCCTCCACGGGTTCTCTAGCAAGTGCGGTGCCGAAAAGCCGTGAGCTTTCCAGCACCTAGCGACCCGTAGCCATAGCAAGGGTCGTGCCACTAGAATGCAAATTGTGAGGAGTGCTAGGCTTTTTCCTGTCTGGGCCTGCGCCGTGGCGGCGCTCGCCGCGCCTTTCCTGGGCGGCTGCGGTAGCCCACGAACACGGGGTGAGGACGCCGACGTGCCGCCGGAATTGACCTTCGACCAGCTGGCATTCCGCGTGTACCGCGGCAGCGCCCTGTCGGCCGAGGGCGTGGCGGCCCGGGCGGCCTTCCGCCGGGACACGTCCGACCTCCGGGCCGATCGCGTCGACGTCCGGTTCCCGGCGGAGGCGGACCGCCCCGAGGCCCGGGTGAAGGCGGCGGAGGGGTCCGGGAACGTCTC
>DASTGH010000559.1:0-14501 GCA_035719345.1 Anaeromyxobacteraceae bacterium
GAGGGTGTCCGTGGCATCACGGCGAGCGACGACCAGGGCGTACGCCGCGAGCGGCGCCACCGCGATTGCGCTCGTGTACTCGAGGAGCACCGCTGCGCCGGCGAGGAGGCCGGCAGTGAACCAGTGCCGCCGCTCCACCGCCCACCAGCAGCCGATCACCGCCGACGCGGTCACGCCGTGCGAGACGAGGAACGTCGAGTAGGGCCAGAAGATCGTGCCGAGGGCGAACGTGAGGGCGCCGGCGGTGGCGAGGCGGCCGTCGAACCGGCGGGCGAGGATCTCGCGCAGCAGCGCCGTGGCGACGGCGGCGGGGAGGATGCAGACGACGAGGCGCAGCCAGAGGATCTGGGACGCCTCGCCCTGCGGGTGGAGCACCTCCAGCGCCGCCGCGCCCAGGAACGACACGCCGGGCGCCTTGTTCGGGAAATACCGCCCCCGGTACACGGACAGGTCGCCGACGGGGCCGTGCCGCGCCAGCTGGCCGTTCACCGCGAGCGTGTGCTCCTCCGCGATCGCCCGCGCCTGGTACAGGCGCGACAGCTCGTTCGGGCTGCGCAGGCCCGGGAGCCACGGGAAGAGCCAGGCGTAGGCGAGGAGGACGGCCGCGGCGACGCGCACGCCGCCACTCTACGCGGAGCGCCTCATGGTCGATGCTGGATGAGGTCCCACGCCAGCACCGCGGCGCACGGGACGAGCCGCGTCAGGAGATCCGTGCGCACCTCCGCCGGGTAACCTGCCCGGGGGTGAGGTGGCGCGTGGAAGAACGTCTCGTTCACGATCGTCCACGCCATCCAGCTCGTGCCGGCGATCCACATCCCCTTGCGGCCCCCGATGGTCTTGCCCGCCAGAGGGAGGGCGAGCGACCACGCGATGTGCGCCGACGCGTTGGTGACTGCCTGCTGATCTCCGCTGAGGACGTTCACGAACCTTCCGGGGCCGAACACCGGCAGGCTCGGTTCACGCGGCGTGAGATCGACGAGGTTCAGCGTCGCGGCGAGCACGATCGAGGCCAGCACGTCGGGGTTCCCCCGCGCGCGCCACCGCTGCCACCCGGCGCACGCCGGGTCAACGCTGATGACGCCGGAGGACGCTGGAATCCCCGCGCGCGGGGCGTGACGCAACGGGGAGGACCCGTCCCGATCGCGGTCTACGGCCAGGGCCGCACGGACGCGAAGTACGCCTCGCCGTTCTTCTCGTCGGCCACCTGGTGCACGATGCGCTGGTCCTTGGCGATGGTGAGGCGCGAGCGCGCGCGGCCGGCCACCTTCACCTCGAACGTCACGGTGTCCTTGCGCGAGTCGACGAGCGTCAGCTCCAGCGCGGCGCCGTCCGGGAGCGGGAACGACGCCGCCTTGCCGAAGTCCATGTCGGCGCGGTGCTCGCCGATCTGGTCCCAGCGGACGTAGGCGAGCTTCCCGAGCTGGGACTGGAGATCGGCGAGCTTGGGGTCCACCGCCGGCGGGCCCTGGCGCGAGCCCTTCAGGATCCGGACGCGCACCGGGATGGTGGCCGCGGAGGCGAGTGCGGGGGCGAACGAGCCGAGGAGAGCCACCATCACCAGGAGCGTCTTCATCGGTCGCATGTCCCCTGCGCGCTGCTCAGGTCCCCTGGGACTCGTCGGCGTCCCCGAGGAGCACCACCGGCCCTTCGGACGTGTCGAGCACGGTCGCGCCGCGCCCCTCCGCCACCACCTCGTATGGTGCGGCGTCCGGGGGAGCGCTCGCCCGGTCAAGGTACACGACGAGGGCCAGCGCTGCCATCGCCGGAGCGAGCGCAGAGAGCGCCGCGGCGGCGCGGTGGTGCCGCACCCAGCCCCAGAGCCCGCCTCGCTCGCGGCGCCCGGCGCGCGCGTACTCCGGGATCCGCGCCAGCACGCCGTCCGAGAACGCGGCGAAGTCGCGCCGTCTCGCCTCGGCCATGAGCGCGTCCGGGAGCAGGTCGGCGATCGCCTCGCCATCGGCGAGCCGCGCCTGGCACGCGTCGCACTCCGCGAGGTGGTCGGCCAGCGCGAGGTGCTCGTCGTCGGTCAGCTCGCCGGGACGGGCGCCGAGCATGGGCGCGAACCGGACGCATCCCGGTGCGGTGCGCGCGGGGGTCATGACTCCGCCTCCTCCGGCTCCCCTCCGGCCGGGCCGAGCCCGGCGTAGTCCCGGAGGAGCGCCTGCATCTTCTTCCGCGCGTGGAACAGCCGGCTCATCACGGTGCCCTTCTGGATCCCGAGCCGCTCCGCCAGCTCCTCGTACGAGAGCCCCTCCAGCTCGCGCAGCACGAGGATGGTCCGGTGCTTCTCCGGGAGCTGCGCCAGCGCCTCGGTCATCTTCGCCGCCAGCTCGCGCCGGAGCGCGTTCTTCTGCGGGTCGTTCCCCAGCGCCGTGGCGAGGATGCCCTCCCCGCCCTCCGCCAGGTCGGGCTCGTGGACGTCGTCGATCTCCTGCTTCGACGAGGTGCGCTCCTTCCGCACCGCGTCGATGGCGAGGTGCGACGCGATGCGCAGCACCCACGTGGAGAAGCTGGAGTCGCCCTTGAACTCGCCGAGGTGCGCGTGCACGCGCACGAAGGCTTCCTGGGCCACATCCCAGGCGAGGTCGCGGTCCTTCACGATACCGAGCGCCACGGCGTACACCTTTCGCTGATAGCGGACGACCAGGGCGCGAAAGGCCTCGGGATCTCCGCTGCGGGCTCTCGAGACCAGCGCGAGGTCGTCTGCTTCCATGCGGACGGGCGTTCGGGCGGGGAAATTCACCGCGGCGGGGAGAGATACCACACCTGCCGCGCACGTCGGCCTCGGGTGGGTTCGGGGTGGCGGTCGGGGGGGCCCCGGCCCCCTCCCGCGTCAGCTTCGGCCCCAACCACCCGCCTCCGTTAGTATCCTAGCGCTGCGGCAGGAATGGCCTGCCCGTCCTCCTGTTCGATTTTCCTGATGGCGACCGCCTACTCCGACATCGCGCGGGTCCTCGACGGGGCCCGGCGCAGGCAGGGTCGGGTCGTCCTCGGCACCGCCGTCGGCGCGGGGCTCGCCGGCGCGCTCGCGGCGCTGCTCGTGGGCGCGCTCCTCCTCGGGAAGGGCCTCGGCCCACCGGCCGGGGTGCGGTGGGCCGCCCTGGCGCTCGCCGCCCTCGCCGTGGTCGGTGCCTTCGCCTGGGCCGCGGTGGAGGTCATGCGGCGCGCGTCCACGCACGTCGCGATCGCGAAGAGCGTCGGCGAGCGCGCGCCGCAGCTCCGGTCGGACCTCCTCTCCTCCGTGGAGCTGGAAGAGGAGAGCGCCGACCCGGCCTCCGCCGGCCGCTACAGCCCGGCGCTCGTCGAGGCGCACGCCGTGCACACCGCCGGCCGGGCGCGGGGGCTCGACCTCGCCCGCGTGGTGCCGTCGCTGCCCTTCCGCCGCGCGGCGGTCGTGCTCGGGCTCGCCGTGGCTGCGAACCTGGTCGCGCTCGCGGTGGCACCGCGGGTGCTGAAGGCGGGCTGGGGCAGCCTCGTCGGCGCCGCCGGCGCCGCCCCGGTGCGGCGCACCGAGCCCATCACCGGCGACATCGAGCTCACCTACGTCTACCCCGCCTACATGCGCCGCGCGCCGAAGACGCTCTCCGGCACCGGCGGCGAGATCTCGGCGCCGAAGGGCACCGAGGTGCAGCTCTCCACCCGCGCCGACCGGAAGGTGGAGAGCGCGGAGATCGTGCTCGAGGGTGGCGCCATCGCCGGCGCGAGCCCGGAGACCAAACCCGGACCGTCGGGAGCCACGGACTCCCTCCCCCCGTCCGGCGGGGGGAGGGCCGGGGAGAGGGGCCAGACCGCGCCATCACCCGCGGCCCCGGCCGCCCCGCCCGTGCCTCAGCCCGCACCGGTCGCCCGGAAGGTCTACCAGCTCGAGGTCAAGGACGGCCGCGCCCTCGCCGGCCGCTTCGTGATCGAGGACGGCGGCAGCTACCACTTCCGCTTCACCAGGGGGAAGAAGGTCCTGGCCGAGGGCCCCCCGCTCGCCATCGTCGTCGAGCCCGACGCCTTCCCCGAGGTCCGCATCACCGCCCCGGCGCAGGAGATCGAGGTCGACGCCGCCGCCCGCGTCCGCGTGGAGTGGACCGCCTCCGACGACGTCGGCCTCGGCGAGCTGACGCTCGTGACCAAGCCGCCCGAGGCCGAGGAGCGGCGCACGACGCTGCGCGCGCTCGACGGCCTGAAGCGCGAGTCGGGCGTCTTCGACCTCGACCTCGGCCCCTACCGCCTGGCGGAGGGCGAGAAGCTCCTCTACTGGCTCGAGGTCAGCGACGAGGACACCGTCTCCGGGCCGAAGAAGTCGGCCTCCGCCACGCAGACGATCAAGGTCTACTCGGAGTCGGAGCACCGCCGCGCCGCGCTGGCCAAGGCGCAGCAGCTCTGGGAGGAGATGGTCCGGCTCCTCGGCGATCGGCTCGAGTTCCTCGACGGCGCGCCGCGCTGGAACGAGGAGCGGCTCGCCCAGGCGAACCAGCTCGACTCGCGCACGCGCGGGCTGCACGAGGGCATGCGCGCCGCCTCGCTGGAGCTGCGCAAGGAGAAGGCCGTCCCGAAGGAGCTGTGGCAGGCGCTCACCAACATCGCCGGCGACGTGCGCAACGCCGAGGCCAACGTCACCTCGCTGCGCATGCAGCTGCAGCGCATGCTGCGCTTCCAGGGGCCGAACTCCCCGCTCGTCCGCCGCATGGCGGAGGTGGACGGCGACCTCGACCGCTCGCTCGAGAACGGCGTCCTGTATCTGGAGCAGCTCTTCGACAAGCAGCGCGCCGACGACCTCGTGCGCATGGCGAAGGACCTGGCCTCGCGCCGGCGCGACCTCGCCAACCTGCTCGAGAAGTACAAGCAGGCGCCCTCGGAGGAGAAGAAGAAGGAGCTCCTCGCCGAGGTGCAGCGGATGAAGGCGCGCATGCAGGAGATGATGCGGCGCATGGCGGAGCTGGCGAAGGGCCTGCAGGACGAGCACATGAACATGGAGGCCCTGCAGGAGCTGGCGCGCGGCAAGGACGCCATGGCCGGCCTCGACGACGTCGAGAAGATGCTGGCCAAGGGCGACGTCGAGGGCGCCATGAAGGCGCTCGACCAGCTCGGCAACCAGATGCAGGACATGCTCGCCTCGCTGGAGAAGAACGCCGGCACGCCCGGGAAGCAGAACGCCGAGCTCATGAAGGACATGCTCGCCTTCAAGAAGAGCCTGGAGGAGGTGCAGGCGGAGCAGGAGGAGGTGGCGCGCGAGACGGACACGGTGAAGGGCGACTACAAGAAGGCGCTGGCCGAGCGGATGAAGAGCCTCGATGCGCAGGCGAAGCGCCTCGAGCAGATGGCGGCGCAGGCGCGCGACGAGCTGAAGAAGGCGGAGAAGGGCGTGACGCTCCGCTCCGAGGAGGACTACGCGCAGTCGCGCGACCGGCTCGCCGACCTCGAGAAGGCGCT
This sequence comes from Anaeromyxobacteraceae bacterium, assembly GCA_035719345.1. Classification (GTDB taxonomy): domain Bacteria; phylum Myxococcota; class Myxococcia; order Myxococcales; family Anaeromyxobacteraceae; genus Anaeromyxobacter_A. The sequence continues at coordinate 5,422 of DASTGH010000559.1, forward strand.
GCAGGGCAAGGACTTCGACGCCGCGCTGGAGACGGCCCGCCGGAGCATGGCGCCCATGCAGCGGCTGGCCATGGGCCTGGAGGACGAGGCCGCCATCGCCGACCGCTACCGCCAGCTCCGCCAGAAGGACCCGGCCGACGTCCGCGACGCGCAGAAGCACGCGCAGGCGGCGCTCGGCCCGGCGCGCAAGGTGAAGGACGAGCTGGAGCGCATGTTCCCCGACCCGCGCAGCGTGCTCGGCGACAAGCAGCAGCAGCGGCTCGGGGAGCTGGCGAAGCGGCAGGGCGAGCTGGAGCGCAAGGCGGGCGAGCTGCGGCAGAAGCTCGACGAGCTGGCGAAGCGCGCCCCCGTCTTCCCGCCGCAGGCGGGCGACATGCTGCAGGGCTCGCAGGGGCACATGCGCGAGGCGCAGGGGCAGCTCTCCATGCGCAACCCGCAGCGCGGCCACGGCGAGCAGCGGCTGGCGCTCGACGACCTCGCCCGCTTCCGGCGCGGCCTCGACGAGATGGCGAAGAAGTCGCAGGGCGGCGGCCAGGGCGGGCAGGGCTTCCCGTTCCCGTTCGGCGACGACCAGGGCGGCCGCGAGGGCGACGGCATGGATCCGTCGCAGGAGAAGGTCGAGATCCCGGGCGCCGAGGCGTACAAGGTACCGGACGAGTTCCGGAAGGACCTGCTCGAGGCCATGAAGCAGGGCACGCCCGAGCCGTACCAGGGCGAGGTGCAGCGCTACTACGAGGAGCTGGTGAAGTGACCCGCTGGACGCAGATCGCGATGGCGGCGGCGCTCGCGCTCGGCGCCGTTCACCCTGAGCGTAGCGAAGCGGAGTCGAAGGGCGCCTACGCTCAGGGCGAACGAACCCCTTCCGTTCGGGCTGACCCCTCCGATCTCGGCGGCGCCGTCCGCGCCGCGCTCGCGGCGCTCGACGACGAGGACGTGCCCGCCGCCCGCGAGGTGGTGGAGCCGCTCCTGGCCAGCCGCCCGGACGTGCCCGCCGTCCAGACCATCGCCGGCATCCTCCGCTTCCACGAGCAGCGCTACGCCGAGGCGGCCGAGCTGCTGGACAAGTCGAAGCTGCCCACCGGCTCCATCGACTACCTCAAGATCTCCCGCGCCGCGGCCGAGGTCACGAAGGACCACGCCCGCGCCGAGAGCGACCACTTCATCGTGTCCTACCCGAAGGGCAAGGACGAGGTGCTCGCCCCGTTCGTGCTCGACGCGCTCGAGGCGCAGCGGCGCGCGCTCAAGGAGGACCTCGGCTGGGAGACCTCGGGCGGCAAGCTCGTCATCGAGGTGCTGAACGACACGCGCGAGCTGGCGCGCATCTCGACGCTCACCGAGGAGGAGATCAAGACCTCGGGCACCATCGCCCTCTGCAAGTTCAACAAGCTCATGATCGTGTCGCCGAAGGCGCTGGTGAAGGGCTACGACTGGCTCGACACCGCGGCGCACGAGTACACGCACCACGTCGTCACGGCGCGCACCCACAACAACACGCCCATCTGGCTGCACGAGGGGCTCGCCAAGTACTCCGAGCCCCGCTGGCGCGGCAGCGCCGGGGAGCTGTCGGCCTGGTCGGCGAACCTGCTCCGCGACGCGGTGAAGAAGAACGACCTCGTCACGTTCCAGCAGATGCACCCGTCGATGGCGAAGCTCCCCTCGCAGGAGAAGGCGGCGCTCGCCTTCGCCGAGGTCATGGTGGCGGTCGAGTACCTCCAGAAGAAGGGCGGCCGCCCGCTCATGACCAGGGTGCTCGACCTCGTCGCCTCCGGCACGGCCGCGGAGAAGGCGGTGGCGCAGGCGCTGGGCGTGTCGTTCGACGCCTTCCTCGCCGACTGGAAGCGCTACATGGCGGCCCGGCCGCTGCCGGCCGGCGGCGAGGACGACGCCGGCGAGAAGAAGCGCTTCAAGGGCGATCCGAAGCACGGCGGATCGCACTCGGAGTGGGCGGAGATCCCCGACCAGAAGGCGCGCGGCTTCGCGCGCCTGGGCGAGATCCTGCGCGAGCGCGGCCGCTGGGGCGCGGCCCGCATCGAGTACGGCAAGGCGGTGGAGCGGGTGGGGAAGGGCTACCCCGTGCTCTCGCACAAGTTCGCGCTGGCGGCGATGTCGAGCGGCCACGAGCAGCAGGCGGTGGACGCGCTCACCGAGGCGCTCAAGCGCCACCCGCAGTACGCGGCGCTGCACGTGGCCATGGGGCGGGTGCAGGCCAAGGAGAAGGCCTGGGAGAAGGCCCGGGACAGCTTCCTGCAGGCGAACGCCACCGACCCGTTCGACCCCGAGATCCACGCCGGCCTCGCCCTGGCCTGGGAGGGGCTCGGCGACGCCGGCCTCGCCTCCCGCGAGAAGCGCTTCGCCCAGCTCCTCACCCACGGACGGTGACCACCATGGAACCGACGCTCACCACGCAGCCGCCGCCGCACGCCCACGCGCCGCAGGACGACCTCTCCGCGGTGAAGGAGCTGGCCGAGGCGCGCCGCCTCCTCCTCGGCGAGATCGAGAAGCGCATCGTCGGGCAGCGCGAGGTGGTCGATCACCTGCTCGTGGCGCTCTTCGCCCGCGGACACTGCCTCTTCGTGGGCGTGCCCGGGCTCGCCAAGACGCTCCTCATCTCCACCGTGGCCGAGGTGCTGAACCTCTCCTTCAACCGCATCCAGTTCACGCCCGACCTCATGCCGTCGGACATCACCGGGACGGACGTGCTGGAGGAGGACCACACCACCGGGCGCCGCACCTTCCGCTTCGTGCAGGGCCCCATCTTCGCGAACCTCATCCTGGCGGACGAGATCAACCGCACCCCGCCCAAGACGCAGGCGGCGCTGCTCCAGGCGATGCAGGAGTACCGCGTCACCGCCGGCGGCCAGACCTACGCGCTCGACCTGCCCTTCCTCGTCTTCGCCACCCAGAACCCCATCGAGCAGGAGGGGACCTATCCGCTCCCCGAGGCGCAGCTCGACCGCTTCATGTTCTACGTGAACGTGCACTACCCGACGGCGGAGGAGGAGGTCGAGATCGTCCGCTCCACCACCGTGGCGGCGCGGCGCGCGCTCGCCCGCGTGCTCTCGCCGCACCAGATCCGCGCCCTCCAGGATCTCGTCCTGCGCGTCCCGGCGGCCGACCACGTCATCCGCCACGCGGTGGAGCTGGTCCGGCTCACCCGGCCGAAGGAGGCGGGCTCGCCCCAGTTCGTGAAGGACTTCGTCGAGTGGGGCGCCGGGCCGCGCGCCAGCCAGTACCTCGTGCTCGGCGCCAAGGCGCGCGCCATCCTCGACGGCCGCATGGCCGCCTCCATCGACGACGTGCGCGCGCTGGCGCGGCCGGTGCTGCAGCACCGGGTCATCACGAATTTCCGCGCCGAGTCGGACAGCGTGAAGCCCGAGGACGTCATCGACCGCCTGCTGGAGCAGGTGAAGGCGTGACGACGATGGCGTGCTTCGACTCCGCGCTTCGCGCTACGCTCATGCTTCGACTCCGCTGCGCTACGCTCAGCACGAACGGACCACGATATCCGTTCGCCCTGAGCGTAGCGCTCGCGCCCGACGCGCGGACCATGGGCGCGTAGTCGAAGGGCGATTCCGATGGTCGACCGCCGCCAGCTCCTCGACCCCGAGGTCATCGCCCGCCTCGCCACGCTGCACCTGCGCGTGCGCGCCATCACCGAGGGCGTGCTCTCCGGGCTCCACAAGTCCCCGCACCACGGCCAGTCGGTCGAGTTCGCGGAGCACAAGGAGTACGCGCCCGGCGACGACGTCCGTCGCATCGACTGGAAGGCCTACGGCAAGTTCGACAAGTACTACGTGAAGCAGTTCGAGCAGGAGACGAACCTCCGCGCCTGGCTGGTGGTGGACGGCTCCGGCTCCATGGGCTATCGCGGCAAGGAGGGGCGCCTCTCCAAGCTGGAGTGGGCGAGCGCCGTGGCCGCCTCCCTCGCCTACGTGCTCGTGCGGCAGGGCGACGCCGCGGGCCTGGTGGTGGTGGGCGACCGCGTGACTCGCACCATCCCGCCGCGCGCCGCCGCCGCCCACCTCCCGGCGCTGGTGGACGCGCTCGCCGAGCTCGAGCCGCGCGGCCCGACGCGCCTCGCCGCCGCCGTCGACCACGTCCTCGAGCACGCCCCGCGCCGCTCGACCGTGATCGTCCTCTCCGACCTGTTCGATGCGGACGAGAAGGTGCTGAAGAAGCTCTCGCTCCTGCGCCGCCGCAAGCACGAGGTCACGCTCTTCCACGTGCTCGACCCGGCCGAGCTGGAGTTCCCCTTCGAGGACCCGACGCTCTTCCTCTCCATGGAGGACGCGCGGCAGATCGAGGCCAACGGCCGCGACGTGAGGAAGGGCTACCTCGAGGTGCTCGGCCGCTGGCTGGAGGACGTGCGCCGCGCCGCCGGCGAGTCCGACCTCGAGCACGTCCTCTGCCGCACCGACCAGCCGCTCGACACCGTGATCGTGCCCTTCCTGGCGCGCCGCGACCGCCACGCCGCATGAGCCTCGGCTTCCTCCACCCTGCGCTGCTCTGGGGCCTCCTCGCGGCGGCCATCCCGCTCGCCGTCCACCTCTTCTTCCGGCGGCGGCCCAAGCCGACGCCCTTCCCCGCCATCGACTTCATCCTGCGCGCCCGGCGCGAGACCCAGCGCCGCCTGCGCCTGAAGAAGATCCTCCTCTTCACCGCGCGTACGCTCCTCCTCGCCGCCGTGGCGGCGGCCCTGACGCGCCCGCAGCTGCAGCGCCCGCAGGAGGCGGCGGCGGCCGCGGCGCGCGGCCCGGCGGCGGTGGCCATCGTGCTCGACGCCTCCGCCTCCATGTCCTACCACCTCGGCGCCGGCACGCTGCTCGACCGCGCCCGGGCCGACGCGCTCGAGGCGCTCGACGCGCTGGGGAGCGACGAGCCCGCCACCGCCGTCGCCTGCGGCGGCCCGGCCGCGCCCGCCGCGCCGCCCCCCAGCTTCGACCGGATGGCGGTGCAGCGCGTGCTGCGCGAGGCGGAGCAGACGTACGGCCACGCCGACATGAGTGCCTGCGTCGCCGCCGCCGTGCGCGCGCTCTCCGAGGCCGGCACCGGCGCGCCGCTGGCGAAGCGGGTGGTGGTGGCGACCGACCTCACCGCCTCCGCCTGGCGGCTCGACGCGCCCGCGCCCATGGTGCAGACGAAGGACGGCCCGCAGCGCCCGGAGGTGACCGTCCTCGACGCCGCCCGCGGCGCGGCGCTGCCCAACCTGGCCGTCTCCGACCTGGTGGTGGAGCCCGACCCCGGCGTCGGCCCGCGTGGCTACCGCGTCACGGCCACCGTCACCGCGCGCGGCGGCGCCAGGGGCGACACCGAGCTGCAGCTCCGCGCCGGCGGCGCGACCGCGCCCGTCGCCATCCGCTCCTACGCGCAGCTCGCCGAGAACGGCGCCGCCAAGAAGGTGCTCTCCTGGCGCTTCCAGCAGGGCGGCCCGGCGGCGATCACCGTGACCTTGCCCGGGGACGCGCTGGCGGTGGACGACGCCCGCTCGCTCACCGTGAACGTCCCGCGCGAGGTGAAGGCGCTCGTCGTGAACGGCTCGCCCTCGCCCGTCCGCTACCGCGACGAGGCGTTCTTCGTCGAGGCGGCACTCTCCTCGCCCGCCTCCCCGGTGCGGCCGACCGTGGTCGACGCGGAGTCGCTCGGCAAGGCGCGCTTCGCCGACTACGACGTGGTCTTCCTGCTCAACGTGCGGTCGATCGGCCCGAAGGGCGCCGAGCTGCGCGAGTTCGTGGAGAAGGGCGGCGGCCTCTTCGTCGCGCTCGGCGACGAGGTCGATCCGGACCGCTACGACGCCGAGCTGGCGGGCCTCCTGCCGCGGCCGCTCCACCTCGTGAAGACCGCTGCCGAGCGCGGCGTCCCCGGCGCCCGCCCGGCGCGCTTCGCCGAGATCGACTGGACCCATCCCGCCTTCCAGGTGTTCACCGGCCCCGCGCGCGAGGGCTTCGAGGGCGTCCGCACCTGGCGCTACATGCTGCTCAAGCCGGGCGAGGGGAAGGGGGCCGATCGCGTGCTCGTCTCCTACGACGACGGCGCGCCGGCGCTGGTCGAGGCGCGGCGCGGGCAGGGCCGCGTCGTGCTCTACACCTCCACGGTCGACCGCTCCTGGTCCGACTGGACCATCCGCACGAGCTTCCTCCCGGCCGTGCAGCGGCTCGCGGCCTGGCTCTCCGGCGGGCTCGACGAGCGGCGCGACGTGCCGTCCCAGGTGAACGCGCCGCGCGCGGTGGCGGTGGCCGAGGGCCAGACGCTCGTCGCGGTGGTGGGGCCGGACGGCGTGGAGCGGCCCGCCGGGACGCTGGCGCGCGACCCCGCCGGCGGCGCGCCGACGATCGCGCCCGATCGCCCGGGGCTGTGGCAGGTGAAGGTCGAGGAGCGCGGCCAGGCGCGGCTCGATCCGCGGCTCGCCTTCGCCGTGCTGCCCGATCCGCGCGAGAGCGACACCACGCGCCTCGACCCTCAGGAATTGACGGCCTGGTTCGGCGGCGCGAGCCACGCGCGCGTGGCGAGCGAGGCCGTGTCGGGCGAGCGGCAGATCCCGCTCTGGTCGATCCTGCTCGCCCTCGGCCTCGCCGCCTTCGTGCTCGAGGGCGCGCTCCTGGCCGAGCGCTGACGCCGCTCGTCTCCCGGCTCAGGCCCTCACCTCCGCCGCCTGCGCCGCTTGCGAGTGCAGGGGTGGAGGCGGCGGCGCGCGCCAGACGTGCGCGAGGAAGCCGACGATGAGCGCGAGGCTCACGGCGATGACGGCGACGTCGCGGACCACCGCCAGCCGGGTCCGTTCGGGGAACTGCGGGGTCGCGCGGGTGCTGTGCGTCAGGTTCATGGCTTCTCCCTCATGGGCGGCACCCCGGCGGTGCCGGGCCTCCGTGCCGCACCCATGCAGTGGGACCGGCCACGCCGGCGGATGTGACGCGCCCGGCGGGCCCACGGCCGCTTTGCGCCGGGGCGGCGCCGCCGCGATACTCGCCGCATGTCCGCGCTCGACCGCGACGTCGCCAGCCTGTTCGTCGTCGGCTTCCAGGGCACGTCGCCGCCACCGGAGGTGCTGGAGCTGGTGCGCCGCGGGATCGGCGGCGTCGTCCTCTTCGCCAGGAACGTCACCGATGCCGAGGGCGTCGCCGCGCTCGTCGCCGACCTGAAGCGCGCCGCGGCAAGGCCCCTGCTCGTGGCCGTGGACCAGGAGGGCGGCCGCGTGGCGCGCCTGCGCGCGCCGCAGGGCTTCACCGAGCTCCCGCCCATGCGCGCGGTGGGCGCGACCGGCGACGAGGGGCTCGCCTTCGAGGTGGGCGCGCTCCTCGGGCGCGAGCTGCGCGCCGTCGGCATCGACCAGGACTACGCGCCGGTGGTGGACGTGGACACGAACCCGGCGAACCCGGTCATCGGCGACCGGAGCCTGTCGCGCAGCCCGGCGGAGGTGGCCCGGCTCGGCGCCGCGCTCGCGCGCGGCCTGCAGTCGGTGGGCGTCGCGTCCTGCGCCAAGCACTTTCCCGGGCACGGCGACACGAGCCAGGATTCGCACCACGTGCTGCCGCACCTGCCGCACGCGCTGGCGCGGCTGCGCGAGGTGGAGCTCGTGCCGTTCCGCGCGCTGGCGGCGGCGGGGGTCGCCTCGGTCATGACGGCGCACGTCGTCTTCGACGCGCTCGACCCCGCGCGGCCGGCGACCATGTCGGCTCCCGTGATGCGGCTCCTCCGGGAGGAGTGCGGCTACGCCGCCTGCGTGGTCTCCGACGACCTCGAGATGAAGGCGGTGGCCGACCACTTCCCGCTGGAGGAGTCGGTGCCCGCGTCGCTCGCGGCAGGCGTGGATCAGCTCCTCGTATGCCACCGCGCCGAGCTGCAGCACCGCGCGATCGACCTCGCCCGCGGGGCGGTCGAGAAGGGCCGCATCTCGCGCGAGCGGCTCGCCGAGGCGCGGGCGCGCGTCGAGGCGCTGCTGCGCTGGGCCGGCCCCGCGCCCGATCCGCGCGGCGTCCGGGAGAAGCTGCGCACCCGCGAGCACCTGGCGCTCGCGGCGCGCGTGCCGGCGCTCGAGACGGGCAAGGATCCGACGGTGGTGGCGTAGGGCCGCGGGATCACGGGAACCCGTGAGCTGAAGTGCGCCCGCGCCCACACCGCGCGGCGCCCTCGCGGGCGCCGCGCTCTGCTACCGTCTCATCCGTGAACGCGCTCCGCCCGCGCAAGCTGACCCCCACCCAGCGCCGCCGCCTGCTCCTCGCGCTGCTCGGCATCTGCGCGCTCGCCCTCGCCGCCCAGCGCACCGCGCTCTGGTGGTTCGATCCGCGCCCGCGGAACCCTGGGAAGCACGTCCTCGTCTACACGACCTCGTGGTGTCTGCACCCGCCTGCGAACGTGCTTCACCGCCGCCGGCGTCCCCTTCGAGGAGCGCGACATCGAGCGCTCGCGCCGCTGGGAGGCGGAGTGGTGGGCCGCCGGGGCGATCGGCATCCCGTTCACGGTCGTCGGGAGCGACGTCGCGCACGGGCTCCGCCGCGAGCAGGTGGAGCCGCTCCTCGCGTCGGCCGGGTACCGGGTCGATTGCTGGAGCGCGGACCCGTGGCGAGCGGCCGCAGCAAAACCCACGAGCCGTTCGCCCTGAGCGTAGGCCCGCCGTGACCTCCACGCATCTCATGGCGGCCGCAGTCGAAGGGCGCCCTTCGACTCCGCACCCGCTGTGCGGGTGCTACGCTCAGGGCGAACGCAGGGTGCTCCGCCCAGGGTTCGGGGTATCGGCTTCACGGATCCCACGACCCGTTCGCCCTGAGCGTAAGCCCGCCCCTGGGGTCAGGGCATGCCGCGGCGGGCCGGAGTCGAAAGGGCGCCGCGCCGAACGATCCGCTCCGCGCGCGAGGCCCGGAGCTCGCTCCAGTCACGGCGGATCAGCGCGTCCTTCTTCGCGCGGCTCCAGCCCTTGATCCTCATCTCGCACCGGATCGCCTCGTCGCGCGACGCGACCTCGGCCGAGTACACCAGGGTCTCTGGCCGGCGCGCGCGCGTGTGCCCCGGCATCTCGCCGGCCTGGTGCTGCGCGAACCGCGGCGAGAGGTCGTCCGTGTGCCCGGCGTAGTACGAGGCGTCCCGGC
>DASTGH010000560.1:0-3364 GCA_035719345.1 Anaeromyxobacteraceae bacterium
GATCGCGGCGTGCCGCAGCACGCGCTTGCCGGTGACGAAGCGCACCTCGTCGGCGGCGGGCAGGTCGTCGGGATCGGCCATGGCCAGGACGATCTCGATCCGCCCGACCGAGACGGGCAGCACGCGGCGCTCGCGGCAGAACTCGGCCGAGACGGTGTCGAGGTTGGCGGCGGGGATGACGCTGCGCGAGAGATCGATCGCCGGGCACTCGCGGGCGCGGGCGACCACCCGGACCAGCGACGACTCGTCGGTGAGGCGCAGCTCGAGCGCGGCGGAGGCGACGTCGCCGCCGCGCGCGGAGCCGGCGGCGCGGGTCGCGTCCTCGGCGCCGAGGACCCCCTCCTGGACCAGCAGCCTGGCGAGATCGGCCATTGCGGGCCGGATGCTAGTCGGTTCTCCCACGGGAGCAAAACCCCGCGGGCGCGGCACGGCGCCCCGGACCCGGCGGCCGGTTACGATGGACCGGCCCGCCTGCCGGCGGGCGGGAGCCTCCGTGCCGCGCAGCGCGTCTCTCGCCCTCGCCCTCGCCCTCGCCGCCGCCGCCTGCGGCTCGTCGGATCCGCCGCCGGGGCGGCCCTTCACGCCCACGACGGCGGTCTCGGGCACGGCGCCCCTGCCCGCCGGGTGCGAGGGCGTCACCCAGGGTGCGCAGTCCACCTCCTACCCCGGCTCCGCGGTGGAGCCCTCGGTGGCGGCCCACCCGCTCGACCGGCAGCGCCTCGTCGGCGCCTGGCAGCAGGACCGCTGGTCGAACGGCGGAGCCCGCGGCGTCGTGGCCGCCACCTCGTCGGACGGCGGCCGCACCTGGCGCGCCGGAGGCCCGGCCTTCTCCCGCTGCACCGGCGGGACCGCCGCGAACGGCGGCGACTACGACCGCGCCAGCGATCCCTGGGTGGCGGTCGCGCCCGACGGCACGCTGCACGCCGTGGCGCTCGCCTTCGACCGGGAGGGACCGTACGTGCAGGCGATCCTGGCGAGCCGCTCGACCGATGGAGGCGAGAGCTGGAGCGATCCTCGAACGCTGGTGCGCGACACGGACCTCGACTTCGCGCCGGACAAGGAGACGGTGACCGCCGACCCGACGGATCCCCTGCTCGTCTACGCCACCTGGGACCGCATCACCGGCGCGAGCGGCCCGGCGGACCAGCAGGCGGGTCCGCTCTGGTTCGTGCGCAGCACCGACGGCGGCGCCACCTGGGAGCCGCCGACCGAGGTGTACGACCCCGGAAAGAACGCGCAGGCGATCGGTGCGCAGACCCTCGCGCTCCCGGGTGGCACGCTGCTCCTCGCCGCGACCGTGCTCGTCGGGCTCGATCGCGACGTGCCGTCCGAGGTGAAGCTCGCGACCATGCGCTCCGACGACCGTGGCGCCCACTGGTCCGCGCCGGCGTTCCCGCTCACCGCCTCGCCCGCGGTCGCGTTCGACCCCGGGTCGCGCCGCCTCATCCGCTCGAGCGGGTTCCTCTTCGCGCTGGCGGTCGACCCCGGCTCGGGCGCCGTCTACGCCGCCTGGGAGGACGCGCGCTTCTCGTCGGGCGTCGGTCCGGGCGTGGCGCTCTCGCGCTCCGGCGACGGCGGCCTCACCTTCTCCGACCCGGTGAAGGCGAACGGCGCCCCGGCCCAGGCCTTCAACCCGGCGCTGGCCGTCGCGCGCAGCGGGGAGGTGGGGCTCCTCTACGACGACCTGCGCGACGACGCGGCCGGCGATCCCTCCCGGCTCTCCACCCGCGCCTGGCTGGCGCGCTCGCGCGACGGGGGCGCGACCTTCTCCGAGGAGGCGATCGGCGACCTCTTCGACCTGCGCGCGGCGCCCTTCGCCGGCGGGCTCTTCCTCGGCGACTACCAGGCCCTGGCCGCGGCGGAGGACGCGTTCCTGCCGTTCTTCGCCCGCTCCGGACCCGACGGCACGCGGGTGGTGACCGTGCCCTGGTGAGCGCCGGGGACGGGCTAGATCTCCGCCTTGATCTCCCGGGTCATGAGCTCGTCCACCGCCTGACGCGGCGCCTGGCCCTGGTAGAGGACCCGGTACACCATCTCGCTGATGGGCATCTCCACCGACAGCTTGCGCGACAGGTCGTGCACGCTGCGGGCGTTGAGCACGCCCTCCGCCACCTGGCCGAGCGCCTTTTGGATGTCCTCGAGGTTCTTGCCCAGGCCCAGCTCGAAGCCGACCGTGTGGTTGCGCGACTGCTCCGAGGAGCAGGTGAGGACGAGGTCGCCCAGGCCGGAGAGGCCGCCCAGCGTCATCGGGTTCGCGCCCTTGCGCACCGCGAGGCGGCCGATCTCGGCCAGGCCGCGGGTGATGAGCGCGGCGCGCGCGTTCGCGCCGAAGCCCATGCCGTCGGAGAGGCCGGCGGCGATGGCGATGACGTTCTTCACGCACCCGCCCACCTCCACCCCGACGACGTCGGTCGAGGTGTAGGGCCGGAACGACTTCGTGTGGAAGGCGTCCTGCACGTGCTTCGAGATGCGTTCCCAGTGGCCGGCGATGGTGACCGCGGTGGGGAGCCCGCGCGCCACCTCCTTCGCGAAGGACGGGCCGGAGAGGAAGGTGAGGTACGGGTGCATCTGCACCGGCAGCACGTCCTCGAGCACCTCGCTCATGGTCATGAGCGTGTCGACCTCGATGCCCTTGGCCACCGAGCAGAACGGGACGCCGGCGTGCAGCAGCCGCTTCGCCTCGATCGCCACCTTGCGCACCGCGTGCGACGGCACGGCGAACACGACCAGCTCCGCGCCCTCGAGCGCCCGCGCGATGTCGGGCGTCGCGCCGAGCGACGGAGGCAGCGCGATGCCCGGCAGGTAGCGCTCGTTCTCGTGCTTCTTCGCGATCGCCTCGAGCACCGGGACGTCCTTGTCCCAGAGCGTGACGGGGAAGCCCTTCGAGGCGAGCGTCGCCCCGAGGGCGGTGCCCCAGGAGCCCGCACCGAGTACCGCTGAACGCATGAGGTGGCCCTCCCTGGCCAGGAGCGACATCCTAGCCCTCGGCCGGACCGGGCCGTGACGGTCACGCCACGACCGCCCCCACGAGGGTGCTGAAGGCGCGCGGGTGGCGGCCGAGGAACGCGAGCGCGCGGCGCCTCGCCGCGGGGCGGCGCGCCAGGCCGAGGACGATCCGGGCGGTGGTCGCGTAGCGCGCGAACCGCCGCTCCTCGCCCTTCTCCCAGGCGAGGAGCGCGTCCCGGGGCGCCCCCCGGGCGAGCGCGCCCGGGAGCGCGCCCGCCAGCGCGAGCGCGCCCTCGACCTGCTTCGCGGTGATGCGGCTGATGCGGAAGTTCTCGCCCGCCACCTTTCCGGTCAGCGCGTCGCCCAGTTGCGACTCCGACACCTGCAGGCCCTCAAGGTCGACGCGGCTGAACGTCTT
>DASTGH010000561.1:0-3976 GCA_035719345.1 Anaeromyxobacteraceae bacterium
GTGGCGGCCCGCGCCGCGCGGCGGGGCGATCGCGTGGGTGCATCCGTCCACGCCGCATTCGATCGCGGCCTCGCACGCGTGGGCGGCCTGCGTGACGAGCACGGCGAACCGCTGGCCGGTCGCGGAGACGTTCCCCTGCGAGTCGGAGACCGAAAGGCCCGAGGGCGAAGCGCGCGCGTAGAGCACGTGGGGCTTCCATCGTGCCCACCAGCCGGCCTCGTCGGGACTTGCGTTGCAGCCGGGCGACAGAAGCGCGGCGTCGGGGACGCGCCCCACGAAACCGCCCGGCGTGCACGGCGCTTCCGGCACCGGCAGCTCGGGCATGCCGCGCAGGCAGAGCGCGAGCTCGAGCGCGACGCGATGCTTCACGCGCGCCATGACCTCGTCGTACGAGAGCACCGCGAGACGGTCGTTCACGGCGACCGTGCCCTCCACGCTCGCGGGGCCGGCGACGAAGCCGTCGGTGTTGCCCGGGCGGCCGAGGGCGTCGTTGCGATCGCGGAACGCGGCGTTGTCCTCGAAGCGCGTCGTGTCGAGATAATTGCGCGGGTCCCGGCAGTCGCCGGCGGCGCAATCGCGCCGCTGCTCGTGCGCATCCACGCGGCGCAGGGGCCCGAAGTCGACCAGCTGCCGGTCCTCGAGCGCGCTCTCCAGCGCCGCGCGCCGGAAGAGATAGATGCCCATCGAGGCGAGGAACCCGCGCCCCTTCCCCGGGATCTCCGACTCCAGCTCGTCGAGCCGGTGCGCCCCGGGCTTCTCCTCGAAGTGCACGATCCGGCCGCTCGGGTCGACCTTGAGGATGCCGAAGCCGGCGGTCTTGTCACGATCCACCGGGATGACGGCGAGCGTGGCGTCGGCGCCGCTCGTCCGGTGCGTCTCCTGGAGCTGCCGGAAGTCCATCTGGAAGAGCTGGTCGCCGGAGAGGATGAGGACGTCCGTGCTCTTGTGCGCGGCGAGGTGGCGCCGCACCTGGCGGACCGCGTCGGCCGTGCCCTGGAACCAGTCGGCGCTCTCCTCGGTCTGCTCCGCCGCCAGGATCGACACGAACGCGTCGCTGAAGACGTCGAACTTGTAGGCGAGGCTGATGTGCTTGTTGAGGCTCTCGGAGTTGTACTGCGTCAGCACGAAGATCCGCCGCAGGTCGGAGTTGAGGCAGTTGGAGATGGGGATGTCGATGAGGCGGTACTTGCCGGCGATGGGGACCGCCGGCTTCGAGCGTTCATGGGTGAGCGGGAAGAGCCGGGTGCCGCGCCCGCCGCCGAGGATCACCGCCAGGATGTCGTTCATGGCTCACTCAGTGTGAGAGGTGCCGTCCGGGGCTATCGCTAGCGCGAGCGCCCGCCTCGCGCCGCGCGCTCCGGGCGCCAGGGCAACACGCCCCACCAGGGGCACCCGCGGTGGCGGCGTCGCCCCCCCTGCCGGAAGCTACATGGCCCGCATGCTCCCCTGCCTCGCGCTCGCGGTCGCGCTCGCGGCCGGCCCCGCCGCGGAGGCCCCGGGCCCGCGCGTCGACGCGCTGGTGGGCGCGTTCGACGCGGCGCGCCTGCAGGCGACCGTGGCCCGCCTCGTCGCCTTCGGCACCCGCCACACGCTCTCCGACACCGCCTCCGAGACCCGCGGCATCGGCGCGGCGCGGCGCTGGCTCGCGGCGGAGTTCGCGGCGATCGCGAAGCTCCCCGGCTCGCGGCTCGAGCCGTTCGAGGACCGCTTCGTCCAGGAGGCCGGCCCGCGCCTGCCGCGCGCGGTGGAGATCGTCAACGTCGGCGGGGTGCTCCGCGGCGTCGACGCGGCGCGCGCCCGGGAGGCGATCGTCGTCACAGGCCACTACGACAGCCGCGCCTCCGACGCGCTCGACGCCCGCAGCGACGCGCCGGGCGCGAACGACGACGGGAGCGGCACCAGCATCGTGCTGGAGCTGGCGCGCGTCCTCGCGCGCGAGAAGCCGGCCATCTCCGTCTACCTCGTCGCCGTCGGGGCGGAGGAGCAGGGGCTCTACGGCTCGACGCACCTGGCGCGGCGGCTCAAGGCCGAGGGCGTGCAGGTCGTCGCCATGACGAGCGTGGACATCGCCGGCAACAGCGACGGCCAGGACGGCGTGCACGACGACCGCACGGGGCGCGTGTTCAGCGAGGGCGTGCCGGCGGTGGAGACCGACGAGATGCGCAAGCTGCGCGTGGCGCTCGGGGCGGAGAACGACGGCCCGGCGCGCGCCTGGGCCCGCTACCTCAAGCGCGAGGGGGAGCGGCACGTGCCGCACCTCGTCCTCCGCGTCATGCTGCGCCGCGACCGGATGGGCCGCGGGTCGGACCACATGCCCTTCTCGGCGGAGGGCTTCCCGGCGGCGCGGCTCTCGGAGATGAACGAGCACTACGATCGGCAGCACCAGGACGTGCGGGTGGTGGACGGACGCCGCTACGGCGACACGCTCGAGTTCTTCGACGCGCGCTACGCCGCACGGCTCGGGCGCGGGCTGTGCGCGGCGGTGGCGCGCCTCGCCGCGGCCCCGGCGCCCCCTCGCGAGGTGGCCATCGGCGGCGCGGTCAGCCCCGATACGCGGCTGCGGCTCGCGCTCCCGCCCGACCCGCGCATCGCGGGGCTCGTGCTGTACCGCCGCGGCGCCGACCGCGTCGACTGGGAGCGCGCCGATCGGCTCGCGCGCACCGAGCTCGTCGTCCTGCCCGGGATCCCACCGGACGACCACGCCTACGCGATCGCGACGGTCGATGCGGACGGGAACGAGAGCCTGCCGGTCGCCCCGACGCGGCTCGAGTGACGCGGTGGCGCGCCGCGGCGCGCGGGTTCACCTTGAGGGCGTGCGGGAGCGCGGGCTCGAGCGTGAGGGGGGCACGGCCCTCGCCGAGCGCACGCCGGGCGAGCGGGCGGCCGACGGTGGAGCGAGCGGGCGGGCGAGACGGGCCCTGGTCGTGCTCCTCGTCGGCGCGCTGGCGCTGCTCGCGGTGGTGGTCTGGCCGTTCCGGGGACCGCTCTTCGTCTCGGCGCTTCTGGCCGCGGCGTTCCAGCCGGTGCTGCGGCGGCTGGAGCGCGCGCTGCGGGGGAGGCGGCGGCTCGCCGGCGTGGTGCTGACGGTCTTCGTCCTCGCCGTGATCGTCGCGCCGTTCGCGGCGGTGGTGGGCTTCGCCGTCCAGCAGGTGCTCTCGGGCCTGTCGTTCTTGCGCGACGCGCTCGGGGTGCGATCGGTGGGGGACCTCGCGCACGCCCAGCTCCCCGGGGCCGCGCAGGGCCTGCTGGAGCGGGGGCTCGCGCTCGCCCACGTGACGCGATCCCAGCTCCAGGGCTACCTCGACCAGGCGCTCGCTGCGGTCGAGCACGCGGCGCCGGCGGTGCTGGCCGCCTCGGGGCAGGCGGCGTTCCACACGGTCGTGCTGCTCGGCGCGTTCTACTTCCTCGTCCTCGACGGGCGCGAGGTGATCCGCTGGCTGACGGCGGTCTCGCCGCTCCGGCGCAGGCAGACCTTCGAGCTGCTGGAGGAGTTCCGGCGCGTCTCGGTGGCGACGCTGGTGGGGACGGTGCTGGCAGCCGTCTTCCAGGGGATCGCGGCGGGCGTGGGCTACGCGCTCCTGGGCGTGCCGCACCCCGCCTTCTTCGGGCTCCTCACCGCGCTCGCCTCCTTCGTGCCCGTGGTCGGCACGCTGGTGGTGTGGGTCCCGGCGTCGCTCCTCCTCGCCGCGACGGGGCACGTCGGCGCCGGGATCGGGCTCGCCGCCTGGTGCGTGGTGGCGGTGGTGGGCGCGGAGCACGTCGGGCGCCCGCTCCTGCTCGGCGGCCAGGCGGAGATGCACACCGGCCTCGTCTTCCTCGGGCTCCTCGGCGGGATCGAGGTGTTCGGGCTGCTCGGCGTGCTCGCCGGACCGCTCGTCATCGCCTTCTTCCTCGCGCTGGCGCGGATGAGCGAGCGCGAGCTGGCGGCGCCGGCGAGGGCGGGCGCGGGCCCGCCCCACGAGTGAGCGCGCTCAGG
>DASTGH010000562.1:0-4018 GCA_035719345.1 Anaeromyxobacteraceae bacterium
GGGGCAGGCCGCCCAGCCGGCGCAGAAGGACGCCGAGGCGAAGAAGGCGCGCCGCACGCCAGCGCCCGCCCCGAAGCGCGAAGGCCACGAGAACCACGAGAAGTGAGCTGTCGGCGAGGCGTCCTGCCGTAACCCCGGATACCGCTTGCCGTGCCCCCAGACGGGTGGGTACGGTCGCGGCATGAGCCCGGTCGCCACTGCCCTCCTGCTGCTCGTCGGTGCCGCGTTCTTCGGCTGGACGATGGTCCGCCGGGTCGTGCCGCTCCTGGCCCTGCGCCGGGAGGACCGGCTCGACCGCCCCGGCGAGCGCGTCGCCGGGCTCCTCCGCTTCGGCATCGGCCAGCGGCGGCTCGTCGACCCCGAGGAGCGCGGCCCGGGACTCCTCCACGTCCTCGTCTTCGCGGCCTTCCTCGTCCTCGCGCTCCGGACGGTCACGCTCTTCGGGATGGGCTTCGCCGAGGGCTTCCACCTCCCGCTCCTCGCGCCGGAGTCGCCGCTCGGCCGCGGCTACGCCTTCGTGAAGGACGTGATGGTGCTGCTCGCGCTCGTCGCCGTGGGCGGGTTCCTGTGGCGGCGGCTCGTGACGAAGCCCGATCGCGTGACCCGCTCGTGGGAGGGCACGCTCATCCTCGGCTTCATCGGCGGCCTCATGGTCACCGACATGATGTTCGACGGCGCCGGCCTGCTGGCGGTGGGCGAGCCGCTCTCCGCCTGGGCCCCGGCCGCGTCGCTGGCCGCCGCCATCTACTCCGGCCTCGGCCTCTCGGCGGCCGCGATCGCGGCGCTCGGCGCGATCGGCTTCTGGCTGCACCTCCTCATCATCCTCGTCTTCGGGAACTTCCTCCCGTACGGGAAGCACTTCCACATCATCACCGGCCTGCCGAACGTCTACGTCCGCGCGCTCCCGCCCGGCTCGGCGGCGCTGCGCAAGCTCGACCTCGAGAGCGAGAACGCAAGCTACGGGACCGCCACCGTCAAGGACCTCTCCTGGAAGGAGGCCCTCGACGTCTACTCCTGCACCGAGTGCGGCCGGTGCCAGACGCACTGCCCGACCTACGTCACCGGCAAGCCCCTCAGCCACAAGGAGGTGAACCGCGCGGTGAAGCACCACCTCGTCGCCAAGGCGCCGGAGCTCACGGCGCTGTGGCGGGCGAAGGATCCGGCGGCGCGCGAGGCGGCGGCCGGGGCGCTCCCGCCCATCGCCGAGGTCGTCCCGCCGGCGACGTTCTGGGCGTGCACCACCTGCGGCTGGTGCGAGACGGCCTGCCCGGTGTTCATCGAGAACATCCCGCGCCTCGTCGACATGCGCCGGCAGAAGGTCCTCGTCGACGCCGACTTCCCCGACGAGGCGGCGCGCGTCTTCAAGAACATCGAGACCCAGGGGAACCCCTGGGGCATCGGCTCGAACCGGCGCACCGAGTGGTGCGAGGACCTGGACATCCCGCGCGCCTCCGACGGCGGCGAGTACGAGTGGCTGTTCTTCGTGGGCTGCGCCGGCGCGTTCGACGATCGGCAGAAGAAGGTCTCGCGCGCCATCGTCCAGATCCTGCGCGAGGCGAAGGTCTCCTTCGCCATCCTGGGCGAGGAGGAGACCTGCAACGGCGAGGCGGCCCGCCGCCTCGGGAACGAGTACCTCTTCCAGACCCAGGCTGCCGCCAACGTCGAGCTGCTGAACGGCCACGGCGTGAAGAAGATCCTGGTGCAGTGCCCGCACTGCATGAACACCATCAAGAACGAGTTCCCGCAGTTCGGCGGCCGGTACGAGGTCGTGCACCACACCGAGCTCATCGCGCGGCTCGTCGCCGAGGGGCGACTCCCGGTGGGCAAGGCGGCGGTCCTCGAGGGCCAGCCGGTCACCTTCCACGACCCGTGCTACCTCGCCCGCCACAACGGCGTCACCGAGGCGCCGCGCGAGGCGCTCCTGGCGGCGGGGGCTCGCGTGCGCGAGATGCCGCGCAACCGGCGCCAGGGGTTCTGCTGCGGCGCGGGCGGCGGGCGCATGTGGCTCGAGGAGAAGCTCGGCACGCGCGTGAACCAGAACCGGGTGAGCGAGGCCGCCGCCACGCTCGGCCAGGGCGGCGGGGTGGTCGCGGTCGGCTGCCCCTTCTGCATGACCATGCTGCGCGACGGCGTGAACGAGCTCGGGCAGGAGGAGAAGGTCCGCGTCCTCGACGTCGCCGAGATCGTGGCGAGCGGCCTCGTCCAGCTGGGGAAGCCGGCGCCGGCCAAGGTCGAGGGCTGAAGGCGCGGGCCCCGGTCCGGGCTTCACGCTTCTTCACGCGGGCGAAAGGATCGCTTCGAGCGCGGGACCCACGTTCCCTGCGTCCGGCCGCTTCCGGCCGGCCTCGCAGGAGGTCTCACATGGGTTTCGTGCTCGGTTTCTTCGCCGCGGTCGCCGTCGGTGCCGCGCTCTTCGCCTCCCGGGTCCGCCGCTGGCGGCGCTGGCGCCGGCGCGGCGGCGTCGCTCCGGCCGGCGCGCGCTGGATGCTCCGCGGCCTCTTCGCCCGCCTGGGAACGTCGCCGTCGCAGGAGCGCGTGCTGGTCGAGGACGCGGACGCGCTGCGCGCGGCGATGGAGGGCTTCCGCGACGACTGGCGCAGCGCTCGCGGCGAGCTGGCCGACCTGCTCGGCGCCGCCGACCTCGACGCGGCGCGGGTCGACGCCGTGCTCGCCGCACGCCAGGAGCGGCTCGCCGACGTGCGGCGCCGCGCCGCCGAGGCGGTGGCGCGCTTCCACGCGGTGCTCGACGCCGGGCAGCGGCAGGCCCTCTCGCGCCTCGTGCGCGAGGGCGGGGCCTTCGCGCCTGCCCATGCCGGCCACGGGCGGTGGGGCGGCTGCTGATCGAGACGGCGCGCCGCGGCCCTCAGGGCAGGGCCGCGGCGCACGCCTCGAGGCGCGCGCCGACCTCCTCCTCCAGTGCATCGAGGTCGTTCCCGGAGCGAGGGTCGGCGCCCACGGCGAGGAGGAGCGCGTCGTAGGGGGACGGCGCGTCGCGGCCGAGCGCGGCGTAGTCGAGGACGCGCGGCACCGGCTCGCCGTCCGCCGCCGGCCGGAAGGCGCCGAACAGCCCCTCCGACCCCGGCGCCAGCTCCTCCTTCAGCGCCAGGAGCGCGACCAGCGTGCGCCGGAACGGGGCGGCGGCGAGGTGCTCGCGGCGGACCCGGACGCCCGCGAGGCGGGCCACCCCGTCGAGCGCCGCCCGCAGGAAGGGGACGTCGGTGACCACGAGGCCGTAGAGGTACGGATCGCCGCCGAGCGCGTCGGCCGCGATGGCCGCCTCCTCCTCCGCGAGCCAGCTGTGCGACGGGCAGAAGAAGGTGTCGCAGGTCCGGACGTCGTAGACCCCGCAGTCGCGCAGGTCGGGCCCGCCGGTGACGAGCGGGTGCGCGAGGCACCCGACCCGCGTCGCCTCCTCGTCGAGCCAGCCGAGGAGCGGGCAGACGCGCACCAGCGGGAAGAGCGGCGCGGCCTCCTCGGCACGGAGACGCGCTGCCACTGCGCGGTAGGCCTCCGCCGTCCGCGGCACGCCCGCGAGCGCGGCGGTGCGGCGGTCGAGCGCCTCCCGCACGCCGGCGCGGGAGAGATCGGCGCGGTTGTAGAGCCCGCAGCACGCGCCGCAGCTGGCCGAGCCGCGCTGGCAGAGCGGGTCCATCGGGGACGATCGCCGACGCGCGTCCTACGGCGGGAGGCCGAGCGCGCCGCGGCAGGTGGCGCAGAGGCCGGGCCCCTTGCGATCGGAGTCGGACGGCTTGTGCGAGAGGAACATGGCGCAGCGGGCGTCCTGGCAGTGCGACAGGCCGAGGAGGTGCCCGAGCTCGTGCACCGCCTCCACCTGGAGGCGGCGCCGGATCCGCTCGGGCTCGGCCTGCTTTCCGTCCGGCCCGTGCGCCAGGCGGTGCAGCGACACGACCGCGGTGCGCGCGTCCCGGTCGGCCTCGCCGAAGACGAAGGGCGCGTCCGGGATGAAGAGGTCGACGTCGGTGACGCCCAGCACCGGCGCGCCGTTCGAGTCCGCCCC
>DASTGH010000563.1:0-6922 GCA_035719345.1 Anaeromyxobacteraceae bacterium
GGCGCGAGGACGCTGATCCCAGGATCAGCGGTGCGCAGCTCGAGCGGCTGCTGGCGTGGCCGGAGGTCGAGGCACCTCACGCGGCCGGCGCGCCCTCGACCCGGAGCGACAGCTGGCCCGGCGCCGTCTCGGTGAGCTCCCACCGCACGACGACCCGGAGGTCGGCGGCGAACAGCTCCTTCTTCCGCGTGACGAGGTCCTCCGCCAGCCGCGCGAGGATGGTCCCGCCCGGCTCGGGGAGGCGCGCGAGCTGCTCGAGGATCGTCGCGACGTGGTCGCCGCCGTTCCGATCGAGGATCACGGCGTTCCAGACCATCACCGCCAGCCCGAGCGCCTCGCGCCGCCGCGTGAGCGGCGTGTCCGGCGCGAGCGGTTCGAGGAGGGGCCGGGCGAAGCCGGCGAGGGTGGGGGCGAGCTCCTCCACATGCACATCCTGTCACGCGGCCGGCGCCGGCGCAGCACGGTTCGTCGAGATTTCACCCGTGAAAACCGACTGGACCGCTCCGGGGGCGACCTCTCGCGACGGCGGCGGCGCGGCCCGGGCGTGGGTAAACCAACAGTCAAGCAGAACCGGACGCGCCACCGTGCTACGCCATCGTGGCCGGCTCGTTCGACGGCGACGCCGATACGCCGACTGCCGGGCGCCCGCCGACGAGGTGCGACGCCCGGCATGCCGCCCACGCCCGATCCTCGCCGTGCGGCGGGCGCGCGCCGCGCCGGATAGGTACCGCAGGACCGTCCGGTGGGGAAGGTCGCGGTCCGGGGGCTCATCCGGGGACGTCCTGGGGTAGATTCCCGCCGCGACCGGACGGACCTGGGGGTCCGGCGCGCACGGGGACGCATGGCCGAAGGCGAGCACACCATCATCTCCAAGATCCCGCGCGAGCGGCTCAACGGGATCGCCGGCCGCAAGCTCGCCGCGCTCGGCATCCCCGTGCGGCTCGGGGCCGACCGGGAGACGCTGGAGGGCGACCTCGCGTTCGCCAGCCCGGTCGTGAACCCGCTCACCGGAGCGCCCGTCCCGCGCGCCCGGTTCCAGGTGGTCGGCCACGACCACCTGCGCTTCCTCGACCCGCCGCTCTCCGCGCTCAAGCCCGTGCTCTTCTACGACGTGGAGCGATCCGGCGCGATCGAGGTCCGGGTGGCGCACGGCCTGCAGCAGCGCGCCGCCCTGCTCCAGGACCTCGCGGCGCGGTTTCGCGCCCTCCGGCTCGAGCCGGGCCTCGATGCCGAGCGGCTCCTGGCACGCACCGTCGTCAACACGGCCACGCACGCCTTCGAGCTCCTGGGCGGCCCGGAGGGCGTGCGCGTGTCGCGCGTCGCGGTGGTGGGGGGGCAGCCGTTCGACGTGCCGCCGGAGTTTCCGGGCGTGAACCTGGAGGAGCACGCCTCCCGCACCGACCTCGAGCTGTGGCTCGACGGGCTCGCCCCCGAGATGCAGGCCGCGGCGCGCCGCCGGGCGCGCCCGGACGCCGCGCGCGAGGCGGCGGCGGCGCGCATCGAGGTGACCTCGCCTCCGCGGAACGCCCTCACGCTCGCGCAGATCGTCTCCGCCTTCGGCCCGGACGCGGTCATGGCGCCGAACGCGCCGGTCGAGGTCTTCCAGGAGGTGCAGTGGGCGGGCACGCGCTACCGGTTCGTGGCGACGCGCGAGCTCGGGACCACGTTCCGCGGCCGCCTCATCGGCCCTTCCGGCGACGTCTGGTCCGATCGCTTCGACCTGAGCCGTTTCCCGGGCACGATGAAGGTCATCGCGGCGGCGCTCGGGGGCTCCGCCGACGACACCATGCCCGCCGGAGCCGCGGGCTCGCCGCAGTCGGCGCCCGGCGCCGTCGCGCCGCCCGCCGTGCCGCAGCACCTCCTGCCGCGCCCGGGCGAGGTCTGGGTGATGAACGTGGTGGTGGAGCAGTCGGGCGACGAGGTGCGCTACGTCGGCACCGACATCGACGGGCGGCCCTACGGGGCCGCGCGCGTGCTGAAGCGGGCCGACTTCGAGGCGGTCTTCTCGCACGACCGCGGCGGCTGGCGGCTCCTCGTCGTCATCGACCAGGTGGCGGAGGGCGGCGTCGTCTACCGGCAGCTCGACGCCCAGCGCCAGCCCATCGGCGGCCCGCGCCGGATGTCGGCGTCGATCCTGGTCGCGAACTTCATCCCGGAGGCGGCCGCGTTCTGATGGAACCCATCGCCGAGAAGGTGGTCGGAGGCGACGTCCGCGCGGCGGCCCGGCTCATGCGCGGCCTCGACGACGCGCAGCCGGGGGCACGGCGCGCGCTGCAGGATCTCTTCCCGCGCACCGGGCGGGCCTACGTCATCGGCCTGACCGGGGCGCCGGGGGCCGGCAAGTCGTCGCTCACGGACCGGCTCATCGCCCACCACCGCAAGGAGGGGCGGACGGTCGGCGTGGTGTGCGTCGACCCGACGAGCCCCTTCACGGGGGGCGCCATCCTGGGCGACCGCATCCGGATGCAGGAGCACGCGCTCGATCCGGGCGTGTTCATCCGCTCCATGGCGACCCGCGGCAACCTGGGCGGCCTCTCGCGCGCCACCGCCGACGTCGTCGCGGTCATGGACGCCATGGGCAAGGACGTGGTGCTGGTGGAGACGGTGGGCGTGGGCCAGGACGAGATCGAGGTCGCCGAGCTGGCGCACTCGGTGGTGGTCGTGGCGGTCCCCGGGCTGGGAGACGACGTGCAGGCCATCAAGGCGGGCGTGCTCGAGATCGCCGACGTCTTCGCCGTCAACAAGGCGGACCGCGAGGGCGCAGACCGGGCCGTCCGCGACCTGCAGACCATGCTCGAGCTGCGTCGCTCCACGGCCACGCAGCCGGTCCTGGACCACGACGCCCAGCACCGCATGCGCGGCGGCGAGGCCTGGGATCCGCACGACCCCGCCTGGTGGGAGCCTCCCATCCTCAAGACGGTCGCGGTGCGCGACCAGGGCGTGGTGGAGCTCGCCGCGGCGGTGGAGCGCCACCGGGCCCACCTCGAGAAGACCGGGCTCCGCCGCGGCCGCGAGGTGGCGCGCGCGCGCGCCGGCTTCCTGTCGCTGCTGCGCGAGCGGCTCCTCGCCGGAGCGCTCGAGCGCCTCGCCGACGATCACGGCCGGCTCGAGGAGCTGGCGGAGCGGATCGCGCGCCGGGAGGCGGACCCGTTCCGGCTCGCCGATGAGCTTGCCGCGCGCCTCCGGGCGTGAAAGATCATGAGCCGCGAAGCCATGGAGCCCCCGCCGCACCCCCGGCCAGAGCGTCCCCCGCAGCATCCGGTCGTCGTCTCGCTCGAGGAGCGCATCGGGCTCGCGATCTCGGACGGCGAGCTGGCGCTGGCCGCGCTCACGCACAAGTCGTACGTGAACGAGCACCGCGGCGAGGCGCTGCGCGACAACGAGCGGCTCGAGTTCCTGGGCGACGCCGTCATCGACCTGGCCGTGTCGCACCGCCTCATGGAGCGCTTCCCGCAGGCGCGGGAGGGCGAGCTCTCGAAGATCCGCGCGGCGGTGGTGGACGAGGCCGGCCTCGCCCGCATGGCGCGCGAGCTCGACCTCGGCGCGCTCCTGCGGCTCGGCCGCGGCGAGGAGCTGACCGGCGGCCGGCAGAAGAGCTCGCTGCTGGCCGACGCGCTGGAGGCGGTGGTCGCCGCCATCTACCTGTGCGGCGGGCTCGACCCCGTCCTCACGCTCATCGATCGCTTCCTGGGCGAGGCGTTCGCCCGCGCGGCCGCGGGCACGCTCGACCGCGACTACAAGACGCAGCTGCAGGAGCTGGCGCAGAGCCGCCTCCGCGCCACGCCGCGCTACCGCGTGGTGGCGGAGCACGGCCCCGACCACTCCAAGGTCTTCGACGTGGAGCTGGAGCTGCGCGGCGAGGTCGTCGGCCGCGGCGCCGGCCGCTCCAAGAAGGACGCGGAGCAGGCCGCCGCCAAGCTGGCGCTGGAGGCGGTGAACGGGCGGCTGGCGGAGGAGGGGACCGCCGCGAGCCCGGCCGCGGCCGCCGCGCCGCCATCCGAGGCGGCGTTCGCGCCGGAGCCGCCGGCCGTCGAGCTGGAGATGGCCGCGGA
The DNA here is from genome assembly GCA_035719345.1 of Anaeromyxobacteraceae bacterium. Taxonomy (GTDB): domain Bacteria; phylum Myxococcota; class Myxococcia; order Myxococcales; family Anaeromyxobacteraceae; genus Anaeromyxobacter_A. The sequence goes on from DASTGH010000563.1 coordinate 4,053, forward strand.
GGCGGCGGCCGAGGCTCCGCTCGCCGTGGCCGAGACGGCGCCGCCCGCCGCGCCGGCGGCCGGAGCGGAGCCGGCGCCCGAGCCGGAGCCGCCGATGCCCGCGCCCGAGCCAGAGCCCGCTCGCGCCCCGGCGGCGCCGAGGCGCAAGGCGACGACGGCACGCAAGGTGAAGCGCGCCCCGGCCCGCGCTCCCGCCGCCAAGTCGAAGCCGAAGCCGCGCGCGCGGGCGCCGAAGTCGCGCGGCGCGGCCTCGAAGGCGCGCCGCCGCACGCGGCGCACGCCGGCCAGGTGACGCGTGCTTTTCGTTGCCCGCCCGAGGCGGGGTGGCTAGCATGCCGCGCATGATCCGACCCGCCGCGCTCGCGCTGTCGCTCTCGTTCTGCGTCGCCCCCGCGCTGGCGCGCGCCGAGGAGGCGAAGAAGGCCGCCGAGCCGAAGAAGGACGCGAAGGGCGGCGGCGAGCTGTACGCGACCTTCGTCACCAGCCAGGGAAAGATCGGGGTCAAGCTCACGCCCGAGACGAAGCCGAACGCGGTGAAGAACTTCGTCGAGCTGGCGGAGGGGAAGAAGGAGTGGACCGACCCCCGCACCGGCCAGAAGTCGAAGAAGCCGCTCTACGACGGCACCATCTTCCACCGGGTCATCCCCAACTTCATGATCCAGGGCGGCGACCCGCTGGGCCAGGGCGTCGGCGGGCCGGGCTACGCCATCCCCGACGAGCTGGAGGCCTCGGAGCGGTTCTTCGATCAGCCGTGCCAGCTCGCCTACGCCAACTCCGGCCCGAACTCGAACGGCTCGCAGTTCTTCATCACCGAGGTCCCGACGCTGCACCTCAACCCGCAGCGCTGCACCAACAGCCCCTCCGGCCTGTGCGGCTACGTCCGCTTCGGCGAGGGCGTGTGCGGCTGCGACCTCGTCGGGAAGATCGCTCGCCTCGGCAACAGCAAGACCAAGCTGGACAAGGTCGTCATCTCCAAGACCAAGCCGGACTGCAAGTAGGAACGGAGACCGCCATGGCCGACGCCCTCTACGCCACCTTCGCCACCTCCGCCGGCGACATCGTCGTGAAGCTGCTCCCCGAGAAGGCTCCCAAGACCGTCGAGAACTTCGTCGGGCTGGCCGAGGGGACGAAGGAGTGGACCGACCCCGGGTCCAAGCAGCAGGTGAAGCGGCCGCTCTACGACGGCACCGTGTTCCACCGGGTCATCCCCGACTTCATGATCCAGGGCGGCGACCCGCTCGGCACCGGCTACGGCGGCCCCGGCTTCCGCTTCGGAGACGAGATCGGCCCCGACAACAAGTTCGACCGGCCGGGCCTGCTCGCCATGGCCAACTCCGGCCCGAACACGAACGGCTCGCAGTTCTTCATCACCGAGGTGCCGACGCCGCACCTCAACCGCGGCCACACCATCTTCGGCGAGGTGGTGAAGGGCGGCGACCTCGTCCCCAAGATCGCGCGCGGCGGGAACGGCAAGACGAAGCTCGTCAAGATCACGATCACGCGCGGCGCGCAGCCTTAGCCGGGCCTGCCCTGAGCGTAGCGACGCGCCAGCGTCGCGGAGTCGAAGGGCGCAGCCCTCGCCATGAAGACGGCCTTCGTCGCCATCGTCGGCCGACCGAACGTCGGCAAGTCGACGCTCCTCAACAGGGTCCTCGGCGAGAAGATCGCCATCGTCTCGCCGCGGCCGCAGACCACGCGCACCCGCATCCTGGGCGTGTGGAACGGCGAGGGCGCGCAGCTCGCCTTCTTCGACACCCCCGGGCTGCACCGCGCGCAGGGCGCGCTGAACCAGCGCATGGTGGACGTCGGCCTCGCGACGCTGGGCGAGGTCGACCTCGTCCTGCTCCTCGTCGAGGCGGGCACCGGCCCCGAGGGGCGGGTCGAGGTGGGCGAGGCGACGCGCTGGATCATCGAGCAGGTGGCGCGCGGCGGGAAGCCGGCCGTGCTCGGCATCTCCAAGATGGACCGGGCGCCGCGCGAGGCGCTCCTGCCCGTCATCGCCGCCTACAAGGACCTGCACGCCTGGGCGGAGGTGGTGCCGTTCTCCGCGCTCACCGGCGAGAACGTCGACGACCTGCTGCGCACGCTCGCCCGCCTGGCGCCGGAGTCGGAGGCGCCGCTCTTCCCGCCGGACGTGCTCACCGACCAGGCGGAGCGCCAGATCGCGGCCGAGTACGTGCGCGAGCAGGTCATGGTCAAGACGCGCGAGGAGGTGCCGTACTCGGCGGCCGTCGAGGTGGAGGAGTTCGACGAGTCGCAGCGGGAGCAGGGCCGGCACGGGCTGGTGCGCATCTCGGCGGTGATCTCCGTGGAGCGCGAGAGCCAGAAGGGCATCGTCATCGGCAAGCGCGGCGCGCTCCTGAAGGAGATCGGCACCGGCGCACGGCAGGGCCTGGAGCGGCTCCTCGGCTGCAAGGTCTTCCTTCAGCTCACGGTCAAGGTGGACGAGCGCTGGAGCGAGCGCGCGGACGCGCTGCGGCGGCACGGGCTGTAGCCGCTCGCGCGGGGCGCTATTCCGCGAAGGGATCGGGCGGTGCGGGGCGCCCCGGGCTCGCCGTGCGATCGGCGCCACCCGAGGCGGCGTGGTGCGCCCGCTCGTCGAGCACCCGCAGGGCGTCGATGAGGAGGGCCTCGACCGGCTGCCCCGCACCGGGCGCCGGCCGCGCCGCGGGGTCGAGATGGAAGTCGCCGGCCGTCCATCCGAGCAGGGCACCGAGGGCGTCGCGCGTCTCGAGCTCGGGGTGGCCCGCGAGCGCGCAGCGGACGATGGCCGGGAACCCAAGGCGGACGATGCGTCGTGGTCCCGGACGGGGGCGACCGATGTGCCCTGTCAGCGGGAGGTTCGCGTGGTAGACCACGCGCCGTGCCCC
>DASTGH010000564.1:0-2009 GCA_035719345.1 Anaeromyxobacteraceae bacterium
GGTGTCGCAGGCGCTGGGGCTGGCCGCGGAGGGCGACGCGCTGCTCGCGACGGCGCTCTGCGAGGCGCTGCTCGCGCTCGCCGTCCCCTACGAGCGGCTGGCCGCGATCTACGCGGCCGCGGTGGAGGGCGCATTGCCCGACGTGCGCCGCCTGCTCGTGTCTCCGCCGCCGCAGCGCGCCTGGGAGCCGCCGCGCGAGCCGCCCGATCGACGCCTGGCCCAGCTCACGCTCGGCCACAAGAAGGCGCGCGCCCGGGCCGACCGCGACCCCGACCTCCTCGCCCGGCTCGCGGCCGAGGGCGAGCCGGTGGTGGTGCGCGAGCTCTTGCGGAACCCGCGGCTCACCGAGGCGGAGGTGGTGCGGATCGCGGCGCGCCGGCCGTGCCGCCCGGAGACGCTGCGCTGCGTGCACGACGAGCGGCGCTGGCGGACGCGCCCGGCCGTGGCACGCGCCATCGCCATGAACCCGTACGCCGAGCCGGCGCTGGCGTCGAAGCTGCTCCCGCGCCTGTCGGACCGCGACCTCGCCGCGATCGCGGCGGACGCGGCGCTGCACCCGCTCGTGCGCGGGCTCGCGGTGAGTCTGGGGCGGGGACGGGCCTCCTTCGACTCCGCTTCGCTACGCTCAGGACCAGAGCGCGCGCCCGGTTCCGGCGAGGACGGCTAGGCCTTCTTCTCTGCGGACGCGGCGGTGCTGGCGGCGCGCGTCGGCGCCTTCTCGGCGAGCTGTCCCTGCTCCTTGGGCGTGACGTCGACCGCGTCCTCGCCCTCGTTCGAGGACTTCTTGAAGTTGCGGATTCCCTTGCCGAGCGCATCGCCGAGCTGCGGGATCTTGTTCGCCCCGAACACCAGGAGCAGCACGACGAGAATGATCAGCAGTTCCGGCAGTCGGAGTCCCATGGCGCCTTATCCTATCGCCCCTCGGAGCCCGAAAGCCAGGAGCGTTCTGGTGGAAGACACCCTCTCAACCCCTCGCGGACGTCCCCTCATCCTGGGGCATCGCGGCGCGAGCCGCGACGCGCCCGAGAACACCCTGGCGGCCTTCCGCCTGGCCCTCGAGCAGGGGGCCGATGGCGTCGAGCTCGACGTGTGGCGCTGCGCGAGCGGCGAGGTGGTCGTGATCCACGACGCGGACACGGCGCGTACCGCCCCGCGCGGGCCGCGACGGCTCATCCGGCGCTCGACGTGGCCCGAGCTGCGCACCATGGACGTGGGAGCCTGGGCCGGGGTCCACTTTGCGGGGGAGCGGATCCCGCTGCTCGCCGAGGTGCTGGAGGCGCTGCCCTCGGCGGTGGTGAACGTCGAGCTCAAGTCGGCGGGTTCGCCGGACGTGCGGCTCCCGCTCGCCGCGGCGCGCGTCATCGCGGCGGCGCGCGCGTCCGAACGCTGCGTCGTCTCCTCGTTCGACCCGGTGCTGCTGGCCGCCTTTCGCGCCGCGGCGCCGCGCGTCCGCACCGGCGCGCTCTTCGGCGCCGATCAGGCGTGGCGCGTGCGCGAGGCGATCGGCACGCGCCTGGTGCGCGCGGCCGCCGTTCACCCCGAGCGGACGCTGGTGGACGAGCCCCGGGTCCGCGGCTGGCGCGCGCGGGGACTCGCCGTGCACGTCTGGACGGTGGACGCTCCGGCGGAGGTGGCGCGGCTCGCCGCCCTCGGCGTGGACGCGCTCATCACGAACCGGCCGGCCGTCGCGCGCGCGGCGCTCGACGGCGGCCGGTCCGGGACCCCGCCCGCCGGGTAGCGAGCGGACGAGGCATCAGGCGGCGCCGAACGCGTGCCGCGGTCCGGCGAGCTCCTTCGAGATCTTGTTGTACGTCCCCATGATCAGGATCGACGGCGCCCACTGCCCGATGAAGTTGCCGAGCTGCTTGCGGCCGCTGAGCACCAGCGCCGCCGACGCCGCCATCGACGCCAGCGCCAGGCCCAGGAAGAGGAGCGACGGCGCCTTCGTCGTCTGCTCCTCGACCTTCGTGGTGGCGGTGTCCTCGCTTCCGAACGCCATGTGATTCCCC
>DASTGH010000565.1:0-4172 GCA_035719345.1 Anaeromyxobacteraceae bacterium
GCCTCGAGGCAATGCGCGAGGCGGCCGGAGTGGCTGCCGACGAGGTGCTCCGGGCGCTCGATGGTGCCCGCGCGGCGGAGCGCGCCGCGCGCTCCGCCCGCGAAAGCGCGACGGCCGAGAAGAGCGCGCTCGACGTGCGCACGGGCTCCGCCGAGACGGCGCTCGCCCAGGCGGAGCAAGCCGTCGCCGCGACGGACGAGCGGCGGAAGCAGGCCGCGGAGGCCTTCCGCGCGATCGAAGGCGACGGCGTGCTCGTCGCGGCCGGGCTCGCTGCGCCCGAGGAAGCCGCCGGAGCGCCGTGGAGCTACACCGGCGCGCTCGAGGCCGCGCGCCGCATCGACGCCGCGGTGGAGGACGGCGACACCGAGGAGCGGCGCCAGTCGGCCGAGAACCGGCTCATGCGCCGGCAGACGGAGCTGCAGGGCCAGCTCCCGCCCGACATGCGCATCTACCCTTCGCGGCCACGAGGCGTGCTCACCTACGAGTTCGCGTTCGGAGGCCGGCCGCGCCCCGCGCGCCAGGTGCTCTCCGAGATCGAGGCGCAGGTGGCGCAGCGGACGGCGCTCCTCGGCGACGACGAGCGGCGGCTCATCGAGCAGTTCCTGTCGGGTGAGGCCCACGACCACCTCGCCCAGCGGCTGCGCCAGGCGCGCGCCCTCGTCGAGCGGATGAACGAGGCGCTCCACGACCGGACGACCGCCTCCGGAACGCAGGTTCGCCTCTCCTGGGAGGTGGACGAGGATCACGCCGGCGCGGGAAAGGCCATCGCGCTCTTCCTCCGCGCCGGCCACCTCCTCACCGAGGCCAACCGCGCCGCGCTGGAGGGCTTCCTCCAGGATCGGCTCGCGCAGGCGCGCGACGCCGAGGGCACGCGGCCCCTGCACGACCGGATGATGGAGGCGCTCGACTACCGGCCCTGGCACCGGTTCGTGGTCGAGCACCGGGAGCAGCAGGGACGGCCGTGGGCGCCGCTCACGAAGAAGGCCCACGCCTCCGGGTCGGGCGGCAAGAAGGCGGTCCTCCTCCACCTGCCGCTCTTCGCCGCGGCGGCGGCGTTCTACGACGCGGCGCAGCCGGGCGCGCCCAGGCTCATCGCGCTCGACGAGGCGTTCGCCGGCATCGACCGGCCCATGCGCGGCCAGCTCATGGGGCTCCTCGCCGAGTTCGACCTCGACTTCGTCATGACCTCGTACGAGGAGTGGGGCTTCTACGCCGAGCTCGACGGCCTCTCCACCTACCACCTCTCGCGTGACCCGAGCATGCGCGGCGTCCACGCCGAGTGGTTCCTGTGGGACGGGCGCGAGCAGGTGCTGGTGGAGGAGGGTTGAGCGCGGACCGGCAGCGCATCGGGTCGCTCCTCGGCGGCCCGGGGTACGCGAAGCTCTTCGCGGCGGCGCGGGCGCGCCTGGAGGACGCGGGCGACGCCGCGCGCACGGTGACGGTGGAGGAGCTCGGCGTCGGCGAAGCACGGGCCCTTGCCGATCTCTTCGGCTGGCAGGCGGCGCCGGAACAACGCGCGAGCGTGGTGCTGGCCGAGCTCGACCGGGCGCTCCGGGAGAGCGCGGCGCAGGCGTCGCTGCGCGAGGTGCTGGAGGCGCTCGGGGGCCCGCTGCGCGACGCGCGCGCCGACCGGGACCGCGGCGCGGCCGAGCGCCAGCGCATGTGGACGGAAGCCGAGGCGCGCGTCGCCTCGCGGCCCGAGCTGTGCGAGTGGCTCGCGCGCCTGCGCACCACGGGCGCGCTCACCCGGGCGGCGACCGCAGCGGAGCGGGCCACGGCGGACCTCCTCGCCGAGGCGGTGACCGTGGCGCAGGCGCTCCCGGCGGCGGGCTGCCTCCTGCCCGTCCTCGCCGCGCGGTGCACGGGCGACCCGCACGCGCTCGATCCCGGCACGCCGCTCGGCGGCCTCGCGCTCCGGGCCGCGGTGGCGGTCGCGGGCTGGGAGGAGGTGCCCGCCGCCGCGGCCGAGCGCCGGCGGTTGTGGCGCGAGGTCGGCGTCGACTGTGACGCGCTCTCGGCCGAGGTGCTCGTCCTCGGCCTCCGGCCGCCCGGCGACGGGCTCCTCGCGCGCCACCTCCGCGACAGCGCCGAGGCCGGCGAGCCCCGCCGCGTGACCTTGCGTGAGCTCGGGCAGGCGGCGATCGCCGTCGAGCCCGGCACGCCGGTCCACGTCTGCGAGAACCCGGCGATCGTGGCCGCCGCCGCCGACGCGCTCGGCGCGCGCTGCCGGGCGCTCGTCTGCGTGGAGGGCGTGCCCTCGACGGCGGCGATGGACCTGCTCCGTGCACTGGCGAGGTCCGGCGCGTCGGTGCGGGTCCACGCCGATTTCGATTGGGCGGGGCTCCGCATCGCGCATCAGGTGCTCGAGGCGGCCGGTGGGCGCCCGTGGCGGTTCGAGCGCGCCGATTACCTCGAAGCGGCGGCGACGATGGTCCGCGCACCCCGGCTGACGGGCCGCCCTGCAGACACGCCGTGGAGCCCGGGGTTGGAGCAGGCGATGCGTGAGCGGGGCATCGCCGTGCCCGAGGAGCGGCTCCTCTCCCAGTTGCTCGGCGACCTCGAAGGCTGAAGCGAGGGCGCTCCTTGTACTCACAGTCCGCCGCCGCCGCGCCATGGGCGCGCTGCGGCGCCGGCTTCCGATCCGGCGGATCGACGGCACGCGAGGCGGAGAGCGGCGGTGCCGGGTGGGCAGGGGCGTGTCGCCGCCGCGCCCGGCGGTCCGCCTGTTGTGTCGAGTACGCGCGCGCGCGAGTGTGCCGCCTCCGGCGCGGAGGGCAGTGCGGTTCGCGACCGGTACTGAAACCGAGAGGAGAGAACCCATGAAGCGATCTCGGAGAATCGTCCTCGCGTGCGCCGCGGCGCTGATGTCGACGCCGCTCCTCGTCGCGGCGGGCGACGGTTGGAAGCTGCATCCGGATGGCTTCGGCCAGAAGTCCCTGGCGGCGTGGAAGGCGCAGCAGGGCGAGCCGGACAGCCACGGAGACGCGAATCAGGCGCTGTATTTCCAGAAGCTCGTGGCGACGGCCGTCACCGCGGCAGGGGTGGCGGCGTTCGACGTTCCGGACGGCACCACCGTGGCGGACATCACGCCGCTCGCGTTCGACTGGCGCGTCGATGGCCACTGCGGCGCGGGTGCGCCGCGCTTCAACCTGCAGTACCGCAACCCACCCGACACCGCCGTCCTCACGGCGTTCGTCGGCGGCTGCGCCAACATGGTCCAGACGCCAACGGCCGACCCACGCTGGATTCGCGCCAGCACCGCCCTGCCGACGGGCGCGGTGTTCCCCCTCGACCCCGCTCACCCGCCCACTGCGGAGTCGCTCGTCGTCGGACTCTCGCTCGTGTTCGACGAGGGGATCGACTCGCCGCCGAACCCGGGATTCGTCTACCTGGACAACATACAGGTCGGCACGACGGTCTGGACGTCCGCGTCCGACAATGGCGGGTAGGAGCCGTTCACGGACCGCGGACGGACCAACGGAGCGTCAGCCAGCGTGGCGCGCGTCCAGCGCGGCGCGGGCGCGCGCGACGAGCGCCGTGGCATCACCTGCGACCGCCTCGACCAGGGTCGGCGGTGGCGCCACGGTGCTTGCGTCGAACGCCCGCGCCGCATCGGCGGCGCGCGAGAGGGCAGCAGCGATGGAGGCGTCGAGGACGCCCGCCGGGACGAGGTGGCCGTGAACCGCCGCCAGCAGCGCGGCCGGTTCGGGGCCGGGATCGCCGCGCGGGTCGAGCGCGCGGCAGGCGAACGTCAAGGCATCCCGGTGCAGCGCCAGCGCCTCCGCCGGCTGGCCCGCCGCGGCGAGCGCCTCGGCGGCGGCGCGCTTCCGCTCCGCGACGGCCACGAGGGCGCGACGCGCAGCGGACCCGTCGTCGCGTCCGCCCGCCGGCGCGCGATACAGGACCTCGGCGCCGGCGAGCGGCGATGCGCCGCCGAGTCTCTCCAGGGCCTCCGCGGCCTGCGCCGGGAGCAAGACCGCGTCACCCGCCGAGGGCGGGCACTCGCCGCGGACGACGCCGACGGTGCGGCCATCGGGCAGGCGGAGGACGGCGTCGAGCGCGTCGCCGACGGAGCGGCGCAGCTCTGCGGCGGGATCCGGCGCTCGCTCGGGCGCTGGACCTCTCCGCCCCGTTCCTGCGGCGAAGTCCCCCTCCAGGAGCGTCGCCACCCG
>DASTGH010000566.1:0-23017 GCA_035719345.1 Anaeromyxobacteraceae bacterium
GAAGTGGCACTACAACACGGTCACGAACGTGCTGCCGCGCATCGAGATGATCGCGGTGCAGGAGTGGTGGTGGTCCACGAGCTGCGAGTGGGCCGACGTCGTCTTCGCGGTCGACTCCTGGGCCGAGCTCAAGCACCCCGACATGTGCGCGTCGGTGACCAACCCGTTCCTCACGGTGTTCCCGGCCACGCCGCTCCGGCGGCCGTTCGAGACGCGGGGGGACATCGAGTGCCTCGCCCTCGTCGCCAAGGCGATGGCCGAGAAGACCGGCGACGCCCGCTTCGCCAGCCTCTTCAAGTTCGTGGACGAGGGGAGGACCGACGTCTACCTGCAGCGCGTCCTCGACCACTCGTCGCTGACGCGCGGCTACCGCTTCGCCGACCTGCACGAGAAGGCGAAGAAGGGCATCCCCGCCCTGATGATGAACCGCACCTATCCGAAGGCGGTCGGCTGGGAGCAGGTCGCGGAGTCCCGCCCCTGGTACACGCGCAGCGGGCGCCTCGAGTTCTACCGGGACGAGGACGAGTTCATCGACGCCGGCGAGAACCTGCCGGTCCACCGCGAGCCCATCGACTCCACCCTCTACGAGCCCAACGTCATCGTGGCGCCGCCCCACCCGTTCCTGCGCGCCAAGGGGCCGGAGGCCTACGGCGTGGCGCGGGACGACCTCTCCTGCGAGGTGCGGCAGGGCCGCAACGTGGTGAAGCCGTGGTCGGAGGTGAAGCGCACGGCGCACCCGCTGGCGAAGGACGGCTACCGGTTCATCTTTCACACGCCCAAGTACCGCCACGGCGCCCACACCATGCCGGTGGACGTCGACATGATCGCCATCCTCTTCGGGCCGTTCGGCGACATCCACCGCCACGACCGGCGCATGCCGAGCGTCACCGAGGGTTACGTGGACATCAACCCCGAGGACGCCCGGGCGCTCGGCGTCGACGACGGCGACTACGTCTGGATCGACTCCGATCCGTCCGACCGGCCCTTCCGCGGCTACCGGCCGGCGGAGAAGGACCACCGCTGGGCGCGCCTCCTCTGCCGCGCCCGCTACTACCCGGGGACGCCGCGCGGCATCACGCGCATGTGGTTCAACATGTATGGCACCACGCCCGGCTCGTACGAGGGGACGCAGGCGCGCGCCGACGGCCTCGCTCGCAACCCGCGCTCCGGGTACCAGGCGATGTTCCGCTCGGGCTCGCACCAGTCCGCGACGCGCGGCTGGCTCAAGCCCACCTGGATGACCGACTCGCTCGTGCGCAAGGCGATGTTCGGCCAGGAGATCGGGAAGGGCTTCCTCCCCGACGTCCACTGCCCCACCGGCGCTCCGCGCGAGTCCATCGTCAAGATCACGAAGGCGGAGCCCGGCGGCCTCGACGCGAAGGGCCTGTGGCGCCCGGCCGCCGAGGGCCTCCGCCCCCGCTACGAGAATCCGGCGCTCACCACCTACCTGGCCGGCGGCTTCGTCACCTCCGGCGGCAAGCAGGGAGCCTAGAGCCATGGCCATCGTCCGCAACTGGCAGCTCGGCCGCTCGATGTCCTACTGGTACCCGGAGTCGAGACCGCGCCGGCAGTTCGCCGCGGTCTTCGACGTGAACAAGTGCATCGCCTGCCAGACCTGCACGCTCGCCTGCAAGACGACGTGGACCAGCGGGAAGGGGCAGGAGTACATGCTCTTCAACAACGTCGAGACGAAGCCCTACGGCTATTACCCGCTCGGCTGGGACGTGAAGGTCCTGGAGAAGCTCGGGCCGCAGTCGTGGGAGGCGGGCCGGTACACGGGCCGGACCATCTTCGAGGCGGCCGAGGCCGGCGAGCGGTGCGTGGGGTGGCGCCCGGCCGAGATCGACTACGCCCACCCGAACGTGGGCGAGGACGACTGCGCCGGGCGGGAGATCGTCGACGGCGCCTACTACCAGCTCCCCCACCTGTCGTGGTTCTTCTACCTGGCGCGCATCTGCAACCACTGCACCTACCCCGCGTGCCTGGCCGCCTGTCCGCGCGGGTCAATCTACAAGCGACCCGAGGACGGCATCGTCCTCGTCGACCAGGGGCGCTGCCGCGGTTACCAGGAGTGCGTCCGCGCCTGCCCGTACAAGAAGGTGTTCTTCAACCCCATGACCGGCACCTCGGAGAAGTGCATCGCCTGCTTCCCCAAGATCGAGCAGGGGCTCGCGCCGCAGTGCTTCCTCAACTGCATCGGGAAGATCCGCTGCGCCGGCTTCGTGCACGTCCCGGAGAAGGCCGACCCGGAGAACCCGATCGACTACCTCGTGCACGTGCGCAAGGTGGCGCTCCCGCTCTTCCCGCAGCTCGGCCTCGAGCCCAACGTCTACTACGTGCCGCCGCTGCACGCGCCGCCGGCCTTCCTGGAGCAGATGTTCGGCCCCGGCGTGCACGCCGCGCTCAAGACGTACCGGAACGCGGCCAGCGATCCCGATCTCGCCGGGCTCATCGCGCTGTTCGGCTCGACGGAGCGGATCATCCACCGGTTCAAGCGCCGCGGCGAGACGATGTACGGCTACGACGAGCAGGGGACCGAGGTCGTCCGCGTGCCCGTCACGGAGCCGGTCCAGGTCCTCACCGGCTTCGACCCGCGGCGCGGCGTGGCGCCGTCCAACGTCACCTGAGGAGGCGGCCATGACCTCGGCTCGGAGATGGCCGGTCCTCGCCCTGGCGCTCGGCGCCGCCGCCCTCGCCTGCGGCCGCGGCCCGCAGCGGGTGGTCTCGCCGGCGGAGGTGCGCGCGGTCAAGGCGGCCCGCCTCCCGGCGACGCCGGACGATCCGGGCTGGGCCGGGGCGCCGGTGCACCCCGCGCAGCTCATGCCGCAGGACGTGGTCGAGCCGAGGCTGCTCGCGCCCACCACCACCGCCGTGGAGGTGCAGGCGCTGACGGACGGGGCGAGCGTCGCCTTCCGCCTCACCTGGAACGTCCCCGCGCGCAGCGACCGCACGCTGCCGGCCGTGTTCAGCGACGCCTGCGCCGTCCAGCTCCCGGCGACCGCCGGGCCGGAGGTGCCCAATCCCATGATGGGGGAGGCGGGCCGACCGGTGGAGATCAGCTACTGGCGCGCGAGCTGGCAGGCGGCGGTGGACGGCCGGCCCGACACGCTGGCCGCGCTCTATCCCAACGCCAAGGTGGACCACTATCCGTTCGAGTCCGCCTCGCTCGCGCCGGGCTCGCCGGAGCAGCTCGCCATGGCGAGGCGCTACGCGCCGGCGCGCGCGGTGGGCAACACCATGGCCGGTCCGCGCGACCGCCCGCTGCAGGACCTGGTCGCCACCGGCCCGGGCACGCTCCGCCCGGCGGAGCGGGCGATCTCGTCCGGCGCGGGGAAGGCGACGCCGACGGGCTGGTCGGTGGTCGTCGTGCGGCCGCTGCCGGCCGGCGCGAAGCCCGGCGGGCGGTCGCAGGTGGCGTTCGCGGTGTGGCTCGGCGCGAAGGGCGAGGTCGGCGCGCGCAAGATGCGGACCGGATGGATCCCGCTCTCCCTGGAGACGGCGCCGTGACCCGCCACGAGCCCGCCGTCGCGGCGCTCCTCGCCGGCGCCGCCGAGTGGAGGCTCCTGTCGCTCCTCCTCTCCCGGCCACGCCAGGGCTGGCACGAGGAGGTGCGAGCGGTCGCGGGCGAGGTCGGCGATCCGCTGCTCCGGGAGGCGGCGACCCGGGCCGAGGGCGCGAGCGAGGGTCCGTACCACGCGCTCCTCGGCGCAGGCGCCGCCGCCTCGCCGCGCGAGGCGGCTCGCCTCGGGTTCGGCGACCCGGGGCGCGCCCTCGCCGATCTCGCCGCGCAGTACGCGGCCTTCGGATTCGCCCCGCGCCAGGAGGAGCCGGACGATCACCTGGCCGTCGAGTGCGACTTCGCGAGCTATCTCTTCCTGAAGGAGGCGTACGCCGTGTGCGCGGGGAGCGCCGCGGACGCCGCCGTGGCACGCGACGCGCGGGCGCGGTTCCTCCGGGAGCACGCCGCGCTGGCGGGGACGGGGTTCGCCTCGGCGCTGCCCGACGGCGCGCCGCCCTATCTGCGATGCGTCGGGGACGCGATCGCGGGCCGCCTTCCCGCGGTGGCCATGCCTCACGATGTCCCATCGTCCGAGGATCCGCTCGGGGATGGTTGTGCGCTGACCCAGCTGCAGCCGTGACCTCAGCGCAACGCCTTCACCGCCTCGACCGTCAGCTCGTGAAGTGACCGCAGCTGGAGGTCCGCCAGCGCCAGGACCTCGTCGGCCAGGGGGTACGAGGGGCTGGGGACCGCGACGGCCTTCATGCCCGCGGCGCGGAGCGCGCGCAGGCCGTTCGCGGAGTCCTCGATCCCGAGGCAGCACTCCGGCGCGATCTCCAGCCGGCGCGCCGCCTCCAGGTAGATGTCCGGCGCCGGCTTGCCACGAGGGACGGTGTCGCCGAGGACGACCACCGGGATGACCTTGTCCAGCCCGGTGGCGCGCAGGACGTGGTGGATGAGGGTGGTCATCGATCCGGAGGCCAGCGCGACCGGAAACGCCCCGGCCATCCGATGCACCGCCTCGACCGCCCCGGGGAGAACCGGGAGATGGCGCTCGTACTCGTCGACCATCCTGCCCACGACCACCTCGATGACCTGCGGGATGGTCATCCGGAGCGGAATGCGGTCCCGCATCACCTCCGCCCACTCCGCCGTCGCGCGGCCCATGCAGGCGCGCTGGAGCTCCTCGTCCCAGGTCCGGCCGTGCTCCGCGGACAGCTTCACCCGGACCTCGTTCCACACCGGCTCCGAGTCGATGAGGACACCGTCCATGTCGAAGACGACCGCGCGGATGGGCATTCGGCGGGAGACCTAATCGGCGGCGCACGCGCCGACGAGCATTTGAGGCGCGCTCCGCACCCGGCAACCGCGTGAGCATCCGGTTAGACGAACCTGGCGAGCGTGGAGCCCGCGCCTCGCCGCGGTCGATGTCGATCGAACTGGCTCTCGCGGCGCTCGGCGCCGTCATCCTCGTCTCGGCCCTCGCCGCCGGGTTCGTCGATCGTGCGCCGCTGTCGTTCCCCATCGTGTTCCTCGCGCTCGGCGCGGCCCTCGGACCGCGCGGCGCCGGTGTGGTGCGCGTCGAGCCGCACAGCCCTGCGCTCGAGGTGCTCGCCGTCTTCACGCTGAGCCTCATCCTCTTCCTGGACGCGGTGAACCTCGAGCGGACCCGGGAGCGCCGGGACCTGGTCGCCCCACTCCTGGCGGTCGGGCCGGGTACGCTGCTGGTCATCGCCCTCGGCACCGCCGCGGCGGCGTGGCTCCTGCACGTTCCGATCGCCGTCGCAGCCATCGTCGGCTCCGTGCTCGCCTCGACCGATCCGGTGGTGCTGCGGGACGTCACGCGCGATCCCGCCATCCCCCTGCCCGTGCGACGCGTGCTCAGCATCGAGTCCGGAGCGAACGACGTCGTGGTGCTGCCGGTGCTGCTCGTCCTGCTCGCCGTGACCCGGGCGCAGATCGGCTCGGTGGGCGGCTGGGTCGTCTTCCTCGGCAAGCTGCTCGTGATCGGCCCGGTCTGCGGCCTGCTGGTCGGTGGTGTGGGCGCGTGGCTGATGGCCCGGATCGATGCGCGGCTGCCGGTTCGCCGGGAGTTCCAGTCCCTGTACGGGATCGGCCTCGTCCTGGCGTCCTACGGCGTGGGCGCCATCGTCGGCGTCGACGGCTTCCTGGCCGCCTTCGCCGCCGGCCTGGGCGTGACGCTGTTCAACCAGACCCTCTGCGACTGCTTCATCGAGTACGGCGCCGCGACGGCCGAGATCGCGATGCTGCTCGCCTTCGGCCTGTTCGGCGCGCTGCTGTCGGACGTGATCGGCGGCCCATCGCTGGGACCGAGCCTCCTGTTCGCGGCCGTCATGATCTTCGTCGCGCGGCCGCTGGCGATGGGGCTGGTGCTCCTCGAGGCGCCCTCCCTGAGCTGGCCGGCGAGGGCGCTCATCGCCTGGTTCGGGCCGCGCGGGCTGTCGTCGCTCCTCTTCGCCCTCCTCGTCCTGCGAACCGGGCTTCCCGAGGGCATGCAGCTCCTCGCCGTGGTCGGGACGACGGTGGTCGCGTCGGTCCTGCTCCACGGCATCTCGGGCAGGCCGCTCTCGGCAGCGTACGCGAGGGTCGTCGGACGCGAGACGCTCGGCGAGGAGCGCGAGAGCACGGCGAGTGGCCTGTTCAGCGGCGCCGAGGGCGATGGACCTCGCGTCGACCCCGACGAGCTCGCGGCGCTGCTGTCGCGACCGGACCCGCCTCTCGTCCTCGACGTGCGCTCCCGCTCGGACCGCGACCGGGATCCGCGCCAGATCCCGGGCAGCATCCGCGTCCCGCCCGACGAGGTGGAAGCCTGGGCGCGCGGGCGGTCGGTGCGGGGCCGGGTCATCACGTACTGTACCTGACCCCGCGAGGAGACCAGCGCCCGTGCGGCGCGGCAGCTCAGGGCCCTCGGGATCGATGCCGCGGCGCTGCGGGGAGGCTGGGAGGCCTGGAAGGCGCGACATCCCGTCCAGGCATCGGGTGCGCCTTCCGGGATCGAGGGACGTCCACCGCCGCGCCGGGCAGGTGAGACCAGAGGTCGATGATGGCGATGAACGAGCGAGACCGTGCCGAGTCGGCCCTCGCGGAGAGCGAGCGGAAGTACCGCGAGCTCTTCGAGTCCATGATCGAGGCCTACTGCGTCATCGAGATGATCCTCGACGAGCGCGGGCAGGCGGTGGACTTCCGCTACGTCGAGACCAACCCGGCGTTCGTGAAGCACGCGACCCGGCCCATGCTGGGGATGAGGATCAAGGAGATCGTCCCGGACCTCGAGCAGTTCTGGCTCGACCGCTACGGGCGTGTCGCCATGACCGGTGAGCCCGCGCGCCTCGAGCACGTCGTCGCCGGGCTCGGCGACCAGTGGTTCCGCACGGTCGCGTTCCGGCTGGGAGGTCCGGGCAGCCGCAGGGTGGCGGTGCTGTTCGAGAACGTCACCGAGCGCAAGCGCAACGAGGCGGAGCGCGCGCGACTCGCGGAGCATCTGCAGCTCGCGCTCGATGCCGCGCGCCTGGGGTGGTGGCACCACGACCCGTCGAGCGGGATGGCCTCGTTCGACGGGCGCTTCGCCGAGACCTTCGGCCTGTCGGCCCGCGAGGCTCCGGTCGAGGCGCTGATGAGGCAGGTCCACCCCGAGGACGCCTCGCGGGTCCGGGCAGCGTTCGAGGCGGCGCTCGACCCCGTCGACCCGCAGCGATACGCGACGGAGCGGCGGCACCGTCCGCGTCCGCGCCGCCGCACGCGAAGGTGGCGCCGAGCTGAGCGTCATCGACGACGGCATCGGGATGGACCCGGACGAGATCGAGCACCGGCACGATCCCACGGACCTGGTGGCCGTACATCTCCAGGATGTCGGCGAGGCTCTGTGCACCGTCCGCGTTGTCCTCGATGACGGGCTTCGAGGCGCACATCCCGAAGCCACCCGATCTCGACGAGCTGCTCCGCGTTCTCGAGAAGGAACGCTGAGCGCGACCTCGGATCATTTCACGGATCGTCGACCCCGATCACCCCTAGACCCCGGGGACAGGGCAATCGCAGATGATCTGGCTGGGGACACCGCGCGCCAGCTTCGTCGGCGGCGGCGTCAGGGATCTGCAGACGAGCCCCGCGCACGAGCAGAGCGGGTCATTCGCATCGCACGACGCCACCAGCGTGCAGATCCCGTCCACGTTGGCGAAGCACACGGGCTTCACGACCATGGGAGCCTGAGCGCTCGAGCTCGAATCTTCCGTGTTTCCACCGCACGCGGCCACCAGCACGAGGGCACAGACGCCGGCGGCGAACCAGGTGCGGCCCTTCCTGGAATGGATCATGTCTGGCCTCCACCCGAGTAGAGATCGGACGGAGCAAGATCTGACATGCCGCCGGATCCGGACCTGGCGCGTCCATTTCGACGCGCGCTGGCAATGCCGAGGCCGTCCGTTGCGGAGGTGGCGCGCGAGGAGCGGTCGGTGGCGCGCTGCCTCGAGGCGTGCGCTCAGAACGCGGGCGGAGGCGCCGACGCGTCGGAGCCGCGCGCCGCCTCGCCGGCCAGCTCACGCCGGTAACGCGAGAGGTCCCGGACGGTGGCGAGCTCGACGCCGAAGAGCGCGGACAGGTTCTTCAGGATGCGCGCGATGACGCGTTCCTCGCGGTGCCCGTCGAAGCGGATCTGATGCGTGAGCCAGCGCTCGAGCCAGTCGGGATCGGGGAGGCGGCTCTGCACCGTGTCGCGCGGGAAGAGCGCCTTCGCCACGTGCAGGTTCGTCGGGTGCAGCGGCTCGCCACCGCGCATCCCGCTGCTGGCCATGAGCACGCCGACCCTGGCGAAGGCGAGGCGGGCCGCGTCGCCGTGGGCGGCGATGGCGCGCCGCATGTACTTGAGGTACGCGCCGGCGTGTCGCCCCTCGTCGGCCGCGATCAACCCGTAGACGTGCTGGATCACGGGCTCGGTGTGCCACTCCGCGGCGCAGCGGTACCACTGCGTGAGCCGCACCTCGCCGCAGAAGTGCAGCATGAGCGTGTCGAGCGCGGGCGCCGGGTCGAACTCGAACCGGACCTCCTGCAGCTCCTCCTCCGTGGGCACGAGCTCCGGCCGGAAGCGGCGCAAGTACTCCATCAGCACCAGCGCGTGCTTCTGCTCCTCGAAGAACCAGACCGACATGAAGGCCGAGAAGTCGGCGTCCTCGCGGTTGTCGCGCAGGAACATCTCGGTGGCGGGAAGCGCCGACCACTCGGTGATGGCGTTCATGCGGATGGTCCTGGCCTGCTCCTCCGACAGCAGGGAGCGGTCGAACCGGTCCCACGGCACGTCCGCGGCCAGGCTCCAGCGCGCCTGCTCGAGCGACCGGAAGAGCTCCGGGTACAGCATCGTCGTCTTTTCCATGCGCCACATCCTGGCAGGCGCACGTCTCGGGCGTGTCACGGAGTTGATCCGGGTCAACCGGGCGAGCTCGACCCGCACAGGCGTGAGGAGGAGCCCCGGGTGTCGCGCGAGAGGGCGGACGCCCTCGCGCGGGAGCCCCCTGAAACCACGCGCCACCCGCGCCCCGGATCGGGCACACCGGCCGGCCGCTCGCTCCACTGTGAAACGGCCGTCGGGATGAGCAGGTTTGGGCCATCCGAGCCGCCAGCGCAGCGCCGTCGGCGCCGCGGCTCGCAGGAGGTCGTGATGGAAGCGCAGGTTCGCCTCGTTCACTGGTACGACACCGAGCGCCGCCGGATCGCTTGCGGCGCGACAGGCCAGAGCAACTCGACGAAGCACATTCGCGGCGTGACCTGCAGGGCGTGTCTGGCCGTCGTGTCGGATTCGCGCGCTGCGGGCCACGCCGGGGACGCGACCGCGGAAGACGGCGTGAGCTACATCCACTGAGGGCGCGTCCCGTCGACACCGGGACCCCGACGCGCTATACAGCCGTCGCGCCGCTTCGGTCAGAAGCGGCCGGCGCGGCAACTCCTGCCGACCGCAACGAGGAAAGAGTCCAAGAGTAAATGGCTACTGGTACCGTGAAGTGGTTCAACGATGCGAAGGGCTTCGGCTTCATCACGCAGGACGGCGGCGGTGACGACGTGTTCTGCCACCACACCGCCATCCAGGCGCAGGGGTTCCGCACCCTCGCCGAAGGGCAGAAGGTGGAGTTCGACGTGACGCGCGGCCCCAAGGGGCTCCAGGCCGCGAACGTTCGCGCCCTCTGACCAGGTCGCGCCGTGATCAGCGAGGCCTGGCGCCCGTCCTGGGTGCCGGGCCTTGCCGTGTCGAGGGACCTTGAGCACCGTCACCTTCGCCGACCTGAAGCTCTCCGAGAAGTCGCTCCACGCGCTCGCGCGCGCCGGGTTCGAGCACCCCACGCCCATCCAGGCTCGTGCCATCCCACCGGCGCTCGAGGGCAAGGACGTCATCGGGACCGCCGCCACCGGCACGGGCAAGACCGCCGCGTTTCTCCTGCCCATCATCGAGCGGCTCGCCGGCCGGAGCCGCGGGGGCCCGCGCGCGCTCGTCCTGGCGCCCACGCGTGAGCTGGCGCTGCAGATCGCCGAGCAGCTCGAGCGCTTCGGCAAGGCCCGGCACGTGCGGCCCGCGATCGTCATCGGCGGCGTCGGCATGGGCCACCAGGCGGCCGCGCTGCGCGATCACGAGGTCATCGTCGCCACACCGGGGCGGCTCGTCGATCACCTGCAGCAGGGCACGGCGCACCTCGGCCACGTCGAGATCCTGGTCCTCGACGAGGCCGACCGGATGCTCGACATGGGCTTCAAGCCCCAGCTCGACCGGATCCTCGCGCGCGTGCCGCGGAAGCGCCAGACGCTTCTCTTCTCGGCGACCATGGCCGGCGAGGTGGCGGACTTCGCCCGCGCTCATCTCCTCGATCCGGTGCGCGTGGAGGTGGCGCGGAGCGGCACCACCGCGGAACGCGCGGAGCAGCGCGTCTTCCTGGCAGGCCAGGGCGAGAAGCTGCCGCTCCTGCTCGCACTCCTCGGCGAGGACGACCTCTCGACGCTGATCTTCACACGGACCAAGCGGCGCGCGGACAGGGTGGCGCGGAGCGTGGAACGCGCCGGGCACAAGGTGGCGCGCATCCACGCCGACCGGAGCCAGGGGCAGCGCCGTGCAGCGCTGGAGGGCTTCCGCGATGGTACCTACCGCGTGCTCGTCGCGACCGACATCGCCGCTCGCGGGATCGACGTCGCGGAGATCGGGCACGTCGTGAACTTCGACCTGCCACACGTGCCCGAGGATTACGTGCACCGCGTGGGGCGTACCGCGCGCATGGCCGCGAGCGGGCGCGCCTCGAGCTTCGCGTCCCCGGAGGAGGCGGACCTCCTGCGCGGCATCGAGCGGCTCACCCGCAAGGTGCTGCCGCGGTCCGACGTGCCCCGCGACTCCGAGGTCTTCCGGAGCGAGCTGGCCCGCGCCGAGACAGCCCGCGCGAGCCCGGCTCCGGCCCGGCGTCACCAGGGCGGGCGCCGCGGCGGCGGCGCGCCCGCGCACCGCAGGGGCAGCGGGGGCACCCATGGCAACAGGCACGGCGAAGCGCGCGCCGCTGCGTCCCCGCACGCCACCCCGTCGGGCGCCGGGGGCGCCACCGAGGGCTCCGCTCCGCGACGGCCCAAGCTCGTCGGGTCGTGGGGCCCGAAGCGCCGGCGCGGCTCGCGCTGACGACCTTCCGGCTTCTTCCGACACGCTGACCGATCGGGCCGGGGTGCCAGTCTAGGACGGCTGCGGCCATTCGCAGCGTCGAAGCTCCAGGTACTCGAACGTGCACTCGAAGTGCTCGCCCACGGGGCTGCAGGCGTACGCCCCGGCAGCGAGCCGGGCAGGACAGTCGTGCAGGTGCGTCACTCGAAGCTGGCGCCAGCTGGAATCATCACCTGCGCTCTCCACCAGGAAGTCGTCGCCGCGTCGACTCACCCGGTAGGACATGGCCTGCACGTCGGGCCCGACGTCCTGGGTGGCCCAGTCGGAGAACCCGAGGTTGGTCACCACGGACCCGAGACGGGCGTGCCGCTCGTCCTCGTACTCGACCGAGCACTTGAGCCAGGACTCCGGGCCGGCGCGGATCATGAGTCCACACTGGTCGTATCGAGCGCGTGCCCTCCAGCGGACCCGCGTCTCGAGCGTGAAGGCGCCCTCGACCTCCAGGTGAAAGAAGTGACCATCGTCCCGCCGGAAGCCGTAGTGAGTTCGCTGCCAGAAATCGGTCCGCGCGCCGGTGGTCACGTGCAGGCCACCACCTACCCGCCACTGCGGGGGCGGGTGGAGCCAGGCGCCGAGATCGGGAGGTGCGGAGAAGTCGAGGCGGAACGCCTGGGAGGTGGCCGAGAGCGGCATCGAGGAATCTCCGGGGGAGGTCGCGTCCGTGTCGCGGTGTGTCGAGTCGGTGGCCACGCAACGATCATCCATGAGATCGCGGCGCGCACGAGATCCGGCGGGGCAGGCGGCGCTGTCCGTCGCCCGGACGAAGGAAGTGGACGAAGGCGACGGAGTCTGGTGCGGCGATCTGCCGAACCCGTTAGGACCGCACCCTGAGTTATCCTGGTGACACACTGCTCGTCGAACCGCCCGACAGGAGTCCCGACATGCCCCACAAGACGACGGCCCCCCGAGATCCGCGGCGTCACGTCCTCCGCCAGCTCGGCGCACGCGTCCGCGAGGCTCGCCATCGCGGTGGGCTCACGCAGGCAGAGGTCGCGCAGTCCCTGGGAATGTCCGTCGCGTACATGAGCCTCATCGAGCGCGGCGGCCGGAACCCGCCCTTCACGACGGTGACGGAGATCGCGAACGCGCTCGGCGTGGACGTGCGGGAGCTCTACCCCGACTAGACGTCTCGAGTGCGCCACGTCCGCGCGCTCGCTACGACCAGGGCCGGATCTTCCGTGGAGGAGGACTGGCGATGACGGCAGGACCTGGGGTCGTGCGCGAGGTCGCGCCGGGGATCGAGCCGTGACGGCGCTCGGAGCGCTGGCCGCGCTCTCGCTCGTGGTCCGTGCCGCCGTGGAATGCACACCGGCGGATCCGAAGGCCATTGCCGAAGCCGAGAGGCGCGCCAGCGACGCGGAGTACAAGGCGGAGCAGGCCGAGTCCATCGCAGTGCGGTCGGGGAACCCTGGCGCACAGGCCAGGGCGACGCAGGCGCGCGAGCAGGCGACCGCGGCCCGCGACGAGGCTGCGAAGCTCCAGTGCAAGCCGACGACCAGGCCGGCCGGCCAGCCACTCGCGCCGCCGGCGAAGAGCTACTGACCGCCGCGTCACTTCATGGCGCGTATCGCCAGCTCCCTGGCCGCGTCGAGGAACAGGCGCAGCGGCACGGAGCGCCGGGCACGGCTCGGGAAGTAGATGAAGTACCCGGCGGCCGTCGCCGCGTACGGTTCGAGCACCCGCTGCAGGCGCCCCGTGCGCAGCCGCTCCGTCACCATCGGCTCGGCCGCGTAAGCCAGACCCAGGCCCTTTTCCGCCATGGACAGGCTCAGCTCGCCGTCGTTGGTGACGACGCCTCCCCGCACGGGCACACGCCAGGTCCGGCGGCCACGCTCCAGCTCCCACGCGTAGAGCGCCCCCGTCGTCTGCGACCGGAAGGTGATGCACTCGTGGCGCAGGAGGTCCTCCGGCCGTTGCGGCGTCCCGTGGCGCGCCAGGTACTCGGGCGTGCCCACCACCACGAACCGGAACGGGTCCGTGAGCTTGACCTGCACCATGTCGCGCTCGATGACGGCGCCTCCGCGCACGCCCGCGTCGTAGCCCTCCGCCACGATGTCGACCAGGCGCTCGGAGATGGCGACCTCGACCTCGACGCGCGGATGGCGCGCGCGGAACGTCGGCAGGACGGGGTCGATGAGGAAGGGCAGCGCCGACCGCGGAACCGACAGGCGCAACCGGCCCACCGCCTCCCCGGGCCTGGCGGAGACCTCGCCGAGCGCGGCGATGATCTGGCCCAGCGCGGGACCCGCGCTCTCCAGGAGGCGCCGCCCGGCCTCGGTCACGGCCACGCTGCGCGTCGTCCGCGTCAGGAGCACGACCCGGAGCTGGCCCTCGAGCTGCTGCACGGACTGGCTCACGGCGGACCGGGTGACGCCGAGCTCCCGGGCTGCGCGGGTGAAGCTGCGGAGTCGCGCCACCGCGAGGAACGCCTGGAGCTGAGGAAATGGAGCCCCCGTCATTGTCAAGAATACCTTACCAGGCCGTCCGCTCCGGAGCATCTGGTGCTCCGCGCGCGCGGGGCGTACCTCTGGCGTGCGATGCACGGACGGAGCATGGGTGCCCGGGACATGGAGACCATCGATCTCGTCATTGAAGTGAGCGGCAACCGAGGAGCGGCAGACGTCGCGAAGGCGGCGGGGGAGCGCGTGCTCGTGACGGTGCTGCCGATCATCGCGGTGGCGTTCATCCTCTTCCTCGTCACCGGCATCGCGCTCCCGGTGCTCCCGCTGCACGTTCATCGAGGCCTCGGGCTCGGGACGTTCGTGGTCGGCCTCGTGGCTGGCGCGCAGTTCGCGGCGGCTCTGATCTCGCGATTCTGGTCCGGCCGCCACGCCGACGACCGTGGCGCCAAGCGCGCGACGGTCGCGGGCCTGCTGCTCGCGACGGCCGCCGGGCTGCTCTACCTCCTCTCGCTCCGCTTCGTCACCACGCCCACCCTCTCCGTCGCCATCCTGCTACTGGGGAGAGCCGTGCTCGGCGCGGCCGAGAGCTGCGTCGTCATCGCGGGCCTCATGATCTTCGGACGGGAACCCGAGGCCTCGACCGACGCGGCACCCGCAGCGGAGGTCACATGAACCGGCTCGCCGCGCTCGTGTTGCCGTCGATGCTGGCTTCGGGTCTCGGCCATGCACACGCTGCGGAGTCAGGAGGGGGTGGCGCCCCACAGGCGGCCCCACCGGGAGGTTCGCGGACGATGCAGATCACACGTTCCGGCAGTCGCCCCTCGCAGAGGGCGCCGGCCGAATACTTCACCGGCACGGTGCGGCTCGACCCGCTGTTCCAGGCGAACGAGCCCGCGCGCTCGAGCGGGTCCTACGTGACGTTCGAGCCCGGCGCTCGCAGCGCCTGGCACACGCATCCGCTGGGACAGGTCCTGATCGTCACGGCGGGCGTCGGCCGCGTGCAGCGTTGGGGCGGTCCCGTCGAGGAGATCCGGGCAGGAGACGTGATCTGGACTCCGCCAGGCGTGAAGCACTGGCACGGCGCATCCCCGACCACCGCGATGACCCACCTCGCCATCCAGGAGCAGCTCGACGGCAAGGCGGTCGAGTGGATGGAGAAGGTCACCGACGACCAGTACGGAGCCGCAGTCAGCCCGACCGGCGACACGTCGTCGCATGCGGCGGAGGCGAACGCCTCGGGCGTGGTCGCCCCGGCGCTCGCGAGGTACGGCCAGACCGTCCTCTTCGGCGACGTGTGGAAGCGCCCGGAGCTGTCCCCGCGAGATCGCAGCCTCGTCACGGTGGCGGCCGTCATCGCGCGCCAGCAGACGACCGAGCTGCCGCGCTCCCTCGAGCTGGCACTCGACCACGGCGTCCGGCCGGCCGAGCTCTCCGAGATCATCACGCACCTCGCGTTCTACTCGGGCTGGGCGAACGCGATGTCGGCGGCCGCCGTCGCCAGGGACGTCTTCGCGAGGCGCGGGATACGACCCGACGAGCTGCCCCCGGCGTCGGGTGAGCTCCTCCCGCTGGACCAGGCCGCCGAGGCGCAGCGCGCGGCGCGCGTCGAACAGGACTACGGCTCGGTCAGCCCCGGCGTCGTCCACTACACGAGCGACGTCCTGTTCCGGAATCTCTGGCTCCGCCCCGCTCTCGCGCCTCGCGACCGGAGCCTGGTGACCGTGAGCGCGCTCGTCGCGTCGGGCCAGGTCGCGCAGATCACGTATCACCTGAATCGCGCGATGGATCACGGCCTCACCAAGGCCCAGGCGTCCGAGGCGCTCACGCAGCTCGCGTTCTACGCCGGATGGCCCAACGTCTTCTCGGCGCTGCCGGTCGTGAAGGACGTCTTCGCGAAGAGGGCGGGCCGATGACACGTGCCGCAGGGCATGAAGGGAGGACGAGATGAGAGGAGCGGTCATCCACGGCCCGCGCGACGTGCGCTTCGAGGAGCGCCCGACGCCCAGGATCGAGAAGCCGACGGACGCCGTCATCCGGATGTCCGCGACATGCGTGTGCGGGTCGGACCTCTGGCCCTACCGCGGCGCCAATCCGATCACCCAGCCGACGCCGATCGGACACGAGTACTGCGGCATCGTCGAGGAGGTCGGGAAGGAGGTCAGGAACGTGAGGGCGGGCCAGTTCGTCATCGGCTCGTTCTTCGCCTCCGACAACACGTGTCCCCACTGCCGGGCCGGCTACCAGACGTCCTGCCAGCACCGGGAGCTCGTCGGCGGCGCGCAGGCGCCCTTCCTCCGGGTTCCCCTCGCGGACGGGACGCTGGTCGCCACCCGGGAAGTCCCCCCGGAGAGCATCGTCCCGGACCTGCTCACGGCCTCGGACGTCCTGGGGACGGGCTGGTTCGCCGCCGCGGCCGCGAAGGTCGAGCCCGGCGGTACGGCGCTGGTCGTCGGCGACGGCGCGGTGGGGCTGCTCGCCGTGCTCTCCGCGAAGCAGATGCGTGCCGAGCGCATCATCGCGATGAGCCGTCACGAGTCCCGGCAGAAGCTGGCGCGCGAGTTCGGAGCGACGGACGTCGTGGCCGAGCGCGGGCAAGACGGTGTCGCGCGCGTCAAGGAGCTCACGCGCGGGATCGGCGCCGACTCCGTGCTGGAGTGCGTGGGTACCCAGGAGTCGATGAAGCAGGCCATCGACTGCACGCGTCCGGGAGGGTACGTGAGCTACGTCGGCGTCCCGCACGGCGTCGAGCTGGGCGGTCAGGATCTCTTCTTTCGCCACGTTCACCTGCACGGCGGCCCGGCTCCGGTGCGCCGCTATCTCCCGGAGCTGATCGACCTCGTGTGGGATCGCAGGATCCATCCCGGCAAGGTCTTCAACCTGGCGCTGCCGCTCGAGCAGGTGGCAGACGGTTACCGTGCGATGGACGAGCGCCGCGCCATCAAGGCGCTGCTGCGCCCGTGAGCGGAGCACCGAGCACGGGCGCCGGGCGGGCGGGTGGCGGCGACCGGGTGGTATCGTGGCGGCGTGCCGCTCGACCCCGACGTGCAGGACCAGCTGCGTCGCGTCCTCTCCTCCCTCGAGATGCTCCTCCCGCGCCCGATCGCACGCATCGACTGGTCGCGCTGCCATGCCGCCAACTGGCGGCGCCACTCGCTCGCCGGCTACCTCGAGCCGGTGCCCGCCATCGAGGGCGTCCAGCTCGCGGACCTGCTCGGGATCGACGAGCAGAAGCGCGTCGTCGAGGCCAACACGCGCCAGTTCCTGGCGGGCTTCCCCGCGAACAACGTGCTGCTCTGGGGCGTGCGCGGCACCGGCAAGTCGTCGCTCGTCCGGGCGCTGCTGCGGGCCCATGCGGCGGATGGGCTGCGCATCGTCCAGGTCGACAAGGACGACCTGGTGAGCCTCCCGGCCATCATCGACGCCATCCGCGACGAGCCGTACCGCTTCCTCCTCTTCTCGGATGACGTGTCGTTCGAGGTCGGGGAGTCGAGCTACAAGATGCTGAAGAGCGCGCTCGACGGGTCCGTGTACGCGCCGCCCGACAACGCGATCATCTACGTGACCTCGAACCGCCGCCACATGCTGCCCGAGTTCGAGACCGACAACCGCGGTGTCATGATCGTGAACAACGAGATCCACCACGGCGAGGCGGTCGAGGAGAAGATCTCGCTCTCCGGCCGGTTCGGGATCTGGGTCGGCTTCCACGCGTTCTCGCAGGAGCAGTACCTGGCGGTCGTGCGCCAGTGGATGGCGAAGCTGGCGGAACGGAACCGGGCCTCGGTGCCATGGACGCGCCAGGCCGAGGATGCGGCGGTGGCGTGGTCGCACCAGAAGGGCGACCGGAGCGGCCGCATCGCCTACCAGTTCGCGGTCCACTGGGTGGGCGAGACGCTGCTGCGCGAGCAGCAGCAGCTCGACGGCGCTCCGCGCTGAGCGCCGAGCCGCCAGACACGGGCGAGCGCCTCCGGCGGGCTACGGCGCAAACGCCACCGGCGTCGATCTCATCTTTCCTACAGGGCCTTCCCGTCGATGACCTGGATATCCAGGGAGAGCACGTCGAGGTCATGAACGCAGCCGAGGTTGATCCTGTAGTCCCCCGGCCTGGCCGGTCCTCGGTAGCCGGGTGGCACGGAGGCCACCGTGCTGAACGGAGCGATGCCGCAGGTGCGGCAGAAGAAGTGGTTCATGTCCCTGTCCCCGAACCGATACAGGGCCAGGCCCTCTTCACCTTCCACCGCGACATCCGATGGGTGGAAGTAGCTCGAGGACATGACCACGCCCTTGCGGATGCAGATGGAGCAGTTGCACCTCCTGCCGCTCGTGATCTCCTCGCAGGTGAACGTGAAGCGGATGGCACCACAGTGGCAACTCGCCTGGTAGGTCCTCGGTGCTGTCATGTTCGTTCACGCGAGCCGGAGCGGCGTGACGGCGCTCTACTTCGGGTGGATGTCGGAAGCGCCGCACGCCAGACCGCTGCCCTCCCTTCCGCAGCTCGAGAGGATGGCTCCACAGGCGTGGGAGTTGATGCACGAGGCGCATCCTGCTGCCGGATCGGAGCAGCTGTCGCTGCACGTGAAGCTCGAGTCCGCGAGGTTGCACGAATCGAGCTTCGCGCATGCGTCCTTGCAGCTCGTGTTGCCGCCGCAGCCGGCGAGGACCAGGGTGGACGTGGCGAGCAGGGAGGCGGCGAGTCGTCGGATGAACACGGGGCGGCGTCCTGTCGGGAAATCGGGTGAGCGCTCCTACAAATCACGATCCGCCGGCGAACGCACGTCATCGAGCGCCATCCGAAGGTGGAGGTCGAGGTCATGGCCGAGAACCGGTTCGTGAACATCGTCGCCGAGGGCATCGATGCGGGAATACGCCTGAGCGAGGCGATCGAGCGCGACATGATCCAGGTGCGCCTGACCGAGCCGGGCCGCTTCGTGGTCGCGGCCGCTCCATCCTACCTGGCGCGACGAGGGACTCCGGCGAAGCCGCAGGATCTGCTGCAGCACGACTGCATCTGCATCCGCGCGTCCACGAGCGACGCCCGGTACGCCTGGGAGCTCGAGCGCGGCGGGAAGACGTGGCGCGTTCCCGTCCAGGGAACCGTCACGACGAACGACCCGGAGCTCATGCGGCTGCTCGCCGTCGCCGGCGTGGGGCTCCTCTACACCTTCGAGCCCCAGATCGCCGACGAGCTGCGCCGCGGGGAGCTGCGGGTCGTGCTCGAGCCCTACGCGGCGGAGGTGCCGGGCTTCTTCCTGTACTTCCCGAGCCGGGCCCAGGTATCGCCGGCGCTGCGGGCGTTCGTGGACGTGGCCCGCGAGCCCGGGCTGGCGCTGCAGGAATCGCCTTCGGTGGGTGACGCCGCGGGCGGGCCTCCGAGGGCACGCCAGCCGAGGTCCCGGCGATGACACCCGTCTCGTACCGGTTCTGCCCGGTCTGCGGCGGTGCACTCACCGGCCGGGTCGTGAAGCACGGCGACCCCGTGCGCCTGGTGTGCGGCAGTTGCGGGTTCGTCTTCTACCAGGACCCGAAGCTCGCGGCGGGCGCCATCGTCGCCCTCGACGGCAGGATCGTCCTCGCGCGCCGGGCGATCGAGCCCGCGCTCGGCAAGTGGGTCTTCCCTGGCGGCTTCGTCGATCGCGGCGAGTCCGTCGAGGAGGCCGCCGCACGCGAGACGCGCGAGGAGGTGAACCTGGCCGTCGAGATCGGTGACCTCGTCGGCGTCTACTCGTACCCCGGGAACGAGGTCGTGCTCGTCGTCTACACGGCCCACGTCATCGGCGGTGACCTCCGCGCGGCCGACGAATGCCTCGAGGTCGCCACCTTCGCTCCGCGGGAACTCCCGTGGGACGAGCTCGCCTTCCCGAGCACGCGCGCCGCGCTCGAGGACTACGTCGCGCGGTTCACGTAGGCGCCGCGCCGCGTGGGCTCGCGGCGCGGCGTGGGATGGCCGGCTCGGCGTGGGGTGCCGCGCTACTCCGGCTTCGCAGCCGGAGCCGCCGGCTTCTCGTCGATGCGCTTCGCGAGCGACTGGAGCGCCTCGGCGCCGCGGACGAGGCCGCTGGAGAGGCCGCTCCGCACCTTCGCGAGCGTCGTCGCCACCAGCGCGTCGCCCGAGCTCCGCAGGGTCTGGGCTCGCGCAGCGGCGACCTTCTCCGCGTCCTGGAGGCGCTTGCGGGCGACGGCGGTCGCGTGCTGCGCGCGGCTGGTTGCGGCTTTCACGAACTCAGCGCGACGCGCCACGAGCTGGCCGGGGTTGCGGAGAGCATCCGTCAGGGTCGGGAACGGCGCGGGCGGGGTCGTCGTCGTCTCGGTGGTAGCGGTGTCGGTCATGGCCCGGAAGATGACACGTCGCGTCATCCGCTGTCAATGCACCGCGTTGCGCGAGGCGGAGGGGCGCCCCTGCGGTTGGCTTCGCAAGGCGGACCCGGGCTAGCATGGCCCCCCCGGGCCGGGCCTGCCCGTACCGGTGGACGTCTCCGGGCTGATGCGGCGGACGAGCGAGGTGCTGACCTGACGCGCCGACCCGCCCGCAGGGAGTTCCTCCAGCTGCTCGCCGGGTGGGCGGTGGCGGGGGGTCCCGGCGGTGGTGCAGCTCGCCCCCTCGCTGGCGAGCGCATCCTCGTCGTGGGAGGCGGCCTCGCCGGCCTGGCGGTGCTGGACGCGCTGGCGAGGGCGGGGCGAGCGGCCCGCCTCCTCGAGGCCTCTCCGCGCCTGGGTGGCCGGATCCTGACGCTGCGGAGAGGGCTGGCGCCCGGACTTCGAGCCGAGGCCGGAGCCGAGCGGATCCTGCGGGGTCATCGCCGCGTCCGCGCGCTCGCTGCGAGGCTCGGAGTCCACCTCGTCGACTATCCGGAGACGGACGGCGCCTTCGTCTTCCGCCACGCAGGCAGGATGGTCCGGTTTCGGCAGCCCTCGGAGCTCCCTCCGGAATTGACCCAGGGCCTCTCCCCGGAGGAGCGGGAAGAGTGGCCGTTCCGGTTGCACCTCCTCTACGCGAGGATGGCGGCCCCCGTCGCGGACGACGACCCCAGGACGGGCCTGCAATGGCTCCGCGATCTGGGCCTGACGGAGCGCGGGGCCGCCTTCGTCAGGAACTTCGCGACGGTCGATCCCGGGGTCGTGAGCGCCGCCGCCTTCCAGCGGATGTCGCAACGGGAGCTGGACGACGGCCGCCCCCAGGTCGTCCAGGATGGAACGGACCACCTCGTCCGGGCGCTGGCTGCGCGCCACGACCACCTCATCCGCAAGGACACGAAGATCGTCCGGGTCTCGCTCGAGGCCGACCGCGTGGTGCTGGTCGACGCGAAAGGGTCGGCCCACTTCGCCGATCACGTCGTCCTGGCCCTGCCCCTGCGGCCCCTCTCGACGCTCGAGTTCCACCCCGGGACGCCGCGGATGGTGCTGGCCTGGCGGGCGGCGCGGCGGCCCGCCTTCGAGGTCAAGGTGCATGCTCAGATCCGGGCCGCGGAGCTGCACGCCCTCGGGCTCAGCCCGTTCGCCATGGGCCTCGATTTCCCGCGCATGACCTGGGCGCTGCCGGAAGCTTCTCCCGACGGCGAGGTCGTGCTGAATGCCATGGCGAGCGGCGCGGCCATCCCCCTGGTCCAGTCGCACCGCGCCCGCGGCGCGAAGGCGCTGGAGGAGCTGCTCCGTGCGCGGCTGCCCTGGCTTCGCTCGCTGCACGTGACCACGATCGGCGAAAGCCTCTTCTCCGACCCGTTGCTCGGGGGCGCGTACGCGTACACGCCCGTGGGAGCGCCGTTCGCTCCGCCGCCGGTGCGCGAGCACCGGCTCACCCTGGCGGGCAGCGACCTGTCCCAGCAAGCGGGGTGGATGGAGGGCGCCCTGGAGTCGGCGGAGCGGGCCGTGGGCGAGATCCTCGCCGTGCCCGGTGAGGTCGAGGGCCGCTGATGGAGGCGCGACCTCCGTCCGTGCCCACCGCTCGATCCGTGCGCGGTCACGGTCCGCGCACCAGCTCCCGCGCGACCTCGAGGAACCGGTCCACCACCGCCCTCCGCTCGTCCGGCCTGCGCAGCGCGAGGAGCCGGGTCGAGGGAGCGGGATCTCGCAGCGACCGGTAGGCCACGCCCTCGAGCCGCAGCGCCTGCGCCGACGCCGGCACGAGCGTCACGCCCACGCCCGCGGCGACGAGCGTCACGGCCGTCGAGAGCTCCAACACCTCCTGCGCGACGGCGGGGCGGAACCCGCTGGCGTGGCACGCACCCTGGACCACGTCGATCCAGCCGGGGCGAGGGCGCCGCGGGAAGAGGACGAACGGCTCGTGCGCGAGCGCGCGGAGCGGCAGCTCCTTTCGCGCGGCGAGCGGGTGGCGGACGGGGAGGGCCGCCACCAGCGGCTCGTCGGCGAGCGGCTCCGCCGCGAGCGCGTCGTCGCCCACGGGCGGGCGCGCCAGGCCGAGCTGGATGCGGCCGGCGCGGAGCGCGTCGACCTGCTCCGCGGTGGACATCTCCTCGAGCGCGAGCGCCACCTCGGGGTGGCGCGCCCGGAAGCGGCGGTACAGCCGCGGCAGGAGCGCGTACGTGGCGGAGGCGACGAACCCGACCGCCAGCGCGCCCGCCTCGCCGCGGGCGATGCGCCCGGCCGCGGCCTTCGCCTGCTCCAGCCGGTCGAGCAGCCCGCGCGCCTCCTCGCGGAAGGCGGCGCCCGCCTCGGTGAGCCGGACGCGCCGCTGGGTGCGCAGGAAGAGGTCGTACCCGAGCTCGCGCTCGAGCTGCCGGATCTGCTGGCTGAGCGGCGGCTGCGCGATGTGGAGGCGAGCCGCGGCGCGGCCGAA
Source organism: Anaeromyxobacteraceae bacterium (assembly GCA_035719345.1). Classification (GTDB taxonomy): domain Bacteria; phylum Myxococcota; class Myxococcia; order Myxococcales; family Anaeromyxobacteraceae; genus Anaeromyxobacter_A. The sequence goes on from DASTGH010000566.1 coordinate 22,383, forward strand.
GTGCAGCTCGTCGGCGACGGCGAGGAAGTAGCGGAGGTGCCGGAGCTCCATCGACTGATATGCATAACATATCAATCTGGACGAACGATATATTGGACGTCTCGATGGGGACGGCGCATCCTGCGCTCGACCGCACGACGCCCGACGCCCGGGGCCGCCCGGCGAGGCCCCCCATGAACTTCCCCTCCCCTGCTCTCCAGATCGACCACGCCCGGCCCGCCCCCGAGCCGCGAGTGGTCCCCGGCTCACCCTCGGACGGCGGGCTGCGCGCCCGTGGCGCGCCGGCGCACGGCATGCTCGCGCTCGGCCTCGCCGGCCTCTGCGCGTTCCTGAACGTGTTCGCGACGCAGCCGCTCCTGCCGCTCCTCGGCGATGTCTTCGGCGTCTCGAACGCGGCCGCCGCGCTCACGGTCAGCGCCCCGGCCATCGCGGTCGCGCTGGCCGCGCCGTTCGCCGGCGCGCTCTCCGACCGCCTCGGGCGCCGCCGCGTGATGGTGGGTGCGCTCTTCGCGCTGGCCGTGCCGACGCTGCTCGCCGCGACCTCGGGCGGCATCCCCGCCCTCATCGCGTGGCGCTTCGCCCAGGGCCTGCCGGTGGCGGGCGTCTACGCGGTCGGGATCGCCCTCGCCGGGAGC
>DASTGH010000567.1:0-29504 GCA_035719345.1 Anaeromyxobacteraceae bacterium
GGCTCGGCGCGCGAGGCACAGGAGCTCTACGAGTCGCTCCTCCCCGACCTCGCGCGGCGCGGCGCGCCGGCGGAGTTCGCGGCCGCACTCTCCGCGCTGAGCCAGCTCGCCACCGCCCAGGGCGAGTACGATCGAGCCGCGGCGAGGGGGGCGGAGGCCGCGGGAGCGTATCGCGCGCTGGGCGACCGGGGGGGCGAGTCGCGCGCGCTCAACGCCATCGCGCTGGCCGAGGTGTACCGCGGCGATTACCGGCAGGCGCTGGGCCACCTCGACGAGGCGCTGGTGCTGGCGCGTGCGGTCGGCGACCGCGAGGCCGAGGTCGAGCAGCTCAACAACAGGGGATCCGCGCTGTTCCTGCAGGCGAGGTACCTGGACGCGCTGCGCGCCTATCGCGCCGCCGAGGAGCGCGTGGAGCGGGCCGCGGGCGAGGCCTGGCAGGCGCGGCGGCGGCGGCTCACGCTCGCGAACCTCGCCGCGCTCTTCCAGCGGCTCGGCGCCTACGACGAGGCGCTCGATCTCCATCGCCAGCTGCAGGCGTCCCCCGAGGCGCTCGGGGCGAGCGAGCAGGCGCGCGCGCTCATCAACCTGGGGGTGCTGTATCGCCGGCTGGAGGATCCGTGGAAGGCGCTGGAGACGTACTCGGCCGCCCAGCGGCTCTTCGCGCGCGATCAGCACCGGGACGGCGAGATCAAGGTCCTGAAGAACATCGGGATCGTGCAGGCGCTCGACCTGGCAGACCTCCCCGCCGCGCTCGACGCGTTCACCCGCGCGCTGGGGCTGGCCGAGCAGAACCACGACCGGCGCGAGGCGATGCAGGCTCGCCTCTACCGCGGCGAGGCGCTGCTCCGCCTCGGGGAGGCGGAGGCCGCGAGGCGCGAGCTCGAGGGGGCCCTGCGTGCGGCCGAGGAGCTCGGCACCGCCGAGGAGAGGTGGAAGGCGCTCTACGCGCTCGGCCGCGCGGCGCGCGAGGGCGGCCACGACGACCTCGCGGCGGCGCGCTTTCGCGACGCGATCGCGGTCGTCGAGTCGATGCGGGCGACGCTGCAGCTCTCGGCCCTCAGGAACGACTTCCTGGCCGACAAGCGCGACGTGTACGACGCCCTCGTCGATCTGCTGGCGCTGCGTCCCGCCCCCGATGCGGTGGAGGTGTTCGAGCTGCTGGAGCGCAGCCGCGCGCGCACGTTCCAGGACCGGGTGCAGCAGCGGGCGGACGCCCGCGATGCCACGCCGGCGCGCCTCGCCGCGGTCCAGGCGAGGCTGGATCCGCGCACGCTGCTCGTCGAGTACTGGGCGACGCCTGCGGCGGCCGCCGCCGTCTGGACGACGCGGGACGAGTCGGGGGTCGTGCGCATCCCGGTCCCGGCGGGCGCGAGGGACGACATCTCGGCGTTCGCGAGGGAGGTGTCCGCCGGAACGGGCGAGGCGTGGAGGCGCACGTCGCGCCTGCTCGGGGAGCGGCTGCTCTCCGGCATCGCGCCGCTGCGGCGCCCGGCGCTGCGGCACCTGATCGTCGTCCCCGATGGAGCGCTGAGCGCCGTCCCCTTCGAGGCCCTCGAGCTGCCCGGGGGCGACGGCGCGCTGCTCGTCGAGCGCTTCGACGTCGCGTACGTGCCATCGGCCTCGATCCTCCTGCGCGAGGCGCCCGGCGCCCGGCGCTCCTGGTCCTTCCCCTGGACCCGCCACCTGCTGGCGTTCGGCGATCCCGTGGTCTCGGAGGCGTCCGCCGGTGCGCTGGCGGAGGCGCTGGGCGGCGAGGTGCGGGAACCGCTGCCGGCCTCGGCCGACGAGGTGCGCTCGATCGCCGCCATGGAGGACGGTCGTGCGGAGGTCCATCTCGGGCCGGCGAACCGCAAGCGCTACCTGCTCGACGGGCATGCGCGCGGGGTGCCCGTGGTCCACCTCGGCACGCACGCCACCACCGACGAGGCGAACCCGGAGCGCTCGCGCATCCTGTTCTCGCCGGACGGCGACGACCGGCCGGCGGATTACCTGTTCCTGAAGGAGGTCTACGACCTCGACCTGCAGGGCGTCGACCTGGCCACGCTCTCCGCCTGCGACACGGAGCGCGGCAAGGTGCTCCGGGGGGAAGGGCTGCAGGCCTTCAGCCGCGCCTTGCTCTCGGCCGGAGCGCGCGCGGCGGTGACGTCGCTGTGGCGTGTCGCGGACCGGCCCACCGCGGAGTTCATGAAGCAGTTCTACTTCGAGCTGGATCAGCTCGAGCCGAAGGCGGAGGCGCTGCGCCTCGCCAAGCTCCGGTTCCTCCACTCGGCGAGCGAGCTGCGGCACCCGCGGTTCTGGGCGGCGTTCGTCATGAACGGCGACGGGACGCGGCCGGTCCCGCGGGTCCTCGCCTGGGAGCGCCTGCTCGCGCCGCTTCCCCTGCTCCTGCTCGCGGCGGCTGCATGGGTGGGCCGGCGGAGGGCGGCCACACGGTGACGGTCGTCGCCTACTGCGCCACGGGCGGCTGGGGCACGACGGCCGCCGGTTCCGGCGGTGGCGGTGCCGGCTGGGGCGCCGCCACCGGCAGCGCGGTCACGCGTGCGCACGACGGCTCGTTGCCGACGATGCACGGGCCCTGGCTGTACGTGTACTCCCGGCAGCGATTGACCTCGGAGTAGCCATACAGGGCGGAGCCCGTGAAGATCGCCGCAGCGACGAGGCTGGCGACCCCGACGCCCACGAGGGCCCCGGTGTTCGGCTCCGTGCACGTGCCGAACGAGCACTCCTGGGGAGGGGCCGCGGCGACGATGAAGAACGTCGCGGCCGTCGCGGCCAGCCCGCCCGCGATCACCGAGTCCGCGATGGGGAGGCCCTTGGCCCGCGTGCAGGGGCCGCTCGTGACCGGAGCCGCCGCGCTGGTGCCCGAGGCCTCGTCCAGCGAGGGCGCCTTCTTGATCTGGGCCCAGGAACAGCCCGGCAGCAGCGAGGCGCCGAGCAGCAGCGCCATCGCACGCGCGCTGCGCTGCCATCGTCCAGGTCGTGCCATGCGCCCTCCCTACACGCCGTCTCCGGCGCGCAGCACCGGCCGCTCCGCCTCCGGCTTGCTCATCCACTTCTGGAAGTACTCGACCCTCTTCGTCTGGATGCTGGCGGCGTTCTCGTTCGCCCACTCCACGGCCGTGGGGCCGTTCTCGACCAGATCGCAGGAGCCGTCGTCCGAGGCGAACTCGGGCATCCCGAGGTCCACCTTGCTGACGGGCGCGAGGGAGAACCGGGCCTTCCACATCCCCACGCGCGCGGAGACGCGCGCGTAGTAGGTCTTCCCGGGCTCGAGCTGGGCGCTCATGAAGTCGGCCGCCTCGCTGACGACCATGAAGACGTGCTCCCCGGGCGTCGTCCGGTACGCGACCTTGGTGTGGGCGGAGACGATCCCGATGAACTTCGACTCCGGCGTCGTCGCGTCGAAGACGGACGACTGGATGGCGCCCCCGTAGATCGACGGTCGCATGAACACCACGATCGCCTCGTCCTTGCCGGCCTTGAGCGCCACGCCCGCGTCTCCGGCGACGGGCCGCATGTGGGCCGACTTGCTGGCGCAGGCGCCGAGCGACAGGGCCACGAGAGCTGCGGGAACGAGTCGCTTCACGGGATCCCCCTTCCACGAGAAGTGAGACCCGAGTTCAGCACGGATCGCCCGCACCGCACATGACCTCGCGCAAGCGCGGGTCGAAAACGCGCATGTGGTCCGGCGGCGCACACCGTCCCGACCGCCGGTCCGTCCTCCCTCGGGCGGGGCATCGCCGCGCCCCATCGTTCCAGGCGTGCAGTACCCGTCCGTGGGCGCCCATGCGTTCCGGCGGCGGGTCAGTAGTCAGGCGATGGCCAAGGCGGCACACCGCTCCCTCCCCGTCGCGCTCGCCCTCCTCGCCGCGTCGGCGGGGGGTTGCCTCCCGGCGGGCGTCGGCGCGCGCCTCATCTTCGAGACGAAGCACAACCCGGTGACGGCGGTGCCCTCGCTCGCCCACGAGGACGTGTCCTTCGCGGGCGAGGGCGGCGTGTGGATGCGCGGCTGGCTCTTCCACGCGGACGAGCCTCGACGCGGCACCGTCATCTTCCTGCACGGCCGGAACCAGAACCGCGAGCAGGCCCTGCCGATCGCAGCCCGGTTCGTCTCGCGGGGTTACGACGTCCTCGCCTTCGATCTCCGGGCCCACGGACAGTCCACCGGGACCTACTCGACCTTCGGGTACCTGGAGAAGGGCGACCTCAGCCGGGCCATCGACCGCGTCGGGGCCGACGAGGTGACCGTGGTCGGCGTGTCGCTCGGCGCCGCGGTGGCCCTGCAGGCTGCCGCCGAGGACCCGCGCATCGCGGGCGTCGTCGCCGTCGCCAGCTTCTCGAGCCTCCAGCAGGTCGTGCGCGATCAGATCCCCTGGTTCGTCCCCACGCCGCTCGTCCGGGGCACGCTCCACAACGCCGAGTCGCGCATCGGCTTCCACGTCGAGGAGGCGGACACGGTCCGCGCCGCGCGGCGGGTCCTCGCGCCCGTCCTGCTCCTGCACGGCGCGGACGATCGCTTCGTCGTCCCGGCCCACTCGCGCGCCATCTACGCCGCGCTCCATGGCCCGCGCGAGCTCGTCCTGGTGGAGGGGGCGCGCCACGGCGACGTCCTCGCCCACGAGCGCGCGTGGGACGCCATCTGGAGCTGGCTCGGCCGCCGGCGGCCGATCGAGACGGCGGCGGCGCAGGCCCCATCGCCCGCCGGGAGGAGCCGTTGATCCCCGCCGAGACCCGTGGCGCCCGCCGGGCGCCGGCGGTCGGGGAGCGCCCCGGGTTCCTGAGGGCGTTCCAGGACCTGCGGCGAGAGCACGGGTTCGAGCCCTTGCGCCTCGAGGGCGCGATCCCGGCGGAGCTGGACGGGACGCTCTTCCGCGCCGGCCCCGCCCTGTTCGCCAGCTTCGGGCGCCGCTACGGACACTGGTTCGACGGCGACGGGGCGGTCTCGGCCGTCCGCTTCCGCAATGGCGCGGCGCGCGGAGCCGTGCGGCTCGTCCAGAGCGACGGGCTCGTGACGGAGCGCGAGGCAGGGCGCCCGCTCTTCGCGGGCTACGGCACGCGGCCGCCGGGCCTGCGCCGCTTCCTCGGCGGGCTCAAGAACGCCGCCAACACCGCGGTGCTCGCGTGGCAGGGGCGGCTCTTCGCGCTGTGGGAAGGCGGGCTTCCCACCGAGGTCTCGCCGGCGGATCTCGCCACCCTGGGCACGGACGACCTCGGCGGCGTCGTCGTGGGCGCCTTCTCGGCGCACCCGCACCGCGTCGCCGGGCGCGGGGCCACCTACAACTTCGGCGTCCGTTACGGCGCGCGGACGGTCATCGACCTGTTCGAGCTGCCCGACGCGGGGGCGCCACGCCGCCTCGCGACGCTGCCGCTGGCGGGCGCGACGATGATCCACGACTTCATCGCGACCGAGCACCACCTCGTCGTGTTCGCCCCTCCGCTCCGGCTCGACGTCCTCGCCTACGCCGCGGGGCGCAGCTACGAGCGGTCGCTCCGCTGGAGGCCCTCGCTGGGGACGGAGATCCTGGTCATCCCCCTCGCGGCCCCGGAGCGCGTGGTGCGATTCGCGGTCGAGCCGTTCTTCCAGTGGCACTTCGCGAACGCCTTCGAGGAAGGCGGGGTGCTCCTCGTGGACTTCGCTCGCTATCCCGACTTCGCCACCAACGACTACGCGCGCTCGCTCATGGCCGGCCACCCGGTGCGCCCCCGGGCCTCCACCCTCCACCGCGCCGAGATCGACGTCGCCGCGAGGACGGCCAGGTTCGAGGAGCGCGCGGCGATCCCGTGCGAGTTCCCGCGCGTCGCGCCGGCACGCGAGGGCCGGCGTCACCGCTTCGTCTACGCCGCGGAGGTCTCGGCGGAGCGCATCGCGGAGTCGGCCCTGCAGGACCGCATCGCCAAGATCGACGTCGAGCGCGGCGCCGCCGGGCGCCTGGCGCTGGGCCCGGGACAGACGGTCTCCGAGCCGGTCTTCGTCCCGCGGCCGCGAGGCGCCGGCGAGGACGACGGCTGGCTGCTCACGCTCGTCTACGACGCGCCGTCGCACACCAGCCACGTCGCCGTGCTCGACGCGCGCGACCTGGCGGTGGGGCCCATCGCGCGCGCCTGGTTCGACCAGCACGTGCCGCTCACCTTCCACGGCGCCTTCGTGCCGGGGTGAGGGCCGATCCTGGCCGCGCTTCGACTCCGCCTGCCCTGAGCCAAGTCGAAGGGCTCAGCGTGAACGGAACGAGCCCGCTCGCTACGGACACCGCACGTCGAGCGTGCGCACGTCCACGCGCCGGCTGGCGCCGAGCCGAGGCCGGATGGCGATCTCGCCGGGGAAGCGGCACGCCTCGGCGTCGGGGAGCCGCGCGAGCCGGAACCGGAAAGGTCCGGAGGCGGACTCGGTCACCCCGTCCCGCGGCGCGGGAAACCGCTCGCCGTAGAGGCGGGCCAGCTGCTCCACGAGCCGCGTGCCGTCACCGGGGGGCACGGCCTCCGAGAACCGCTCCTCGCTGGCCGCGCCGCCGTGGAGCGCCGCCGAGACCAGGGGCGTGGCGAACACCGGATCGAACAGCGTCACCTCGTAGTCGGCGGCGCGCCGCCGCACGCTGGCGAGCAGCTCCCGCCGGTCGTCGCCGCTCTCCACGGTGACGACCTGCGTCACCTCGAAGGCGTCGGGGAAGCCGTACTCGCCGGCCGCGCCGCCGCCGCGCATCGAGCCGGCGCACGCCGTCGCCGCGAGGAGCAAGGGCCACCCGGCGCAGGTGGCGCGCCTCACGACTGCCCCTCGCTGGAGCGCGGCAGCCGCACGAAGAGCGCGAAGGCGAGCGAGATCCCGCACCCGAGCGCCACGGTCGCCCCGAGGTCGCGCAGCACGGGGTGACGCGCCAGCACCAGCACGCCGAAGCTCGCGAGCGTGCAGAGGCCGGTGAGCAGGACCTTCGTCATCTCCACCTCGTGGTGGTCGGCCGACACGCCCACGGCGGTGTAGTCGATGGCCAGGGCGATGACGAGCGAGAAGCCCATGATGTGGACGATGTGGAGCGTCGAGCCGGTGACGCGCGCGTAGGCGGCGAAGGCGAGCGCCGAGAGGAAGAGCGGCGCGAAGACGTACAGCACCCGCGCCGCGCTCCGCTGGAGGTAGGCGAGGTAGAGGGCCATCGCCGCGAGCCCGCCGAGGAAGAGCCAGCCGAGCTCGCGGGAGAACCCGGTGAGCAGGCCGTCGTAGTACCGCTGCGGGCTCACCGGTACGACCCCGGGCGGCAGGGCGCGGGAGGAGCCCGCCGGGAGCAGGCCCGCCATCACGTAGCGCTTCCCTCCCACCTCGTCCGTCCAGCGGACCGGGCCCAGGGCGCCCAGGCGCTCGAGGTAGTCCCACGCGCTGCGCTCCGCGACCGAGGCCGGCAGCGAGACCGGCGGCTCGAGCCGGACGCCCCGCTCCAGCAGCAGCGCCGAGAGGCGGGCGGCGGCTCCCGGGTAGCCCTCGCGCAAGGCTCGAACCGTCCGGGCCTGGTCGTCGGGAGCGCGCCACGCCGCCAGGGGGTGGCGAGCGGGATCGAGGAACCCGGCCGCGGCCAGCGGCGCGAGCGCGTCGCCGGGAGTCCCGGGCGCGGGGATCGCCACCACGTCGGCCATGGACAGGGCGTCGAGGCGGCGGGTGAAGTGCGCCACCTGGGCCTCGAGCGCCGGCGTCTGGTAGCGGAAGGCCTCGATGCGCGTGGCGATGCGCGGCACCCCCACCGCCAGGGCGCCGACGGCGGCGAGCGCGCAGGCGGCCGCCACCGCCGCGGGGCGCACCGTCAGCATGGGCCAGCGGATGCCCCGGAAGGTCGCGCCGCGCAGCACCGAGCGGTACGGCACCAGGAACGCGAGGAAGCCGACCATCCCGCCGAGCGAGGCGAGCGCCATCTGCCGCACCATGACGGAGCGCCCGAGCAGCAGGATGAGGAAGCCGATGAAGGTGGTCCCGATGGCGGACCATATCCCCAGCAGCGAGCGGCCGCGCCGTTCCAGGTCGACGCCGGCGAGGTGCACCAGCGACTCGTTGTTGAACCCGACGAAGGTCGAGGTGTAGGCGAGCACGACCGCGTAGATCTGCCCGTAGAAGGCGCGGACGGCGAGGAGGCCGGCGAGGTAGGAGACGGCCGACCCGGCGAGCAGCAGCGCGAGCAGGAGCCAGCGTCCGGCGAACGCGAAGAACACGGCCAGCGGCAGCACCCCCGAGAGCACGGAGCAGACGAGGATGTCGTGCTTCACGGCCCGGTAGTTCTCCAGCGAGAAGAAGTCCGCGCCGATGAAGTGGACGCGGGGCGTGAGCGCCGCCAGCGCCTCCTGGACCCGCTCGACCGCGTCGTAGTCGAGCGGCCTCGGGCTCCTGAACACACGCACCGGGCCGCCGGCCTGGCCGTGGCCGAGGCGGGCCAGCAGCGCCGGGCCGATGCCGAGGGGATCCGCTTCCAGCGCGCGCAGGTAGGCGTCGCCGCCGGGGAGCATGGCCATCCCGAGCGCCTCCTCCGCGCGCGCGCGCAGCGCGTCCTCCTGCATCAGGCGGCGGACGTCCTCGACGGGGAGGAGCGCGGCCAGCGCCAGCGCGTCGGCCGGGGAAGGGGAGCGAAAGAGCGCGACCTCCTCGTAGCGCGCCTCGGCGAGGAGCCCCTCCACCCGTTCGCGCTCCGCGGGGGCGAGCTCGCCCATCTCGACGAAGACCTTGTCGCGGAACGGGCTCCGCTCCTGGTAGCGCTCGAAGAGCGCCGCGCGCGTGGGGTCGGGATCGGCGAGCGAGCGGATGGGGTCGTCCTCGAGGACGATGCCGCGGGTGAGGAACGCGAGCACGCCGGTGCCGAGGAGCACCCACAGCGACTTCCTGAGCACGGCGGCACGCACGCGCTGCGCTCAGGGTCGCTCGGGCGCGAGATCGCGCTTCACGTTGTGGAACGAGAGCCGGGTCCGCTCCGAGGTCGTGTCGAGCTCGAGCGAGACCAGGTCCAGGTCGGAATCGAAGCGGAGCACGATCCCGGTGAAGAGATCGAGCGCGCCCCCTGGCCTCGGCGTCGCCACGAGCTGGCCGGGGCCGTAGCTGAGCACGAAGTCCCGCTCGATCGCCGGAAGGTCGACGGCGAGCAGCGCCTGGATGAACCGGACGAGGCCGGCCAGGCGGCGGTCGTTGGCCACGGGCGCGAGGTCGCGCGGGCGGCCGTCCGCCCCGACGACGGTGAGCGCCCCGCCCTCGATGGTGACCGTCGAGCGCACCGGGGTGAGCGTCTCCCACACCACGCGCTCGGGCGTGTAGCGCAGGCGGACGCGGCTCTCCAGCGGCCTCGCCCAGAAGCGACCCTCCTTGAGCTGCACCACGTCGGCGGAGAGCGATCGCAGGCGTGCATACCGGGCGCGCAGCGCGTCGGGCTCCACGGTGGGAGGCGCGGCGACCAGCAGCGCGGCGGCGAGGAGCGCGATCACGGCGAGCCCCCGGTCGCGGGCAGCGCCCCGGCCATCCGGTCGAGGATGGGGCGCGGCGTCCACATGCACAGCTCCCCTTCGCCGGTGGTCGTGACCAGCACCGTCGTGCCCTGCGCGCAGCGGCGACCGGACGCGACGTCCGTGAGGTCGTACTGGATGGTGATGCGGTTCTCGATCTCCACCGGCCAGGCGGTGACCCGTACGCGGTCGCCGTAGCGCAGCGCGAGAAGGTGCCGCAGCCGGGTCTCCGCCACCATGAAGCGGTACCCGAACGCGATCAGATCCGCCGCGTCGAGGCGGCGCGCGCGCAGCAGCGCGGTCCGCGCGATCTCGAGGTACTTGCAGTAGTGCCCGTGCCAGACGACGTTCAGGGCGTCGACGTCGTGGAACGGGACCTCGATCTCCACCGAGACCGCCGTCGAGGGAGGGGTCGGATAGCGGCCGCTCAAGGGTCCTCCGCGCGGTCGAGCGCGATGTCGTCGCGGCGCATGCGCGCGACCACGTGCTCGATGTCCAGGTCCTGCCTGCGATCGCGGTCGTTCGTGGGGACGCCGGCGCGCACCGCGCCGAGGACCTCCCGCGTGCGGGCGTGGCAGGTGGCCGGCCCGCGCACGTCCGCCGCCTGGCAGACCGCGAGCAGCGCGATGGCGGCGACGCGCTCCGTCAGCTCCACGATCCGCAGGGCGTCGCGCGCGGCGATGGTGCCCATGGAGACCTTGTCCTGGTTGTGGCACTCGGTCGAGCGGCTGAAGACGCTCGCCGGCATCGTGAGCTTGAGCGCCTCGGCGGTGAGCGCCGAGGCCGAGATCTGCATCGCCTTGAAGCCGTGATGCGCGGCGCGGTCGCCCGGCCCGCGCGCCACGAGGTTGGCGGGGAGCCCGTTGCTCGTGATCGGGTTGCAGAGCAGCGCCAGCTGGCGGTCGAGGAGGTCCGCGACGTTCGCCACGGCGGCCTTGAGCCCGTCCATGGCGTGCGCGATGTGCCCGCCGTAGAAGTTCCCGCCGTGCAGCACGTCGCCGGTGTCCGGGTCGATGAGGGGGTTGTCGTTCGCGCCGTTGACCTCGATCTCGATGGTGGTGCGGATGGGGCCGAGCGCGTCGAGCAGCACGCCGATGACGTGCGGCGCGCAGCGGATGGAGTAGCGATCCTGCACCCGCGCCGCCCGCCGCCCGCTGGCCGCGTCGTACTCGAGGTGCTCGCGGATCCAGCGCGCGCACAGCGCCTGGCCGGGGTGCGGCTTGGCCGCGAAGATGCGGGCGTCGAAGTGTCCCGGCTCGCCCCGCATCGTGTCGCTGGCCATCGCCGTGATGGTGGAGGCGGCGCGCGCCAGCCTGCGCGCGCGGTCGAACGCCAGGCAGGCGAGCGCCGTCATGACGCTCGTCCCGTTCATGAGCGCGAGGCTCTCCTTCGGCCGCAGCCGCAGCGGCGCCAGCCCGCAGCGGGCGAGCGCCTCGGCCGCCGGCAGCGAGGTGCCGCGGTGCAGCGCCTCCCGCTCCCCCATGACCAGCGCCGCCAGGTACGAGAGCGGTGTCAGGTCGCCGCTGGCGCCCACCGAACCCTCCTCCGGGATGAGCGGCAGGACGCGGTGCTCGAGGAGCTGGCACAGCCTCTCGAGCAGCTCCTCGCGCACGGCCGAGTGCCCGCGCGCCAGCGTGGCGAGGCGCACGGCCACGACCGCGGCGGCCGCCTCCTCCCCGAGCAGCGATCCCGTGCCGCAGCCGTGGAAGCGCACCAGGTTGGCGGGGAGCTCGAGCGCGAGATTCCCCTCGACGCTCGTCTCGCACGAGTCGCCGAAGCCGGTCGTCACGCCGTAGATCGTCTCGCCGCGGCCGACGCGGCGCTCGAGCCACGCCACCGTGGCGCGGACGCGCGCGAGGACCTGCGGATCGGGGTCGAGCGCGGCGCGCGCGCGCCCGGAGGCGATCGCCAGCACGTCCTCGATGGTGAGATCGCGTGCTCCGACGAGCACGACCGGCGGGGGGTTTCCGGTCATCGCGTGCTCCAGAAGTCGTAGAAGTTGAACCAGTTGAACGGCGCCTGGCGGCAGTAGTGCTCGAGGCGCTCCGCGTAGCGCGCGGCCAGGGCGCGGAGCGCGGCGTCGCGCGCGCCGCGCGGGAGCTCGACGCGCTCGGCGAAGGGTTCGCAGTGGAGGTCGTACCGGTTCGGCTCGCGGTACAGCCCGAAGGTGAGGTAGACGGGGCAGCCGAGCGCGGCGGCGAGCAGGTACGGGCCGGTGGGGAGCGCCGCCTCGCCGCCCAGGAACGGCACGCGCACGAGCTTCCCGTCGAAGCCCACGCGATCGCCCATCGTGCCGACGAGCTCGCCCCGCCGCACGCAGTCCTCCACCTCGAAGATGAAGGTCGGATCGCCGGGCCGGATCTCGATGAGCCGCGCGTCGTCCCGGCCGCTCAGGCTCCGCAGCGCGTCGTTGATGCGCCGGGCGTTCCGGAAGTAGCCGAGCACGTTCACGGTGAACGCCTGCTGCTCGGAGACGCTCCGCATCACCTCGAAGCTGCCGACGTGCGCGAGCAGGAGCAGGGCGCCGCGGCCCTGCGCCGCGAGCGCGCGCAGGTGCTCGTCCCCGTGGCAGGAGATCTCGAAGGGCCGGAAGTCGCCCCGGACCATGAACAGGCGGTCGAGCGTCACCTGCGCGAAGCAGCGCACGTGACGGTGGACGTCGCGCAGGGTGGCGCGGCCGTTCAGCCGGACGAGGTAGGCGCGCGAGGCGCTCCGCACCCGCGCATCGAAGAGCACGTACCAGAGGGCGACCACGGCCAGGGCCGCGCTCGCCGCCCAGCGGCCGAGCGCGGTGGCGAGGACGACGAGGATGCGGATGCCGAGGACGCCCCCGCGCTCCGCCATGTCGCGCCAGCCGCCGGCCTCCGCGCTCGCCCCGGCGCCGCTCATGCCGCCCTCAACCTGCGGCCCGTCAGCAGCCGGAAGAGGGCCAGGGTCACCAGCCGCGTGTGGGCCCAGCTGATGAGGACGTTGTCGCGGAACATCCGGAAGTGCGAGACGCCCCCCTCCTCCGGCGAGAGATACCGCACGCGCGTGGGCACGTTGACGATGGGGCACCCGAGCCACGACATGCGGACCGCGATCTCGGGGTCGAAGTCCATGCGGTTCCCGCGCGCGCCGCTGCGCAGCGCGGCCTCGATCGGGTAGACGCGGAACCCGCACAGCGGGTCCTGGATGACGCGACCGCAGGTCTCGATGTCGGTCCAGAAGCGGCTGATGAGCCGGGCGCGCCGGCGCACGTTCGGGGCGCTCTCGTCGAAGACGGGCAGGCCGAGCACGAGGGCGCGCGGGTCGGCGCGCGCTGCCTCGAGCAGCCGGGGCATGTCCTCGACCGCGTGCTGCCCGTCGGCGTCGACCTGGACGGCGTGCGTGAAGCCGAGGCCCTGCGCCACGCCCAGGCCCGTCCTCACCGCCGCCCCCTTCCCCCCGTTGCGCTCGCGCCGGTGGACGTGGGCGAGCCCCGCCCGCTGCAGCTCGGTGGCGACGGCGCGGTTCGCCTCGCCGCTGCCGTCGTCCACCACCACCACGTCGGGCAGGTGCACCCGCACCGCCTCGACCACGCCGCGCAGCGTGCGGGGGTTGTCGTACGTCGGGATGAGCCCGCAGATCCTCACGGCCGCGCCTCCGCCCGGCGGAAGACGAGCGTGCCCGAGGCGCACGGGCCCGTCGGGGCGTCGATGCTGAAGTCGACGCGCGGCGCGCCGCCGGCTCGACGCGCCAGCGACACCGTGATGCGCGTCCCGGGCCGGATGAGCCGCCGGAACTTGAGGCGCAGGCCGCTCTCGACGCTGCCCAGGTCGGGCCAGGCGCGGCCGGCCTGGCGCAGCACGATCGCGTCCAGCTGGGCGATCGCGGGCAGGACCGGCAATCCGTCGAAGTGGCCGTCGAAGTACGCCAGCTCGGCGGGGACGAAGAACGAGAGCCGGCGCACCTCGCCGCCGGCCGCATCCACCTCCACCGTCTCGGACTCGGGGTCGAGCTGCACCGGAGCGTGCCGCGCGGCGCCGCTCGCGTCGTCGTCGAACAGGGCCCGGAGCCGCTCGCGGCGCAGCTTCCCGTTCGCCTCGCGCGGCAAGCGGTCCACGATGCGGATGCGGCGAGGCAGCGTGACGGGGTCGAGCCACGCCGCGAGCGCCTGGCGCAGGCGGGCGGCATCCCACCCGCTCGCCGCCGCCACCACCCAGATCTCCTCGCCGCGCGCGCCGCCCACGGCCTCGGCGAGCGCGGCGGCTTCGTGCACGCCCGGCAAGGCCGACAGGCGCTCCTCGACCTCGCGCAGCGAGACCCGCTTCCCGCCCACCTTCACCACGCCGTCGGCGCGGCCGAGCAGCTCGAACCGGCCGTCGGTCCGGCAGGAGACCCGATCTCCGCAGCGGAGCGGGCGCGGCGCGTCGCGCGGGAGCAGCGGCGATTCCAGCAGGAGCGCGTCCTCGGGGCCGACCGCGATCCGCACCCCCGGGAACGGCTCCCAGGGCGCGACGGGATCCTCGCGCCAGCCGATCCCGCCCGTCTCGGTCGAGCCGAAGACCTCGGTCACCCGCCAGCCGAAGCGCGCGTGGAGAGTGCGGCTTGTCGCCGCGGCGAGCGGGGCTCCGGACGAGAAGGCGCGGGCGAAGCCGGGCATGGCGTCGGCGTGCGCGAGCGCGCAGAGGTGCGCCGGCACCGAGACGAGGTGGGTGGCGCCGGTCCGCGTCGCCGCCGCCGCCACGCTCTCGGCGTGGAGCGGCGTCTCGCGGACGAAGGCCCCGCCGGCGCGCAGCGGCGCGAGCACGCTGAAGAGGAGGCCGTAGATGTGGTGCGCCGGGACGGTCGCGAGCACGCGCGCGCCCGCGTCGATGCGGAAGGTGTCGACGAGCGTCGCGGCCTCGCCGAGGAGCTGCGCCGCCGTCTTCGGGCAGCGCTGGGCGGGGCCGGTCGTGCCGGAGGTGACGAGCGTGGCGACGACGCGCGACGGGGCGATCTCGCCCAGGGCCGCGGCCCGGTAGCGGTCGTCGCGCAGCACCGCGCGGACGTCGATGCGGCCGTCGGGCCCGCCGCGGTCGTCCACGAACGCGCGCACGCCCGGCCCGGCGGCCAGGGCGCGGAGCGTCTCCGGCTGGCCGTTCGGGGGAAGCAGCACGGCATGCCCGGCGGACCAGGCGCCGAGCAGCGCCGCGGCGAAGAGGTAGCGGTCGTCGCACGCGAGCAGGATCTCGCCGGGCTCGAGCGCGGCGAGGCGAGCCGCCACCCGGCCGGCGTCTTCCCGGAGGTCGGCCGCGCGGCGCGAGCCGCCCTCGCCGAGGGCGACGAGGGCGTCGGGACGGTGGGCGAGGAGCGCGCGGATCATGAGGATCGGGTCGGGGCGAGGAGGTGCGCGAGGAGCCGATCGACCGGCCCGCGCCCGTACCGGCCGAAGCGCGCCTTGCGCACCACGTACTCGGCGCCGAAGAGCGCGGCCACGAGGAGGTAGGACACGATGCCGGTGTAGGTGGCCCACCAGCTGCGCGGCGCTGCGACGGCCAGCACCGCCGCGGCCGTGCCGTTCGCGACGAAGAAGCCGCTCCACACCAGCGTCACCGTCCGGCAGTAGCGGACCTCGGCCGGCGTGAGGTCCCGGACCTGCAGCCGGGCGAACCGCTCGACGATGGGCTGCTCGCCGCGGAGGGAGGAGGCGAACTGCCAGAGCAGTGCCCCGTTCACGAGCGCGGGGTAGGCGAGCATGTAGCGGGTGTCGTCGAGGACCGCCGCCAGCGCGAGCAGCGCCGCCACGACCGCGACCAGGCCCGCCGTCACGCCCGTCCCGGTGCGCCCGCCGCGCAGCCGGTGGAGGCGCCCGACGACGAGCACGGCGAGCAGCGCGAGCGCCGCTCCGCGCGCGCCGAACGACGCCGAGGCCACCACCACCAGGAGCGGGTAGCCGAGCGCGAACAGCGCCTGCGCGGCCCTGGAGAGCGCCCACAGGGCGTCCGCCGGCCGCCCGGGCGCCGCCTGCCGGGCCGCATCGCGCCGGGGGTCCGTCATGCCAGGACCAGCTTCTCCCAGAGTGGGCCGGCCTCGCCGCGTGCGTGGAGGCGAGCGACGAGCGCGGCCGCGGCGTCCGCGCCCGAGCCCGTGATCCACTCCGGCCGCCCGGCGCCGCGGCGCGCCACCCGCTCCGCGATCGCAGCCAGCGAGATCGCGGTCGGCTCGTAGAACACCGGCTCGAGCAGGCTCTGCCCGGTCGCGATCTGGCCGGTGGAGCGCGCCAGCGCCTCCATCTCGGTGCCGGCGTGGATGCGGATCCCGCAGAAGAAGAAGAGGGCGGCGCCGGACAGGGCCTCCGCGGCGTCGAGGGTCTCGTCGACGGTGCCGGGCGTCTCCCCGGGCCCCCCGAGCAGGAGGAAATGGGCGAGGTTCAACCCGGCCGCGCGCGCGGCCGCGTGCGCCTCGAGCACGTGCGCACGCCGGAACGGCTTGCGCAGCCGGGGGAGCATGGCGTCGGAGAGGGACTCGGTCCCGAACTCGACGTGCGTGCATCCGGCCCGGGCCATCGCCTCGTAGAAGCCGGGCGGTGGTCGAAGCGGCGCGAAGAAGGCGCCCCAGGGCAGGGAGAGCCCGGTCCGCCGGAACGCCTCCGCCACCGCCAGGGCGTGCCCGGGATCTCCGTTGAAGACCCCGTCGGTGATGCAGAGGAACTTCGCGCCCAGCTCCTCGAGCCGCCTCGCCTCGGCGGCGACGCCGGCGGGCTCGAACGTCCGGAGCGTCCCGCCCTCGATCGCCGGATAGGTGCAGTAGCTGCAGCGGAAGGCGCAGCCCCGCTGCGTCTGCACGCCGAGGATCCCGCCCTTCCGCAGATACCAGCCGAGCGCGGGATTGACGGCCGGCGAGGCGCGGAGCGGCGAGGTGCCCGGCGGTCCCATCGCGGGCGGCGGCGCCGGCGCCCCGCGCGATGCGACGCCGGGGAGATGGGCCGCGCCGGAATCGGCCTCCAGGGCGTCGAACAGCGCGCGGGCGCGCTCACCCTCTCCCACGACGCCGTGGTCCGCACCGAGCGCGTCGAGCAGCTCCGCGGCGTAGAGCGTGTAACCCGCGCCGCCGAGCACGACCGGGGCGGAGGTCGCGGCCCGGACCCGATCGACGACGGCGCGCATCTCGGAGACGAACGGCTGCAGCCGCACCCGGTCGAGGTTGTCGATGTTGCGGATGGAGATGCCGACGGCGCCCGGCTGGAACTCCCGCACCGCCGAGTCGATGGCCGGACCCACCTCTCCGTCCTCGAGCGGACAGAGGTCGAGCAGCCTCACCTCGTGCGCCGGCGCGAGCGCGGCCGCGACGTAGTCCAGTCCTATCGGGTAGACCGGATACGGGAACCTGAGCCGGTTGATCGACAGGAGCAGGACACGCATCGAGGCGCTACGCAGGCTGCGGCTGCTTCCCCTTCTCGAGGTGGCGCTGCACCAGCGCGACGACGTCGCCGACGGTGCGGACGTCGCGGATGCCCGCCTCGGCGAGCTTGCGCCCGGTGAGGCGCTGCAGCTCCACCACCATGTCGATCGCGTCGATGCTGGTGATCCCGAGCTGCTCGAAGCGCGACTCGCGCGTGATGGTCGCGGGGTCGAGATCGAAGAGCTCGACCATGACCGCCGAGATCTTCTCGAAGACGCCGTTCTCGTCGAGCTGAGGTTCCACGTGGTTATCCTTGAGCGGGTTGACGGTGGTCGGAGATGAAGGAGGCGAGGCTCCGCACGGACGAGAAGATGGCCCGGTTCCGCTCGTCGTTGGCCGCCGTCCGGACGCCGTACCGCTTCCGGATCTCCATCGCCAGCTCGAGCGCGTCGATCGAGTCGAGGCCGAGACCTTCCACGAAGAGCGGCGCGGTCGGGTCGATGGCCTCGGGCGTGACGCGCTCGAGCCGGAGGGTGTCGATGATGAGCTGCTTGATCTCGTGCTCGAGCTGTTCCATGCGTCTCCTAGGCGTCGGCCATGAGCGACGGCGCCCTCGACGGAGGGGCCGCGGGGGCGTACGGCGCGGGCTCGAGCGCCTCCAGATACAGGCGCCGGGTCCGCTCGGCGTCTCGCGCGGCGCCGCCGTCGCCCGGCGGAAGCGAGGGCAGCTGCGTCACGCGCAGCTCCACCGTGCGCCCCGGGACGCGGTACCAGGGCGCGCCGCGCTTGAGGGTGGGCGGGTCGCAGGTGATGAGCAGCGGAACGAGCGGCACGCCGGCCTGGGCGGCGATCTGGAACGCACCGGGGTTGAAGCGGTGCAGGCCTCGCTCGGGCGAGCGCGTCCCTTCCGGAAAGATGAGGACGGGCACGCCCGCGCGCAGTCGCTCGAGCGCGCTCTCCATGACGGCGAGCCCCGCGAACGGCCCGCCGTTCCCGGCGTCGATGTGGCCGCAGGAGCGCAGGAGCCGCCCGAGCAGCGGGCTCCGGTACATCGGCCGCTTCACCACGAACACGATCTCGGGGTGAGCGGCGACGATCGCGGTCACGTCGATGAGCGTCGGATGGTTCGCGACCAGCACGAACGGCCCCGCGGGCAGCGCGAGCGCGGTCCGCCGCGGGTCGTACTGCAGGAGCCGCGTCACGCGCATGTAGTCGTGGAAGAGCATCCAGGCGCGGCCGACGATGCGCCGGCACCGGCGCGCCTTGACCTCCGGCGAGCCCCTGGCGAGGCGGGCGAGGGGTAGGGCGACGTAGGAGAGCAGCGCACCGCCGAGGAAGAAGAGAAGGAACGCGCTCCCCGTGAACAGCGTCCGCCACGCGCGATCGAGGGCCGAGCGGGTCATGGCACCACCACGAAGGCCAGGGCCATGTCGCCGTCGTGCGACAGGCTGACGAGCGCGTCGTCACCGCCGACGGCCCGCAGCGCCGCCGCGGCGCTGGGCCCGAGCCGCAGGCGTGGCCGCCCGCTCGCCTCCCGGACCACCTCGATCTCGTGCAGCGCGACGCCGCTGAAGACGCCCAGTCCCAGGGCCTTCAGGAACGCCTCCTTCGCCGCGAACCGCGCGGCGTAGTGGCGTTCGGGGTGCGGCTGCGCCTCGCAGAAGCGTCGCTCCTCGCCGGTGAAGACGGTCTCGGCGAACGCCCCCTGGCGCCTCAAGCTGGCCGCGAGGCGCTGGACGTCCACGATGTCGGTGCCCACTCCCGTCATGAGGCCTCACGCGCGCGACGCAGCGCGTCTCATCTCCCGTGAAAATACGAGTGAAATTCCCCCGCCCGCCGACCGACACGACCCGAGGAGAGCTGCGACGTAGAGTATCGTCCCGCGCGGGACCCACGCAAGACCACGACGGGCGGGCGGACGCACACGCGCGCCCATGCCCGCGGGAGCGCGCGGCGCCCTCTCGTTCGCGCTCAGACCGCCTTGAAGAGGAGCGAGGTGTTGAGCCCGCCGAACGCGAAGTTGTTGTTCATGACCACGCGAGGCTTCGCACGGCGCGGGTCGCCGATGAGGTACTCCAGCGGCGCGCAGTCGGCGTGGGGTTTCGCCAGGTTCTTGTTCGGCGCGAGGAAGCCGTCGCGCATCATCGCGAGGCAGAACGCCGATTCGATGGCCCCGCAGGCGCCGAGCGTGTGCGCGGTGAAGCCCTTCGTCGACGAGATGGGCGTCTTCTCCCCGAGGACCCGCTGCACCGCCCTGCTCTCGCAGGCGTCGCCGAGGTCGGTCGCGGTCGCGTGAGCGTTCACGTAGTCGATCTGCTCGCGGGAGAGCCCGGCATCCGCGAGCGAGGCCTCGATGACCTTGGCCATGCCGTCCTCGGACGGCGCGGCCATGTGCAGCCCGTCGCAGTTCGTGCCGAAGCCGACGACCTCGCCGTAGATGGTGGCTCCCCGGGAGCGAGCGCTCTCGTAGCGCTCCAGGACGAGCGTCGCGGCACCCTCTCCCACGACGAGGCCGTCGCGATCGGCGTCGAACGGGCGCGGGGTCTCGCTGGGGCGGTCGTTGTAGCGGCTCGACGCCGCGAACATGACGTCGAAGATGGCGGCGTGCACCACGTCCATCTCCTCCGCGCCGCCGCAGAGCATGTACTGCTGGTACCCGTGCTTCACCGCCTCGTAGCCATACCCGATCGCCTGGCTCCCGGAGACGCACGCCGAGCAGGTGGTGATGACCCGCCCGCGGATGGCGAAGTACTGCGCCAGGTTGGCGGCGCAGGTGTGGCTCATGAACTTGAGGTAGGTGGCGGACTGGATGTTCTCCAGGCTGCGGTTGAAGTAGAGCTTCTCGACGAAGTCCACGACGGCGGCGCTCGTCCCGCCCGTCGAGCCGTACGCGAGGCCGACCTTCCCCGACGAGAGCAGCTCCTGGTCGAGGCCCGCGTCGGAGATCGCCTGCTGCGTCGCCCAGGTCGCGAGGAGCGACACCCGCCCCTGCGTGCGCGTGCGCTTCTTGGGGAGGGAGGAGAGATCCACCTCCACCGGGGCGCCGACGCGGGTGCGCATGTTCGCGACCTGGTCGAGCGCGGGATTCACCCGGACGCCGCTCCTGCCCTCCTGCAGCGCGCTGGACACCTCGTCGAGCGAGTTTCCGATCGGCGTCGTGAGCCCGACGCCGGTGATCACGACGCGATGCCCGCTCATCTCCGTGCTCCTTCGACCGGCCCGCCGAGCGCGGCGCGGCCCTGCTCGCCCCGGCGCCGAGCCTTCACGCGAGGCCGCCGTTCATGCCGATGACCTGACCCGTGATGTAGGCCGCGCCGTCCCCGACCAGGTACGCGACGAGGCTGGCGACCTCCTCGGCCCTGCCGAGGCGGCGCATCGGGATGTGCTTCAGGATGACGTCGAGGGGAGCGCCGGCGATCATGTCGGTCTCGATGAGGCCCGGCGCGACCGCGTTCACCGTCACGCCGCGATGCGCGACCTCCTGCGCCAGGGCGCGGGTCGCTCCGATGAGCCCGGCCTTGGCGGCGGAGTAGTTGACCTGTCCCCGGTTCCCCATCACGCCGGAGACCGACGCGATGTTGATGATGCGACCCCAGCGCCGGCGCACCATCGGCATGACCAGCGGCCGGGTGACGTTGTAGAAGCCGTCGAGCGTGGTGCGGATCACCTGGTCCCACTGGGCGGGCTCCATGGCGGGAAAGGCCGCGTCCTGCGCGACGCCGGCGTTGTTCACGAGCACGCCGACGGGGCGCTGCTCGTCCTCGGCGAGTCGCTCGACGATGGGGCCCGTCTCGCGCGCGTCCGACACGTCGAAGCGCGCCAGCTCGGCGGTCCCGCCCTCGGCCTCGATGGCCGCCTTCACGGCGAGCGCGGCTGCCTCGTTCGACTTGTAGTTGATGATCACCGGGAAGCCCTGGCGCGCCAGCGCCACGGCGATGGCGGCGCCGATGCCCCGGCTGGCACCCGTGACGAGCGCGCGCGGCTTCATTCGGGAAGTCCCTCGGTGCGGCCCTGGTAGACGTTCAGGGTGGCGGACGCCACCTGCCGCTCCGCCTGCCGGACGGCGCAATCGAAGCTGCCGAGCTCCTCGTCGCCCCACACGTGCGTCGCCTCGACGACCAGCTCGTCTCCGGCCTGGAAGCCCTCGACCTCGAGCCGGAGCTCGCGCGTCCCGAGGAGGAATCCGACGCGCACGGCCTCGCCCGCCGCGCGAGCGCGCAGCCCGGCGAAGGCCGCCACGGCCTGTGCCATGTACTCGAGCGCGACGATGGCGCGGACGCGCCCGGCTTCCATGAAGGTCGAGCCGGGGCGCAGGCGGACGCGGCACACGACCCGGCTGCCGTCGAAGGCGACCACCTCGTCGAGCAGGAGCATCCTGCCGGAGTGGGGGACGACGCTGGCGATCGGTGGGAGCCCGCTCATCGGCCGCCCCCCGCCTCGAGCTCGGCGATCCAGCCTTCGCCCTCGAACGGTCCGAGGGCGACCGGGCCGCTCACCCGGCGCGAGATGGCGTCGACGAGCGCGAACGCGCCCGCGCACGGGTGCGAGGCCAGCCCCCCTGCCAGCTCCGGCGCGAGGCCCCGGCCCCGACGCAGCGCCCCGACCCGCGCCAGCGTCGCCGCTCGCGGCGCGGCGGAGAGGGCGAGTGCGGCTGCCGCGAGGGGCGCGCCGGGGCTCCTCGTGAACGGCCCGGGAACGGGCTCGTCCAGCAGCACCACGACGGCGTCGCCTCCGCGGTCGGCGAGCACCGTCGCCGCCTCGATCAGCGCCGCGGCGGTCGTCTCGGCGCCCGCGGCGATCGCCGTCGAGAAGCCGCGATTGCCGGTGGCGATCGACACGTAGGCCGCCGGCGTGTTGTGCACGCTGTTGTGGAAGCGGGTGGGGGACGGCATGCCCTCGGACTCGCCGAAGCTCCGCATCATCTCCACGGCGCAGCCGATCTCCCCGTAGGCCGAGCCGAGGACGAAGGCCGCCGTCGTGAGGTCGGCCGCCGCGCCGGCCGAGGCCTGTGCGGCGACCTCGGCCGCGAGCAGCGTCAGCGTCGTCACCCGGCGACGGAGAGCGGATGGGATCAGCGCCGCGGCCGGCGCCCGGACCGCCGGATCGGGCGCGGCGGCGCGCCAGGCGTTCACGTCCCCATAGCCCGGCGACCAGAAGCCGATGCCGTTCACGTGGAGCGAGATCATGCCGCCGCCCCGAGGAGGACGCTGACGTTGCTCCCGCCGAAGGCGAACGAGTTGCTGAGCACCGTGCGCGGCCGCAGCAGCCGGCGCTCGAGGCACACGTCGATGGCGATCGCCGGGTCGAGCGGATGGGCGTTCAGGCTCGCCGGGACGAAGCCGCGGGTGATGGCCAGGGCGGCGAAAACCGCCTCGGTCATGCCGGCCGCGCCCAGCAGGTGGCCCGTGTACGCCTTCGTCGAGCACACCGGGACCTTCGTGCCGAGCAGGTCGGCGATGGCCTTCGCCTCGACGACGTCGTTGGCGACGGTGGCGGTGCCGTGCGCGTTGACGTGATCCACCTCGCCCGGTTCGACGCCGGCCTGCCGCAGCGCCTCGGCCATCGCCCGTCGCGCTCCCACGCCCTCGGGGTGGGGGTGGCTCATGTGGTGGGCGTCGGAGCTCTCGCCGACCCCGAGGAGCCGCACCTCGCCGTCGCCCTCGCGCTCGAGCAGCATGAAGCCGGCCCCCTCGCCGATGCTGGTGCCCGTCCGCAGCGCGCTGAAGGGCCGGCAGGGCTCGCGCGACAGCGCCTCCAGCGCCCCGAACCCGCGGACCGTCGTCTGGCAGAGGGAGTCCGCACCTCCCACCAGGACGGCGTCGGCGATCCCGGCGTCCAGCAGCCGGCGCGCCGAGCCGAGCACCTTCCCGCTCGACGAGCAGGCGGTGGAGACCACGTAGGCGGGGCCCCGCGCCCCGACGCGCGAGCGCACCACCTCGAGCAGTCCGTGGAAGGCGTGCTGGCGGTCGAGGTCGAAGCCCGCGGGGATGCCACCGGTCGCGCCGTGCGCTGCGAAGGCGCGCTCGGACTCCGCGATGCCGCCGGTGCTCGTCCCGACGACCACGGAGACGCGGTCGGCTCCCCAGCGCCGCACGGCCGCGGCCGCGGCGGCGCTCACCCCGTCGAGCACGGCGAGCGCGATGCGGGCGACGCGGCTGTCGAAGGGGGCGAGGGACGCCGGGACGGGCTCGAGCTCACCGGCGAAGGTGCCGCAGGCCGTCTCGAACGGAATGTCGAGCGGGCACGTGCGCAGCCCGGACACGCCCTCGAACAGCGCCGCCGCGACCTGGTCCGTCGACGCGCCGAGCGCGTTACCCACGGCGAACGCGGTCACCGGGTGCGATCGGACCCGCCCCAGGCCACCCATGCCAGCTGCATAGCATCGACCGCGGGAGCGCGTCAAAGCGCTGAATCTACGACATTTCTCAGAGCTTCGATGTTTCGAGGCGTATCGCGCTGACGAGCTCGCCGACCCACACGTTGTCGTTCGGGTGGATCACCCGGACTCCGTCCGCGCACGTTACCACCTGACGCGAGGTTCCTCGACGCATCGCATCCGGTTTGCGGATGAGAGCGGCGTTAGGAATCTCTCATCTTCCGGCAGCCGGTCCACGGACGCGCCGCAATCCGGCATCATGACCGCGGCGACGTTGCCAGTGCCCTCCGGCAACGTCCCCCGTCTGCATCGGATGACCTCCGAACGCGTGCTGACGGTGGCGGCTCGCGGCATGCGTCGCGAGCCGCCGTTTTTCTTCACGCTGCGGAGCTGCCGGATCCGGCCACGGCATCGCTCCGCTCCGGCAGACCGGTCGGCAGCGCCAGCTCGAAGCGCGTCGGCGTGCCCGGCTCCAGGCTCAGCACGCCGTGCTGGGCCTCGGCGAGCGCATGTGCGATCGCCAGCCCGAGCCCGAACCCGTCGCCCGCGCCCGGCAGCCGGTTGAACCGCTCGAACACCCGGGAGCGCACGCCGGGAGGCAGACCGTTCCCGTCGTCCTCGACGACGATCCGCGTGCGGCCGCCCTCGCCCGAGAGGTGCAAGCGCACGTGGGGCCCACCGTGGAGCATCGCGTTCTCGACCAGGTTCTCCAGGATCCGGCGGGTCAGGAGCGGATCGCCCACGGCGCTGCAGACGCGGCCGTCGAGGTGGATCGACCGCCCGGCGCCGCGCAGCCGGCGGGCCGCCGTCTCGACCACCTCCCGGGCGACGTCGGTCGCGTCGAAGACGACCCTGTTCACCGCGAGCGAGCCCGAGTCCGCCCGTGCCAGCGTGAGCAGCGCCTGCACCAGCGCGGCCAGATGCGTCACCTCGCCTTCCACCGTCTGCAGCGCTTCCCGGTACTCCGCGCCGGTGCGCTCTCGCCGCAGGGCGACCTGGACCTCTCCGAGCATGGCGGTGAGGGGCGTCCGGAGCTCGTGCGCGGCATTGGCGCTGAACGCCTTCATCTCCGTCATCGATCGGCGCTGGCTGTCCAGGAGCTCGTTGATGGCACGGGCCAGCGCGTCCCAGTCCGCGTCGTTTCCTCGCACCGGAAGCAGCAGCTCGCCGAGGCCCTCTCGCGCGCGCCTGGCCCGGTCCGCCGCCTCGCGGAGTGGTGCCACCGCGCGCCCCGCGATCAGCAGTCCCGCGGCCGCGGCCGCGAGACCCACGAACGGCGCCGTCACGCCCAGCGCGACGACCATCTTCAGCACCACGTCGCGCAGCTCCGCGGCCTCGTCGTGCGTGGATGGCGCGGACCGCTCCCTCGCCTCCTCCTGCTCGTGGAGCCAGAAGCCGAGCGCCGCCGCGGCCGCATAGAAGGGACTCGTCGCCATCACCGCCACGCCGAAGTACACGGCGAGCCTTCCCCGGAGCGAGCGGAGGGCGATCACGGGTCGTCGCTCAGCTTGTAGCCCGCGCCGCGGACGGTGTGGATGAGCTTCCTTCCGAACGGCTCGTCGACCTTCGTTCGCAGGTAGCGGATGTAGACCTCGACGACGTTGGAGAACGTGTCGAAGTCGTGCTCCCAGACGCCCGCTGCGATCCGGGTGCGCGAGACGACCGTACCCGCGTGCTGCAGGAGGAACTGGAGGAGCGCGAACTCCCGGGCCGTGAGCCGGATCGGCACGCCTGCCCGGGTCACGCGGTGGGTCATCGGATCGAGGACGAGGTCGCCGCAGGTGAGGACCGGGCTCGCGCGGCCCGCCGCGCGCCGCAGCACGGCGCGCAGCCGCGCCAGCAGCTCCTCGAACGCGAAGGGCTTCACCAGGTAGTCGTCGGCCCCGGCGTTCAACGCCGCGACGCGATCGTCGAGCGCGTCGCGCGCCGTGAGCATGAGGACCGGGGTCACGTCGCCTCGCGCACGCCAGCGCCGCAGCAGATCCACCCCGGACAGGCCCGGCAGCATCCAGTCGAGCAGCACCAGATCGATGCCGCCCGTCGACAGCGCGGCCTCCGCGGCGTCCCCATCGCTGCTCGCCACGACGCCGAACCCTTCCTCCGTCAAGCCGCGCTCGAGAAAGGAGCGGACGCGAAGCTCGTCTTCCACGATGAGCACCGCCATGCTTTCCCTCTCGAACTGATCTACCGTCAGGAGTCGTGGGCGTCCGGTGCGCGCGCGCTGCCGCCGAACCGGTACTCCAGCGTGGCCCAGACGCCGCGCGGGGCCCCGACCGCGCGGAACTGCTCGGGGACGGCGTCGACGCCCACCGCCGGCCCGAAGGTCCGGCCCGGCCCGGTGAAGGCGTTCTGCCCCAGCACGCCGAAGTTGTAGTGGGCGGTGTCGAGGAGGTTCTCGACCTTCACCGACAGGCGGAGCCCCTCCAGGATGACGTAGCTCGCGTCGAGCTGCACGAGCGCGTACCCGGGCAGCTTCCCGTTCGCGTCCTGGTTGTTCTCGTCGCCCCGCGCGTAGACGCCAGAGGCGTAGACCAGGCTCGCACCGACCGTGAGGTCCCGGATCACCTGCCACTCGCCCTGCACCTTGACGGTGTGCTCGGGGAGGCCCGGGATCCTGTTTCCCGCCCGCACGAACACCGTGTCGGGGACGCCGTCGCCGTTCGTGTCCACCGCCGCCGAGTTGGCGGCGCTCGCGAACTGGTAGGGCGTCTCGAACGTGGCGCGCAGGAAGCCGTAGCCCACGTTCCAGGCGACCGGACCGGTCTGGAGCCCGAGGGCCAGCTCGAGCCCCTGTCGGCGCGTGTCGCCCACGTTGGCGAAGAAGCCGGCGCCGATGAGGCCCGAGGCCGGATCGTTGATGAAGAGGATGTCGTCGGAGAGCTGCGTCCGGAACAGCGCCGCGCTCCAGCGGCCTGCCTGGCCGAGGCGGCCGCGGGCGCCCACCTCGACCGTCCGCGACACCACCGCCTTGAGCGGCGGATCGGCGAGGAAGGCATTGGGGAGCTTGCACGGCGCCGTGGGGTCGGCGCAGGTCAGCTCCATCGGCGTCGGGACGCGCATGCCCTCGTTGTAGTTCGCGAACGCCGTCAGCCAGCGCAGCGGGTTCCAGGCGAGCCCGACGGCGGGGTTGAAGCGCTGGAAGTTGCTGGTGCCGTTCAGGGAGTCGTCCTCGGGGGCTCCCTGGTTCCGGATCTCGACGTGCGCCCAGTTGTAGCGGCCCGAGAGCGTGAGCGAGAGCTCGTCGGTGACGGCGAGCGTGTCCGTCGCGTACACGCCGTAGTACCGGGTCCTCGTCTCCACGTCGGTCTCCGGGGCGAACGGGCCCGTCCCGATCGTCCCGCGGTCCGCGGTGAAGTCGGCCGGCTGGCTCTCCTGCGTGAAGTGCACGTCGCCGAGGTCCACGGCGGCGCCCACGGCGAGCTGGTTCTTCCGGCCGAGGAGCTTGCTCAGGACGGTGAGCTGCAGCGCGCCGCCCCACCCGTCCTGATCGATGGTGGAGCGGTCGTTCGTCGCCTGCGGCGGGACCGGATCTCCGGGCTGCGCGGGGAGCTCGAAAGCGTCGTTGGTGTTGCTGCTGGTGTTGTTGCTCCGGAGCTTGCGGTAGTAAGCGCTGCCGCCGAAGAGCAGCTCGCTCCCGAGATAGACGCTGCCCTTGAGGTTCACGTGGGCGACCCGGTTCTCGTTCACGTCCGGAAAGGTGTAGGCCTCCCGTGGCGCGTCGAGGAAGGAGAGCGGCAGGGTCTGCGTCCCCTCGAGCCGGGTATCCGCCAGCACCACGCTCAGGTCGAGGTCGGTCTGCTCGGTCTGGTGGCCCCCCTTGGCGAAGAGCTGCGCGACGCGGCTCGGGTTGTGGACCGCCCAGCCATCCTCGCGCAGGTAATTGGCGGTGACGAAGCCGTCGAGATGGCCCGAGGCTCCGCCCGCCTCCACGGTCCCCCCGACGCGGCCGAAGGAGCCGCCGGTGACGCTGGCCGTCAGCCCGGGGTACGCGCTGCCGCTCTTCGTGTACAGGGCGAGCGCGCCTCCGAGCGTGTTGAGGCCCAGCGCCGGGGTCGATCCCGAGACGAGCTGGATACTGGCGATGGCCGACGGGGGGATGAGGTCCCAGTTGACGACGTCGCCGAATGGCTCGTTCACCCGCACGCCGTCGAGGAACACGGACACGCCCTGCGGCGTGCCGAGGAGGGGCGAGGCCGTGAAGCCGCGAAAGTTGAGATCGGGCTGAAACGGGTTCCCCTGGCCGGAGTTGAGGCTGACGCTGGTCGCGTTCCGCTCCAGGAAGTCCGCGGCGCTGAGCGGGTTCTGGCGGTCGACCTCCTTCCCGCCGAAGGTCTGCACGCTCGCGGGCACGTCGCGGAGCGCGGTGCCGAGGCCCGGCACCGGGAGCGTCCCGATGACCTCGATGGTCTCGCCGAACTCGAGCGCCTCGGCGGGGTTCTGGCGGCCGCGCTCGCCACCGGCTTGCTTCCGGTCGCTCGCTGCGTCCTCGGGACCAACCGCCGGCGGCGCAGCGGGATCGGCGGCGTCCGCCAGGCCGGTGGAGAGCACGAGGCACGCGGCAGCCAGAACCAGGTTCGAGCGAGGCCCTCCGCTGGCTCGGTACGGGACGACGGGCTCGGACGGGTGCAGGCGAAGGGACCTGGCCATGGCCATCGGTTGAGGGTCCAGACATATCCGACGACCTCTCGTGAACGCGAACGCCCCCGAGGGGCCGTGAGCATTTCACCCGGAGAGCATCGTCCGAAGCTCCCGGGCGCGAGGTCGGGCGCGACTTGACCGGCCGGTACCCGGGCCGTACATCCCCCCGATATGGTCGTCCGGCACCGCGCGGCGGTGCTCCACCTGCTCCTCGCGCCCTGCGCGCTCGCCTGCGCGTGCGCGCAGACCGACGGTGCACGGGAGGAGCAGGCGGTGAAGGCGGCGGTGCCGCAGCGGCTGCAGCCCGACGGCACGGTCAAGATCTCGGAGGCGGATCGCGCCGCGCTCGACCTCGCCGTCGCGCCGGCCGCCGAGGGAGACCTGCCCGACGTCGCCGTGCGCTTCGGCCGCGTGCGGCCCGGCTCGGGCGACGAGATCCTGGTGGTGTCACCGGTCGCCGGGCGCATCGCGCGCCCCCCCGCCGTGCTCCTCGGCGCCCCGGTGAAGGCGTCCGCCGCCCTGCTCGAGGTCGTGCCGGTGCTGAGCGCGTCCGACCGGATCTCGGTGGCGGTGAGGGGGGCGGAGCTGCGCGGCCAGATCGACGCCGCGCGGCGCGAGCTCGCCGCGCAGGAGGCGGCGCTCGAGCGCACGCGCGGGCTCGCCGGCGCCCGGATCGTCAGCGACGCGCGGCTGCAGGAGGTGGAGACATCCGCCGCCACCACGCGCGCGCGGCTCGACGCGCTGGAGCGCGCCGCGCGGGTGCAGCGCGAGGGCGAGGGCACGCCCATCACCCTCCGTGCACCAGCCGCCGGCACCGTGGCGACGGTGAACGCGTCCGTCGGCGCCGTGGTGCAGCAGGGGGATCTCCTCGTCCGGCTCCTCCGCTCCGGGCCGCGCTGGGTCGACGTCGCGGTCGCGCCGTCCGAGCAGCCGGGACAGCGGTACGAGGTGGCCGCCGGCGACGGCTGGGTGCCGGCGCGGCTGGTCGCGCCCGGCGCGATGGCCGAGGCGGACGGGAGCCGGCACGACCGGCTCCAGGTGGACGATCCGGCGGCGGGGAGGCTGGTGGCGGGCCAGACCGTGGCGGTGCGCGTCGCCCGCGGCGAGGCGCGCGGGGTCGTCCTGCCGGAGGGCGCCGTCGTGCCCGGGGTCGAGACGGACCTCGTGTTCGTGGAGGCGGGCCCCGGGACCTACTCGCCGCGTCCGGTCCGGGTGGCGGCGCGGCTCGGGGGGAAGGTGCGCCTCGCCGCGGGCGTGCGCGCCGGGGAGGGGGTGGTCGTCCGCGGCGCGATGTCGCTGCAGGGCGAGAGCCGGCGCCGGGAGCTCACCCACGTCGAGTGAATGATGGGCCGGCTCCTCGACGGGATCATCCGCTGGTCCATCGCCAACCGGGCGGTGGTGCTGGTCGCCGCCGCGGCGCTCGTGGTCGGCGGGGTCTGGATCACGGGCGGCGCCTCCATCGACGTCCTGCCCGACTTCACACCGCCGCGCGTCGTCGTCCAGACCGAGGCGCCGGGCATGGGGACGGCCGACGTCGAGCGGTTCGTCACCACGCCGCTGGAGCGCGCGCTCCTCGGCACGCCCCAGGCCGCGAGCGTGCGCTCCTTCTCCATGCCCGGGCTCTCCGTCGTGACGCTGATGTTCGACGAGGGACTCGACCTCTACCGGGTGCGCCAGCTGGTCACCGAGC
>DASTGH010000568.1:0-10910 GCA_035719345.1 Anaeromyxobacteraceae bacterium
GCCGGCCGCGCGCGCTCGCGGCGTCGTGGGCGTTCGCGCTCGGCGGTTGGGCGGCAGAGGTGCTCATCGCCTGGCTGGCGCTGCGCGCCTTCGGCCTGCCGCCCGAGGTCCCCGTGGCGCTCCTCTGCGTCATCGCCACCACGCTCTCCTCCGCCATCTCGGTCTCGCCGGGCAACGTGGGGACGTTCCAGCTCGCTTGCGTACTGGCGCTCGGGACCGTGGGCGTGCCGCGCGAGCCGGCCCTGGCCTTCTCGCTCGGGTACCACGCCGTCCACCTCGTCCCGGTGGCGGTGCTCGGCGGGGGCCATCTGCTCGTCTCCGGCTACAAAGGCGGGCTCGCGCGAGAGGTCCCGTAGTACGCTGCGGGCGACATGGCGGACGCGGTTCGTGGCGCCGGTGCGGCGCTGCCTCGGGGAGGGCAGGAGGACGCCGACCACGTCGCCCGCGCGGTGCGGGGCGACGCGGCCGCGCACCGCGCGCTCTACGACAAGTACCGGCCGGCGGCGGCGCGCGTCGCCCGCGGCTTCGCCGAGCTCGACCGCGACGACGTGGACGACGTGGTGCAGGAGGCCTTCGTCCGCGCCTTCCAGAACATCGCGAGCCTGAAGGAGCCGGCGCGCTTCGGGCCGTGGCTCCTCACCATCGCGCGCAACCGCGCGCTCACCCGCCTGGCGCGGCGCAAGTCGGCGCAGGACGTGGCGGAGGGGATGCAGCGAGAGGCCGACGCGCACGAGGCCGCGGCGGAGCCGGCCGACCCGACGGCCGACGCGGAGATCGAGGTCGTGCGCCGGGTCATCGCCGACCTTCCCGACGGCCCGGAGAAGGAGACCGTCCACCTCTTCTACGTGGAAGGGAAGCTCTCGGCCCGCGAGATCGCGGAGCGCCTGGGCGTCGGGAAGAGCGCGGTGACGATGCGGCTCGAGCGCTTCCGGGCCAAGGTGAAGAAGAAAGTGCTCGCGGAAGTGGCCAGGCTGAGGGGTGACGAGTCCTAGGTACGGGGTGAGGCACATGACCGCGAAGCACCTCGACCTGGAAACCTACAGACAGCTCCGATCCGGGGAGCTCGCGCCCCTCGAGGCCCGGGCCCTGGCCGAGCACCTCGACGGCGACTGCGACGTCTGCGAGGCCTTTCTCGCCTCGATGGGCGAGGCCGACGCGCTCGACGGGGACGTCGACGCCGCGCTCGTGACGCTGGCGCCCGCCGCCGCGGCCGACCGCGGAAACGACATGGAATTCGCGCGGATCCGCCGCGCCGCGAAAACTTCCCGCCCCGCCGTGACCCGGCGCTGGAGCGGGTACGCCATGGCGGCGGCCGCCATGCTGCTCGTCGGGGGCGTGAGCCTCACGGTCCTCCGCAGCGGCCTCACCACCTCCTGGGATGGCGAGAAGGGCGACCGCCGTTCGCAGGTCCAGGCGGTGCCGGCGCGCCTCCGCTTCGCGGTCGTCGACCACGGCGTCGGCGACGCCCGCATCGACCGCGGCCAGAGCGGCGAGGTCGTGCCCGAGGGCGCGAGCCTGGCGTTCCGGGTGGAGCTCGGCCGGCCGGCGCACCTCGCGCTCCTCCGCATCGGCGGTGGCGACAGCGAGGTCGTGTGGCGCCACTACGCGGACCGGGCCGGGACGGTGGACGTGTCGGAGCAGGGTAGGCCCGCCGCCTACCCCCTGCGCGGCCTCGCCGGGACGCAGCGGTTCGCCCTGGTGGCGAGCGAGCGCCCGATCGCCGACGAGGACCTCGCGGCCGCCGCGCGCGCCGCGACCGGCGCCAGCGCTGCGAAAAACGACCCGCGCGTGCACGTCATGACGCTCGACGTCGTCGAGGTCACGGTCCGTTAGGAGAGCACCGGTCGGGGCGTCAGGCTTCTGTCACGACCCCCGAGGGCTTATCTAGGGTTCGAGCATGCCGGCTGGGGCCAGAAGGGCGGGAGGTCGAGCGAGCTCGCTCGCGCTCGCCGCGGCATGCGCCGCGGCCCTGTCCGCCTGCGCGACCGCCTCCTCCGGCGAGAAGGGGCGGCTCGTCCCCCTCGACGTCCCCCGCGATCAGCTCGACAAGAACTACGCTCCGAAGCGGGTCGCGCTGCTCGTCGGCATCCGACAGTTCGACGACTCCGCCTGGAATCCCCTCCGGTACACCGACAAGGACGCGGAGGACCTCGCAGCCGTGCTGCGGGATCCGGAGCGCGGCAACTTCGACCAGGTCGAGGTGCTGAAGAGCGGGCCGACCCGCGACGACGTCCGCGCCGCGTTCGATCGGCTCTCGCGCGCGGCGCGCGACGACCGCGACACGGTGCTCGTCTACTTCTCCTCGCACGGCACGCTGGCGCGGGACGGCCACGGCGACCTCAAGCGCTACCTCGTCACGCGCGAGACGCGGCTCGTCGACGTCCCCGGCACGGCGCTCTCGATGGACGAGCTGAAGGGCGAGTTCGACGGGCTCCGCTCGCGTCGCAAGGTGCTCATCCTGGCCGCGTGCCACTCGGGCGCCGGCAAGTCGCTCCTCCCCGCCGACGTACAGCGCGAGCTCGCCGGGACCAAGGCCGGCTTCTTCGTCCGGCCCATCGAGGAGGTATCGCGCGCCAGCGTCGTCCTCGCGGCCAGCGACTGGGGCGAGACGGCCCGGGAGGACGAGGGCCTGCAGAACGACGTCTACACCCACTACTTCGTCGAGGCGCTCCGCGTCGGCGCCGACCGGAACGGCGACGGCGCCATCACCGCCTCCGAGGCGCACGACTACGCGCGCCGCATGACCTACGAGTTCACGAGCGGCCGGCAGCGGCCGTCGGCCGAGTCGAGCGAGGTGGGCGTCGACCCCATCGTCCTCGTCGGCCGCGTCCAGAGGAAGGGCAAGCCCGAGCTGTACAGCTACGCGCCGCGGCTCGACGGCTTCACGCTGCTCGTCGACGGCCGTCCCATGGCGGAGCTGCCCGGCGGGGCCGCCCTCGACCCGGGCCGCCACCGCATCCAGGTGGCGAAGGGCTCCGGGCCGTCCGTCCTCGACGACTCGGTGACGCTGGGCGCGGGCGAGCGGCTCGACCTCGAGGCGCTCGCGAACCGCACCGAGGGCGCCTGGGAGGTCGCGCCCCGCTTCGCCGTCATGGGCTTCCTCGACGCGAAGAGCCGCGCCGAGGGGATGGGCACCACCTACGGCTTCGGCGCCACGCTGGTCGACCGCGACTGGCCCTCGCACCGCGTGAACCTGCGCTTCGACGTCCTCGGGTCCACCGGCAGCGGGACGCTCACGCAGGCCACCTCGGCGGGGCCCCAGACCGCGTCCTACAGCTACACGGCCGTCGCCGCCGGCGTCTCCCTGCCGTGGCGGTTCGGCCTGGGATGGGACCGGCTCGAGCTGCTGGCGGGGCCGCGGCTCTCGTTCCTCTATCTCGACCGGAGATTCCAGGGCATCGACGTGGTCCCCCCGGGTCAGAACTACCTCACGCTCACCCCCGGCGTCCTGGCCGGGATCGCCTGGCAGCGCGGGCGCCTCACCCTCGGGGCCGAGGCGCAGGTGGACTTCCTCCTGCTCAAGGTGGACGGCCAGAACCGCTCCAGCGGGTTCGGGTCGCTCCTCCTGGGCGCGGGATGGCGGTTCTAGCCGTGTCGCGCGAACCTGGGGCAGGCGAGGCGAGGGAGCCTGTGGCCGATACGCAGGGTCCGGGGGTCAACCAGGGCGTGAGCGCGACGAAGCACATCACCCCCCTCCTCCTCGCCCTGGCCGCCCTCGCCGGCTGCGGCGGCATCGATTCCCCCGACCTCGGCAAGGGCCAGGTCACGGGGAGCCTCACCGGCGCCAAGCCGGGCGCCTTCGCCTACGCGCTCGGGCACCCGGAGACGAAGGCGGCGGTCGAGAACGACGGCACGTTCGTCCTGAAGGGCGTGCCCATCGACTCGACGCAGGTCGTCGTGTTCGACGGCCAGCAGAAGATCGACCTCGTCGGCGTCGAGGTGAAGCCCGCGAAGGAGAGCAGCTGCGGCTCGAGGGACTCGAGCGCCCTCAAGTACAAGGCGAGCACCATCCTCGCCGCGGCGCGGCCGGCGGGCGGCGTCTCCACGGCGAACACCGAGTACAAGGTCGAGGGCGTCGCGCTCCAGGACGACGCGCGCGGGGCCGCCGCCACCCTCTTCCCCATCCCGCCCGGCAAGTTCAAGGTGCGCGCGGTGGCGAAGGGCCTGCGCGACGTGCCCGTCGACGTCGACGTCTCCGAGGACGCGAGCTACCAGGTCGAGCTCGACATGGACGTCGACGACAACGACCACTCCGGCAAGGGCTGCGTCTCGAACGGCTGCTCGGGCAGCCTCAAGTGCAATGGCGACTCCTCCGGCAAGGGCGACGGGCGCTGCTACGCCTGCACCGACTCGTCGCAGTGCTCCGGCGGCCTGAAGTGCGACAACTACACGTGCGTCGCCGACGGCGACGGCCGCAGCGTGTGCCTGCCGTGCACCTCCGCATCCCAGTGCGCGCCCGGCCGCCTCGGCCAGCCCGCGGCCTGCGCCGCCATGCCGGGCGACCCCACCGCCGTCTGCACGCACGGGTGCACGACGAGCGCCGACTGCCCGTCGGGGCTCGCCTGCGGCGCGAATGGCTTCTGCGTGGCGACGGACAGCTGCAACGCGGTGCTGCAGGCGTTCGGGCCGACGTGCATGGACGACAGCACCTGCTCGACCGCGCTCGCCGACGCGAGGTGCATCGGTCTCGTGAAGGGGAGTCACGACGTCGTCATCACGCCCGGTTATTGTTCGTCGCGATGCACCGTCCAGGACGACTGCCCCGCCGGTTACAGCTGCGCGACGGACCCCACGCTGGGGAAGACCGGCACCGCCTGCGTCAAGAATCCCTGAGGACCCGCCGCGCCGGATCCGGCCCTCGGCGGGGAGCGCCGCGCGTGCTGACCGGCCTCGACGTCCTCGTCGCCACGCGCTTCCGCGCGCTGCGCGGGAAGCGCGTCGGCCTCGTCTGCAACCCGACCGCCGTCGACCGCGAGCTCCGGCACGCGGCCGACCTCCTCCACGGCGCGGCCGGCGTGACGCTCTCGCTCCTCTTCGGCCCGGAGCACGGCGTCCGCGGCGACGCGCAGTACATGGCGGCGGTCGGCGACGAGCGCGACCGGGCGACGGGCGTGCCGGTGCGGTCGCTCTACGGCGCGACGGCCGACTCCCTCCGGCCGCGGGCCGGGGACCTGGCGTCGCTCGACGTCCTCGTCTTCGACGTCCAGGACGTGGGGGCGCGCTACTACACGTACCAGGCGACGATGATGCTGTGCATGGAGGCGGCCGCCGCGGCGAAGGTCGCGTTCGCCGTCCTCGACCGGCCGAACCCCATCGGCGGCGCGCTGGTGGAGGGGCCGGCGCTCCGGCCCGGGTTCGAGAGCTTCTGCGGGCTGCACGACCTCGCGCCCCGGCACGCCATGACCGTGGGCGAGCTGGCCGAGCTGTTCCGGGTGGAGCGGAAGCTCGACCTCGACCTGGCGGTCGTCCGGTGCGAGGGCTGGCGCCGCGAGCTGGGATTCCGCGAGACGGGCCTGCCGTGGGTCTTCCCGTCGCCCAACATGCCCACCCCCGAGACGGCGCTCGTCTATCCCGGCATGTGCCTGCTCGAGGGCACGAACCTGTCGGAGGGGCGCGGGACGACGCGCCCGTTCGAGCTGTTCGGCGCGCCCTGGCTCGACGGCGCGCGCCTCGCCGCCGACCTCGCGCGGGAGCGTCTCCCCGGCGTCCGCTTCCGGCCCGCGAGCTTCGTGCCGACGTGGGACAAGCACGCCGGCGCGCGCTGCGGCGGGGTCGAGCTGTTCGTCCTCGACCGGGAGGCGTTCCGCCCGTTCCGCACCGGCCTCGCCTGCGTCGTCGCGGCGCGCGCGCAGGACCCGGAGAAGTTCCGCTGGCGGACCGAGGCGTACGAGTACGTCGAGGGCGTGCCCGCCTTCGACCTGCTCTGCGGCTCGGCGCGGGAGCGCGAGGCGATCGAGCGCGGCGCCGGTGCCCGGGAGCTGGCGCAGGCGTTCGCGCCCGAGGAGCGCGCGTTCGGGCGGCGGCGGAGGCGGTACCTGCTCTACTAGACCTCCTGCGATGCCCCGCGAGATCGCCCTCCTCGGCGGCTCCTTCAACCCGCCCCACGTGGCGCACCTCATGGCCGCGTACTGGGCGCTCGCCACGCAGGGCGTCGGCGAGGTGTGGCTCCTGCCCGCGTATCGCCACCCCTTCGGCAAGGTGCTCGCTCCGTTCGAGGACCGGGTGCGCATGTGCGAGCTGGCGGCCGCGGCGCTGCGCGGCGTGCACGTCTGCGCGGCGGAGGCCGAGCTGGCCGACGACCCGCTCTGCGGCAAGACGGCGCGGACGCTCGAGCACCTCGTCGCGAAGCACCCCGCGCACCGCTTCGCGCTCGTGGTCGGCAGCGACGTCTTGCGCGAGACGGACAAGTGGTACCGCTTCGACCGCGTCCGCGAGCTGGCGCGCATCCTCGTGGTGGGGCGTGAGGGGTACCCCGAGGGCGCTGGCGGCGCCCCGCTTCTCCCGGCCGTCTCCTCCACCGACATCCGGGCGCGCCTCGCGCGCGGCGAGGACGTCGCCGCGCTCGTTCCCCGGCGCGTGCTCGCCTACGTGCTCGACCGCGGGCTCTACCGCGCCTGACCCACGGATCCCGGACACGGTCCGGGGAAGGGTGTCGCCCCGACCTGCCGCCATTACAGTGAGCCGCGGCGGCTCGCCGGCTCGGAGGCGAGGGTAGGACATGGCGAGGGGCATGAGGACGGAGCCCGCCAGGGAGATGCTGGCGGCGCTCGGGCGGCGGGTGAGGGAAGCGCGGGTGCGGCGAGGCCTGACGCAGCTCGACCTGGCGCAGGCCGCGGAACTCTCGGTCGCGTACGTGAGCCTCATCGAGCGGGGAGGGCGGAACCCGCCGCTCACCACGGTGGTGTCGCTGGCGCGCGCGCTGGGCGTCGGCGTGACGGAGCTGGTGACGTAGGCGCCGTTCAGCGCGGGACGGGGTCGAGCGGCAGCGCCTCCCTGCGCGAGCGGGCCTCCTTCGCCATCTCCAGCTCGACGACCATCTCCACGCGCCGGTTCGCCTCGCGGCCCTGGGGCGTCGCCTCGGTGCTGAGGGGGCGCGTCGCGGCGTACCCGGTGGCGGAGAGGAGCGCGGGCGTGGCCTGGTGCGCCGCCTCGAGATAGCTCACCACCGTGGCGGCCCGCGCCGCCGACAGGTCCCAGTTGTCGTGGAAGCGCGCGCCGGCGGCGGGCGTGTCGTCGGTGTGCCCCTCCACGCGGAGCGGCCGCTGCAGCGGCACGAGCTCCTCGGCGATGGCGTCGAGCACCGGCAGCACGCTCGGCCGGAGCGCCGCCTGGCCGGGGTCGAAGAAGCCGTCCGCCGCCAGCCGGACCGTGATGCGCGCGCCGTCGACCGTCACCGTGACCGACGTCGGGCCGGGGCGCTGCATGGTGAACGGCCGGATGCGGTTCTCGATCTTGCGGCGGAAGTTCTCGATGGCGGCCTGCTGCGCCGGGGAGAGGCCGCTCCCCGAGAGGCTCGCCACCGAGCCGCCCTCGGAGGGCGGGCCGTTGAAGATGGGGAGCGCGCCCACGCCGCCGGTGCCGCTCATGTGCAGCGCCCACTTGATGGAGTTCGCGACCTGCTCCATCCGCTTGTTGTCGACGCGGCTCACCGAGTACATGACCACGAAGAACGCGAAGAGGAGCGTGATGAAGTCGGCATAGCTCACGAGCCAGCGCTCGTGGTTCTCGTGCTCCTCCTCGTGCTTCTTCCTGGCCATGGGGTGGGCCTCGCGTCAGGCGGCCTTCTTCTCCGCCTCGTCCTTGGGCGGCGCGTGCTCGCCGGTGAGCGCGCGCAGCTTCTCCTCCAGCACGCGCGGGTTCAGGCCCTCCTGGATGGCGAGGACGCCCTCGGTGATGACCACCTTGCGCTCCATGGCGAGCTGCAGCTTCCGCTTCAGCTTGCTGGCGGTGGGCAGGAAGATGATGTTGGCGGAGGCCACGCCGTAGACCGTGGCCACGAACGCGACCGCGATGCCGCCGCCGAGCTTGGACGGGTCGGAGAGGTTCTCCATGACGTGGATGAGCCCGAGCACCGCGCCGATGATGCCGATGGTCGGGGCGTAGCCGCCCGCCGCCTCCCACACCTTGGCGCCCACCATGTTCTCGCCGTGCTCGGCGTCGATGGACGCCTCGAGCGAGGAGCGGGTGACGCTCGCGTCGACGCCGTCCACCACGTAGGAGAGCGCCTTCCTGAGGAAGGGCTCCTGGATCTCGGGCAGCTTCCCCTCGAGCGCGAGCACGCCGTCGCGCCGCGCCACGCTCGCCAGCTCCACGATCTGCTTCGTGACCGCGGAGAGATCGTCCTTCTGCTCGAGGAGCGCGAGCTTGAACATCTTGATGCCGCGGATGAAGTCCTTCCTCGGGAAGGAGACGGCGACCGCGCCGAGGGTGCCGCCGAAGACGATGATGGCGGCCGTGTCCTGCATGATCGAGCCGACGTGCCCGCCCTCCAGGAGCTGGCCGAGCAGGATCATCCCGAAGCCGAAGACGATGCCGCCGATGGTGGTGATGTCCATGGCTGGCTATTCCTCGGGGAGCGCCCGGGGGAAGGGCAGCACGGTCCCGCGGGACTCGGGGGCGCCGCGGACCCGCCGCTGCCAGGCGGCGACCCGATCCACCACCTCCGGCACCGACTCCGAGACCATGAGGCGAAGCCCGCTGGTGAGCAGGAGGACGGTGTCGGGCGTGGCCTCGGCCGTGAGGATGTGATCCGCGTTCACGACCAGTTCCTTCCCGTCGAGGCGTGTCACCGCGATCATGCGGCCTCCGCTGGCGGCGAGTGCACGGGGCGTGCCTGCTACCGCTTCATCTGGATGAGCTCGGACATGAGCTGGTCGGCGGTGGTGATGGTCTTCGAGTTCGCCTCGAACGCCCGCTGCGCCGCGATCATCTTCACGAACTGCTCGGCGATGTCGACGTTCGAGCCCTCCAGCGTGCCGGCCGAGATGAAGGCGCGGCCGCCCTCGCCGGCGGCGCCCATGACCGCGTCGCCGGAGGAGGGCGTGAGGCCGTAGAGGTTCCCGCCCACCCGCTCGAGCTGGTCCTGTGCGGCGACCCGCGCCACGCCCACCCGCGCCAGCGCCCGCGTCTGGCCGTTCGTGAACACGCCCAGCACCGTGCCCTTCTTGTCGATCTGGACGCTGGTGAGCTCGCCCGGCGCGAAGCCGTCCTGGCCGACGAAGGTGCTGGCGCTCGGGCTCGCGAACTGGGTGATGCCTTCGAGGCCGGTGGCGGTCCCGCCCGCGACGTAGGGCGTGCCGAAGTCGAAGGTGAGCGGCTGCGGGTTGGCGTTGAGGGGGTTGAAGACCTGCGGCGCCGAGGGGGGCGAGGTGAGGCGACCCGCCGCGTCGAAGGTGAGCGCGCCGGTGGCGATCTGCGCCGGGACTCCGGGCGTCCCGCCCACCACCCCGCCGCCGTCCGTCATGGCGTGCCAGTCCCAGGTGCCGTTGCCGGTGCGGGCGAAGTACATCTGCACCTGGTAGCTCTTGCCGAGCGAGTCGTAGATGGTCGCGCTGGTGGAGAAGTTCGAGGTGGCCGCCGGGTTGAGCGGGTCCCAGGCCGCCGGCAGCGGCGCGTCGGCTTGAAGATTTGCCTTGAGCGTGATGGCCGTGCTCGGGCTCGGCTGCGAGGTGGCGTTGCCCACCTGCAGGTCGCCGAGGGCGCTCGTGATGTTGCCGACCGGGTCGGCCGCGTAGCCCTGCACCCGCAGGCCGTCCAGGTTCACGAGGAAGCCGCTGGTGTCGACGGTGAACTGGCCGGCGCGGGTGAGGTACGTGCCGTTCCGCCCGTCGCCGGTGGTGCCGCGCACCTCGAAGAAGCCGTTCCCCTGGAGCGCCAGGTCGGTGGAGACGCCGGTGTTGGAGAGGGCGCCCTGGGTGATGAGCTTCTGCACCGCCTGCAGGCGCGAGCCCAGGCCGATCTGGCCGTTCCCGCCGATGACGGTCTGCGCCAGCGTGTCCTCGAACGCGGCGCGCCCGGCCTTGAAGCCGACGGTGTTGGCGTTGGCGATGTTGTCGCCGATGACCGCGAGGTCCGCCGAGGCGGAGGAGAGGCCGCTGGTGCCGGAGGCGAGGGAGGTGAGGAGGCTCATGGCAACGTACCTTTCGTGGCGCTTCCCGCGCCTCAGCCCTGCGTGATCTCGATGACGTCGGAGAGCTTCACCGCGTTGCCGCCCACGAGCAGCTGGGCCGCGTCGCCGTCGAAGGTGACGCCGCCGACGCGGCCGCGGGCGCGCGCCTCGACGGCGACGGTCGACCCGTCGGCGCCGCGCGCGGAGAGCTTCACCCCGTAGCTGCCGGCGGGCACGGGGCGGCCCGCGTCGTCGCGGCCGTCCCAGCCGAGGTCGAAGGTGCCGGCCGCGTGCGAGCCGAGCGCCAGCGTGCGGACGGTGCGCCCGCTGGCGTCGGTGACGACGGCCGTGACCGCCGCCTGGCCGGCGAGCTTCACCTGCACCGCCGGCGCGGCCTGGCCGTCGAGCTGGACGGCGCTGGCGCGGTAGGAGACGTCCTTCCCGACGAGGCTGGCCGTCGCCATCTGGTTCTGCGAGGCGGTGGCGATGAGCAGGGTGTC
This sequence comes from Anaeromyxobacteraceae bacterium, assembly GCA_035719345.1. Lineage (GTDB taxonomy): Bacteria > Myxococcota > Myxococcia > Myxococcales > Anaeromyxobacteraceae > Anaeromyxobacter_A. The sequence continues at coordinate 10,609 of DASTGH010000568.1, forward strand.
GAGCCGGGAGGAGACGGCGTGCAGCTGCTCGACGCTCGAGAACTGCGCCAGCTGCGCCACGAAGGCCTGGTTGTCGACGGGCGAGAGCGGGTCCTGGTTCTGGAGCTGCGCGGTGAGGAGCCGGAGGAACGCGTTCTCGTCGAGCTCGCTCTTCGGCGCGGCCGCGGCAGCGGGGGAAGCCTGGGAGATCGTGCTGCTGCTGGTGCCGGCGACGGCGCTCGTGCTCATGGGATCGCTCCTCAGGCCTTCACGTGGTGGTTGCGGGCGCCGGCGGCCCCGGGGCGGGCGCGGCGCTCGGCTGC